>CAVIPV010000074.1:0-13858 GCA_963644495.1 Prevotella sp. | reverse complement strand
CATTTGCATTGTATAGAATTATCATTGTACTGCTGCAGAGCATATTGAAAAAATCTGCAGCAGTTTATAGCTATGAAGTTGTTTAAGGATCATTATTCGTTATTTCCTCAATTTCCTTTAAAAATTGTATCGTTTTTTTGATCTGGTATTGATACAATTCATTTCCAGGATGAGGCTGGTCAAATTGCAGTATTTTTAAGGTTTTGTTATGTACAAAACCAATGCCTGAACCTCTTCCACCAGAAAATTTTTCACAGTCACACAGGCGCATCAACGCATCCAGTTCTCTGGTAGTGAAGTTTTTAGGACTTGGTTTTCTACATAATTTTTTTAATAGATCATCTTTTTTGGACATTTACAATGGATCACCACCTCTACAATTATTGCAACTAATATTCAGTTGCAATAATTGTAGCATGAATAGAAAACTAAATCAAGATTATTTTTTGAAGGAAAGATATCTGGAAAAATTTTTATTTCAAAAATCCCATAATTTTAAGGGAATATACATTTATTTTTAATCGATATATGTTATAATACCCATGTCTAATGTAGATTTTTGCGTTTTTACGTAATCTGCAGGCTATAGAGAAACAGGGGAGAAGAGTTGAGATGTACCAAAAGCGAAGAAATATGGAAAATATGCTGATCTGGCTGATCGATATTTTCTGCATTTTGTGCAGCAGTGCTCTGGCGTTCTGGATCCGGTATGGAAGGCTGTATGGAGCCTTTGCACATGGAGACCAGGCGTGGCTGGTATTTACAATGTGTCTGCTGTACATATTAATTAATGTATTTGCAAATTTTAATCATCATTTTTTCAGACGAGGTTATTTTGATGAACTGATCAGTGTAGTACGGCTGGAGAGTGCGTTAGCTATTTGCTGGATCGTACTGCTTTATGCGATGCACAGAAGTGCAGAATTGTCCAGACTGGTATTTGGCTATTTTGTTGTGACAGATACGGTTCTTATGTATATAGGAAGAGTCTGCTTTAAACAGTATATGACCCGTGTTTATAAATACAGCAAACACAGCAGTCATCTTTTGCTTGTAACCAGTTCAGGCAAAGCAGGAGCATTGATCGACAATCTGGTTGCTTATAAGGAATGGAACCGAGTGCTTAGCGGACTGGTATTTCTGGATAAGGATGAAGCCGGTACGGATTTTGTGGGATATCCAGTGGTAGCTTCTAAGGAAACATTGATGGACTATGTGATCCACAATGAGATCGATGAAGTATTTATTGCGTATACAGATGGAATCGAGCGGGGAACTTTAAAAGACTGGGTTTCTGAACTGGAACAGATGGGCGTTATCGTAGATGTAAATATTGATGCCTTTGATCTATTAAGTCATGGCAATAAGAATTTAAACCAGGTAGGAAAATATGCAGTAGTTACTTTTGCAAGAAATGTTATTTCTACAAGGGAATTGATCCTTAAGAGGCTTCTTGATATTGCAGGTTCTCTGGTTGGTATGGTTATTTTGGGAATTGCCACGATCTTTGTTGCACCGGCAATCAAGTTAGAGTCTCCAGGACCTGTATTTTTTGGTCAGACCAGAATAGGAAAAAATGGCCGCCGCTTCACTTTCTATAAGTTCCGTTCTATGTATCAGGATGCAGAACAGCGCAAGAAAGAACTGATGGCCCAGAATGAGGTTCACGGTCTTATGTTTAAGATGGAAAATGATCCCCGTATTACAAAGGTAGGTAAATTTATCCGAAAGACCAGTATTGATGAACTTCCCCAGTTTTGGAATATTTTAAAAGGCGATATGAGCCTGGTGGGAACAAGACCGCCGACGGTGGATGAGTTTGAGCGCTATGAAGCAAAGCATAAGTGCCGTCTAAGTATGACTCCGGGGCTTACTGGTTTATGGCAGGTAAGCGGCCGCAGCGATATTAAAGATTTTGATGAAGTAGTGCAGCTGGATATGCAGTATATTGATAACTGGAGCATTTTAAAGGATATCAAGATCCTTTTGATGACAGTGGGAATTGTTATTACTGGTAAAGGTTCCAGATAATGACAAGGTGAAATAAATGATAAGGAGAAAGTGATGTACACAGAGGATTATGAGCAGGAAATAGATTTAAAGGATCTGTTATTTGTATTGTTATACAGATGGAGGATCCTCCTTTTAGCAGCTGTGGTTGGAGCAGTTCTTTTAGGCGGATATAAGGGATTAAAAGGAAATTCATCGCAGCCGGAAGTGATCCAGAATGAAAGCTATCAGGAAGAACTGGAAGATTATGAAAAAGAAAAACTGGCGATAGAGACTTCTATTGAAAATCTTCAGAATAGTATGGATGAGCAGAACCGTTATCTTGCAGAGGCGCCTTTAATGCAGATCAATCCATATAATGAGGCAGTTTCTTCTGCTGATGTATTGGTTGCAATCACTGATACCAGAGACAAGGGACTTGGAAGTCTGTTAAATGCTTATGAATATAGTCTTGGGAAAGGTGATTATGTTCAGAAAACTGCTCAGGTGATCGGAACAGAAGAGCGCTATATAAGAGAGACTATCCGTGTAAAGGGAAGTCTGGGAACAGATGAGAACAGCGGAATTGGTCTTGTGTTTGAAATGCAGGATGAGGCTGCAGCCAGAGGGATCCTTCACCTTGAGGTAATTGGTGCAGATAGTGAATATACAGAAGCGGTAATGAAGGATGTTTTAAACCAGGTAGAGGAACTTCATGGTAAGTTTGAAACGGAGTTAAAGGCACATGAGATTCGTCTTCTCAGCCAGTCAACAGGTGAACAGGTAGACAGAGATCTTTTAAACCAGCAGCAATCCGTACGTAATAATATATCAAATCTTCAGAAGTCACAGAAAGATCTTCAGACAAGTCTGGATGGCCTGAAAGAACCTGTAGATGAAAATACAGTTGCTGGTTCTTCACAGGGACTTGCAAAATATGTGATCTTAGGATTTTTAGCAGGTGGTTTTGTTTCTGTATGTGCAGTAGCTGGTATGTACATCATGGGAGACAAGGTTACTTCAGACAAGGAGATTATTAACCGTTTCCGTATCAAGAGCCTGGGCGCATTTTCAGTTGTTCCTAAGAAGCGCGCATTTGGATTTATCGATAGCTGGCTGCGTCATCTTGCAGGAGATGATAAGGTCTGGCCAGATGATGTGATCTACGAGATGATCGAGGCTAATGCAGCCAATTATGCAGAAGGTAAGAAGGCCTTGTTTGTAACGGGACTTGCATCGGAGAAACAGATGGAGCAGGTATGTGAGCATCTGAAGACAGCACTTCCACAGACACAGATCGTATGTGAGAGAAATCTGGTAGAAAGTGCATCTGCCCGCAGAAAACTTGCAGAGGCAGAAGGCGTGATCCTGGTAGAAGAAAGAGGAAATTCCAGATATTCTGTTATTGCACAGGAATTGGAACTGGCAAAAAATGTAAATGTAGATGTGATCGGTGTGATCGTAGCATAAAGAAAAGCACTGCGGGCAAGACTGAAGGGTTTAACTTTGCAGTGCTTTTTAGCAGGTATGAAAAAGAGGTTTGTAAATGACGAGGAAAACAAAGGCAGTATTATATAGCGCAGTATTTATGATCACAGCTATTTCTATGGTGGTCTTATGCTATTTAAAGGGGATCGTCCCTTTTGGAAGCAAGGGATCTATGGCGATCATGGATGCTCAGATCCAGTATCTGGATTTTTTTGCATATTTGAAGGATGTGTTAAATGGAACTCAAAAAATAAGCTATACTTTTAACCGAACATTGGGTGGAAATAATATAGCTGTGTTTGCCTATTATCTGTCTTCTCCGTTTAATCTGCTGGTAGCGTTCTTCAGAAAAGATCAGCTACAGGCATTTTTTACTGTAATAGTAATTTTAAAGTTGTCTATGGCTTCTATGACCTGCAGTATTTTTTTAAGAAATCGTTTTAAAAATCTTGAAACTGCAGTTGTAATGGTATTGTCCCTGGGATATGGCATGATGCAGTATAATATTGCACAGGCAAGTAATATTATGTGGCTGGATGGTGTATATATGCTCCCATTGATCTTATTGGGAGTACACCAGCTTGTAACTGAGAATAAAAAGGCGCTTCTTATGGCTGCAGCAGGAATTGCTTTGGTGTTTAACTGGTATTCCGCTGCTATTGATTTTCTGTTCTCTGTTATCTGGTTTATGTATGAGGTGCTGCTTATAACACCTGTTGAAAGATCCAACATTAAAAAGATGGTGGATCATACCATTCGTTATTGTATTGCTATGGGAACTGCTTTAATGATCGGTGCATTTCTTTTTCTTCCGGCCGCTTTGGCTATGTCTGATGGAAAAGGAAATGTAGAGTGGATCCCTATTTTGGGGATCTATGGATGGGGAAATATTTTCTCTTTTATCCAGAGATTTGAATTGGGTTCTAGAAGTGAATATGGAAGTGTTTCTTTATATTGCGGAAGCTTGGCTGTGATCGGCTGTATAGCTTATATGTTATGCAAAAAGATTAATAGAAATAAAAAAATTCTTCACAGTATACTGCTCGTATTTGTATTATCATTATTTTATATCCCGGTGTTTGTCTGGGGATTTAGCCTGTTGAAGGCAGTAGGAAGTTATTGGTATCGGTATTCTTACATTGGGATCATTACGCTGATCGTGGTAGCTGCCGAATTCTTTTCTGTTAAAGATCAGGAAACGGATACAAGGGCATTGATGTGGAAGGCAACAGCAGTGGCGGTTCTTGTATTATTTTTTATGGAGTATGTAAAACCGCTGGGAAAGCCGTTTAATATCTATATGACAGCGCTTGCTTTTATTGCAACAATGCTTTTTGCAGATATTCTTTTCTGGACGAAAAGGGCGTCTGTTAAAAGGATCATGATGTTTTTGATGGCGGTCACTGTATCTACGGAACTTGTCTACAATGCCAAGCTGATCATGGCATTGGATGGCGGAGTGGAACATTTTGTAAAGTATACGGAAGATGAAATGAAATTGATCAGCCAATTGCAGCAGCAGGATGGCCGTTTTTACAGAGTAAATCAAACCAGCACGAGAGACGTAGATGGGAATAAACTGACTGCCAATTATAATGAGGGAATTGCGTACAATTATAAATCTATTTCCGGTTATACTTCAGATCCGGATCGAAATCAGCTCCTTTTTATGAAACAGATGGGATATGCTATTGGTGGAGATGTTATGAACGTTGTGAATACATCTGTTTTGGGAGCAGACAGTATTCTGGGAGTGAAGTATGTGCTTTCAACTTATGATATTCCTGGATTGAAAAAGTTAGAGAACATGGAACCAGGGAATGGAAAATATGTGTATGAAAATCCATATGCTTTACCTATGGCATTTACTTATACGGAGTCATCGGAACCTCTTCCAGATATGTCAGAAAGTAATGCTTTCTTATATCAAAACCAGGTATATAATTATCTGTTGGGACGGGATGTGGAAGTAAATAAAGAAATAGTATGCGAACCACAACCAGAAGCCAATAAGGTGGTTTATAACATAGAGCATAGAAATGATCCATTGTATGGTTATTTTGAAATGAAAGATGATAAGTCAGGAAAGATATTTTCGGGCGATCAGTTTATAACAGCATATAATATGTGGCTTGCTCCCAATGTCTTTTATATTCCGCAGCAGCCTGACACAGAGGTATGTAATGTTCACATAGATGGGGATAAAATAGAAAATAGTGTAGGAACAGCTCATTTTTACTATACGGATCTGGAGACATTAGCGGAAACGGCACAGGAGATCCAGAGCAGAAGAGAAGATGATCTGGTGATCCGGGATGGTTCTATTACAGGAATAGTAAAGAATCCGCAAAATATGGATCATTTATATTTATCTGTTTCTTATGATAAAGGATGGTCTGTTAAGGTAAATGGTAAGAAAATAAAACCGGAACTGGTGGGTGACTGTATGATGTCTTTACCATTGGAACCAGGTGAAAATACCATTGAGCTGAAATACCATGTTCCTGGTTTGCAGGTGGGAATCGGTCTTTCTGTTGTTGGAGCTGCGGTATGGGCAGTTGTATGGTGGAAGGAAAGAAAAAATAATTTAGCTGAAAAATAACAGTGAATAGGTTATACTTTTATATGTAATATGTGATAAGTATATGTTGAGTATAGTTGGGAAAGGAGCGTAAAATGGGAATATTTGTAAATCCAGATAATTCAGCTTTCCAGGTAATGCTTAATTCAGAAATTTATGTGGATAAAACGGGATTATTGGAATACACCAATAGAGTAATGAATACGCTCCAGGGTTACATTTGCAACAGCCGTCCGAGAAGATTCGGAAAATCTGTTACAGCGGATATGCTTACGGCATATTATAGCAGAGGCTGCAGCTCCAGGGAAATGTTTACTGGACTGGAGATAAGTAAAAGTCCGGATTTTGAGAAGCATCTGAATCAGTATGATGTGATCCATTTGGATATTCAGTGGTGTATGGAACCGGCTGGCGGACCGGAAAATATTGTATCTTATGTAACAGAAAAAACAATAACTGAGTTAAAAGAATATTATCCTAATATACTTCCTGAAACACTTAATTCTCTGCCGGAGGCACTTTCACGGATCAATAATGCAACAGGAAAGAGATTCATAGTCATTATTGACGAATGGGATGTTTTGATCCGGGATGCTGCTCATAATGTAAAGGCATTGAATAGTTATATTAATTTTTTGCGGGGAATGTTTAAGGGAAGCGAACCTACAAAATATATCCAGCTTGCATATTTAACAGGAATTTTGCCCATAAAGAAAGAGGTGACTCAGTCTGCTCTGAATAATTTTAAGCAATATTCTATGTTAAGTGCAGGACCGCTGGCTTCTTATGTTGGATTTACAGAAGATGAAGTAAAGGGATTATGTGCCCGATATGGTCAAAATTTTGATGAGGTAAAGCGCTGGTATGATGGCTATCAGCTGGGGCAGTACCATGTTTATAATCCGAATGCAGTTGTTAGTCTTATGCTGGAAGGAGATTTTCAAAGTTATTGGTCAGGAACTGCTTCTTATGAAACCATCGTGCCATTGATCAATATGAATTTTGATGGTTTAAAAACTGCGGTTATTGAGATGTTGTCTGGTGCATCTGTAGAAGTGGATGTTACTTCATTCCAAAATGATACAGTTAGTTTTGTTAATAAAGATGATGTATTGACATACCTGATCCATTTGGGATATCTGGCTTATCTGAAAAGGGACGAGACGGCTGCAGTTCCTAATGAGGAGATCCGGCAGGAACTGATCCGTGCAATCAAAAGGAAAAAATGGAATGAATTGATCTCTTTTCAAAATGAATCAGAAAAATTGTTGAATGCGACGCTGGATATGGATGAGGATGCGGTTGCTAGTGGCATTGAGAAGATCCATATGGATTATGTATCAGTGCTGCAGTATAATAACGAGAATTCATTAAGCTGCGTTATAACAATCGCATATCTCAGTGCTATGCAATATTATTTTAAGCCAATACGGGAATTGCCTGCGGGACGGGGATTTGCAGATTTTGTTTTTATTCCCAAACCGGAATATGCAGAGGATTATCCGGCGTTAGTTGTAGAACTTAAATGGAATCAAGATGCGCATACAGCGATACAGCAGATAAAAGAGAGAAAATATCCCGAGCCACTATTGGGATATACGGGGAATATCTTGCTGGTTGGTGTAAATTATGATAAGAAGAGTAAGGTACATCAATGCCGGATAGAAAGAGCATAACATAATAAAAAGCAGCTGTTTGGAAAAACGATTTTCCCACAGCTGCTTTTAAAATGGTTTGACATTAAAGAATGGAATTTTTGTGCTGGTGTGATCAGCCAATCAACGCTCTCAACTCTTCCTGACTTAAACTTCCCAGATTTCCATTTTCACCTTTCAGAATCTCATCAGCAAGATTTTTTTTGGCTTCCTGCATTTTTAAGATCTTTTCTTCAATGGAATCTTTCATGATCAGTTTGTATACAGTGACTGTTTTGGTCTGGCCTAAACGGTGGGCCCGGTCGGTGGCCTGGTTTTGGACGGCCAGATTCCACCATGGATCGTAGTGGATGACGATATCAGCGCCAGTAAGGTTCAGTCCTGTTCCTCCTGCTTTTAACGAGATCAGGAAAACGGGGACAGAGTCTTCGTTAAAGGCTTTTACCAGACGGATGCGTTCTTCTTTGGGAGTAGAACCAGTGATCTTGTACCAGGTAAATCCGGCTGCTTTCAGGTCATTTTCCAGTAATTCAAGCATGGAAGTAAACTGGGAAAATACCAGCATTTTGTGACCGCTTTCGGCTGCACTGGCGATCAGCTCCATGCATGCTTCCCGTTTGGCAGAGCCACCGTTATAGTCTTCAAAGCAAAGGGATGGATCACAGCAGATCTGGCGTATCCTTGTAAGTTCTGCCAGCACCTTCAGCTTATTTTTGTTAAATTCTTCTTCATTCTGGTTTTTCAGCAGTTTCTGCATATGTACCAGCTGGCCATTATACAGATCCAGCTGCTTTTTCTCTGGTTTCGCGTAGCGAACCTCTTCCAGCTTATCTGGCAGATCACGTAGAACGTCTTTTTTCAGGCGGCGAAGGATAAAGGGAGCTGTCATTTGACGGAGCCGTTCAGATGCGTCGTTATCTTTGTTTTTCACGATAGGTGTTTCAAAACTTTTTTTAAAGGTTTCGTATTTATATAAGAAACCAGGCATAAGGTAGTCAAAGATGCTCCATAATTCGCTGAGACGGTTTTCAATTGGAGTGCCAGTCAACGCCAGCCGGGTCTTACTGTGGATCACTTTTACAGCTTTGGAAGCAGCTGTAGTATGATTTTTAATATATTGTGCTTCATCCAGGATCTGGAAATCGAATTTCAGACCTTCATACTGGTCGATATCTCTTTTTAACAGGTCATAGGAGGTAACCAGGATATCGTAGTATTCATGCTTTTGCAGGATCAGCTGACGTTCTGCCTGTGTTCCACTTACTGCCGCTGCCTGTAATTCTGGTGCAAAACGGTGGAGTTCTTCACACCAGTTGTATACAAGGGATGCGGGAGTGATCACTAATGTATGGCAGTGTCCATTTTCTGCTTTGCGGGCAGACAGAACGGAAATAGCCTGGAGCGTTTTTCCAAGTCCCATTTCATCTGCAAGGATCCCACCGAACCCAAAGTGGTCTAAAAGACGGATCCATTTATAGCCTTCTGACTGATAGTTGCGCATGGTGGCCTTTAAATGTTCAGGCACTTCAAAATCTGTATCATTGACAGACTTAAATTCACGGATCAGCTGCTTAAAATGGCGGTCACGCTGAGCATATAGCTCTTCTGACTGCTCCATCAGGCGGTTTAAATACAGTGCCCGGTAAGCGGGAAGATGCATTTTCCCTTTTACAAAGTCTTTTGGAGAAATCTGCAGTTCATCCAACAGGCTTTCCAGCATTAGAAGATTATCTTCTGCATCTTCTTCTAATTTCAGAAAGTCTCCGTTTTTCAGACGGAAGAATTTCTGCTTCTTTTTGTAGCTTTTCAGGATTTCCAGCAGTTCTTCGTTGGAAATGCCTTCTGCTGAAACTGACAGATCTAATAAGCCATTATCCAGGGAAATGCCTACGGAAAGCTTCGGTGTTTTGCGGATCGTAATCTTGCGGAAACGATCTGTGGTATGCACATCTCCAAGTGAGAGAAGGTGATCTACACCCTCTGTTAAAATTTCAAAGATGGAAGACTCATCTTTTTCACTGTAGTAGAGACCATTTGCTTCTGTAAATGGGAAATAGCAGAGCACGGTATGAGCAGCATCAAATTCCCGGTCGGGATCACGGAAAGTTTCTGGCAGTACTTCTGACAGCTCTCTTTTAATAAGAGGTGCAGTAAGCAGATCACCATAGGAAACTTCTGCTTTACAGCTGATCCGATTTCCTTCTGTGTCCAGATAGAAGGAAAAATGGGCTTCTGGTGGAAGGAAAGATTGTACTTCATTCAACTTCGATTCGTCTACATCTGCAATACTTCGCATCCAAGGCAGCGTTTGATAATAAAATTGGGACAGATTGCGACGTCCAATGGTGAATTGAAGTTGACCGTCATAAGCCATATCTGCCAGTGGAGCGATCTCTTTTACACGATCTTTGGAAATACGGTTAAAATAAGGGGGTGCTATATAATAGGAAGCATTCGCACCGTTAATGGTTTTGTGGAGAGATCCTGTTACGCAGATTCCGTCGAAATCTTCATCAGATGAGGACGGATCGTCCTCATCATCTGCCAGGGGAATTGAGATTCCTTTTACCGTGTACACAGGTGATAGTTTTAAGGAAAGGGGGAGTGACGCGTCACGACAGGTGAGCATTTCTTTCTTCTTTTTGGAACCGTCGTTAGTGTTCAGCTCTATAGCTGTATTTCCAATGGCCTCGTACAGGTCATCGATCCGCTGGCCAAAGAGAGGCAATTCCTGTTTTATTTCTTCTTTTATATAACCTATATGGTCAAAAGAACGGCGGTAATAGGCATTGGATCTTTCTTGTTCAGTGATGTATTTTTTTATGAAAGAATAGTAGCGTTTTCCCTGTTCTGTAAGGTATTCTTCTCCTAGCTTTAAGGTGGTTTTGGTGCCGAATTGGGCTACAGCCTTTTTTTCCATCTGATCTACAAACTGTGTCAGATCTTTAATGATATACAGGGATTTAGCACCAATCCGGAAGGAAACGGTCAGTATATCAGAGTATTTATCATTAAGCCGGGCCTCTAATTCTAATGTTTCTCCGGGAAGCTGGTCTGCAATGTCCAAAAGCTTGTTTTGAACATTCAAAAGCTGGAAACGATGCAGGAAATCCTGACCATTACGGTCAGTAGCGTCACCAGGCTTTTCTTCTTTCATTTTTAGTCCTGCAAGGTAATACAGTCCAAGGCCGTGAATGCAGGGAATTTTGGCTCCAAAACGGGAGCTGATGTCATAATTGGTATTACAGCCTCTGTAGGTACAGTGACATTCCAGGATATGGGTGGAATCACAAGTCAGCCGGACTTCCGGTGACATATAGGAACTGGATGTGGATTTTGGAAAAACCCCGATGATATCCAGTTTCAGTGAATTATCCTGGGAATAGTAGTAACCGCCGGAAAAGGTAGTCTTCATGCTGCTTAGTTTAAGCTTGCCTTCACGTACAAAATCCAGTGCCTTTTCCCACATGGAAGTGGTAATGGGGAGAGATTTTCCCATTTCTTCTGGACGAAAATAGGTGTATTCCCCAGGAGAAGCCATGAGCTCATCTAAAACAAATTGATCTAAAGGTGGATCAGGCTTTTCCGGTTTTGCAGGATCAGCGTTCTGGATCTGCTCCGGTTCCTGGTCGATCATATATAAAACAGCAGCTTCATGTTTGCAGCTGTCACCACCCTGAGCATAGGGACAGGTGCAGGACATGGAACGCACAATCCCCTGTACTTCTTTGATGATTACCTTGTAAACATGAGAACTGGAACCAGTTACGGTTCCAGTATAAATATTGCCTGCTTTTTGGATTTTTGTTACATGCCCATTTCTGTAATAAAGTAATCCGCGGTTGCGGATCGTGCTGCTGAACAGATGAACCCATCTCATGGTGTATGTATCCTCGTTTCCTATTTATTTATGTGATATATCAGTATTTTTTGAATTGCGAGAGTGCAAAGCACGTAGCAATTCGGTATCAGAGGGGTCAAAATACCTTTTGACCCCAACATCATATTTTTAAATCACCTTAATAAATGCTATATTTCGCCCTGTTAGGTGTACTCGTATCTCCGGTCTCATCCCAGACGCCATCTTCTCCAATCCAGTAATACAGATTTTCTGCAAGGGATTTTACGTAGCAGCTGGTTACCATGTAGCCGTTTCCGTCAAAGTAGTACCATTTTTCTCCTATCTGGCGCCAGCTGTAGGTGGGGTAGGAGTTGTCTTTGTAGATGAAACGCCATTTGTTGACCACCTGTTTCCAGGTGCCGTTGTCGCTGTGCCATGCATCTTCTAAGGAATGAATGTAGGTTTCGGAGTTTGCGGACCAGGTGCTGTTCTGGCTGCCGGCGGTGGTGATGGCGCGGACAGTGAAGGTGTAGGAACCGGCGTTGTTAATGTAGTCGGAGAAATCGTAGGAGGTGCCTTTGGAATTAACGGTGATAATGGTCTTGCCGTCTTTTTTCAGGCAGACTTCGTAGCTGTCGCTTCCTTCTACACTGTCCCAGACTGCGTTTTCGCCGCTCCAGGAAAGATTGGTGATCTTTGGCAGCTGGCCGCCGATGCGGGATAAGTAGACCTGTAAGATCAGGGTACTTCCATCGTCATCAATCTCAGCGCTTTTATACTGGACATTGCAGCCGGATAAGGAAAATGTACGGCGGGTGGGTTCTGCAAAGTGATAGCCTTCTGCTGCGGAAAGTTCGATCTCAGCGCAGGGCCATTCGCCGTAGGTCCAGGTATCGTCATCTTTTAGGTATTCGCTTCCTTCTACGATGAAGGTTTTGCTGGTGGTAGTGGCGGTCAGTGTGCCTACCATTTCTCCGCCTTTTGGGGCGCCATCCCAGGTAAAGGAGAGAGGAACAGAGGAAATGGCCTCTTCTCCATAGGCGGAAAATGCCAGTCCCGCACTTAAGCAGGCTGCTGTTACAAGGATACGTAAGTGTTTTTTCTGCATAAAAATATCCCCTTTCCATAAATAGATACTTATATTGTACCTCATTTATCAGGGGATGTCTAAAAATATTTACAGTTTTATGAAAGTATTTTTACAAATGGTATTTTATAAAAAAAATGTGCTATACTACCCATTAGTCAAAAAGAGACTGGATCAGCATTTTGATCATGGAATCGCAGGTGCGGATATGTAATTCGTTTGCGCCCATGCAGCGGATGGTAGTTGCCATTAATGTATCTTTTAAACCAGGTTCGCAGATGCTGATCATATTTGCACAGGATTCTACGATGGAAGTTAAGCGGCCTGCTTTTTCAATAAAGCGGGTGATCTGGTCCTGTGTCAGGCAAAATACGAAGTCAGTCATGGCTTCACCTGGTGTCTGGGTGTATGTTACATTGGAAAAAGAATAGGTTTCTTTCAGTTCGTTAAGTAATTGATTGATATCCATTTTTGCTCCTCTTTAGTAAATATAACATTGGAGACAAAATATTTTTGCCCCTGACATCCTAATATAGGACATCGGGCCCCACATTTCAAGTGAAAATTTATCTCAGGAAGTGATATTTTATGATTTTAAGAAGTAAGAATAGGATCATGCACATAAAAAAGGCGGTCTGTATGGTGACGGCCTGTCTTATTTTAGGGCAGACGATGCCTGTATATGCAGGAGATACATCCTGGATCGATCAGGTGGAGATCACAGCCCACAGAGGAGACTCTTTAAAGGCGCTGGAAAATACACTCCCGGCCTTTGAAAAGGCTATTGAGAGTGGTTCTGACTGGATCGAGCTGGATGTAAATGAAACGAAAGACAATGTGCCGGTAGTATTCCACGATTGCAATCTGAAGCGGATCATGGGAAAGGATGCCAGGATCCGGGATCTGACACTGGAGGAATTAAAGGCAGTCCATCCGGCAGCTAATATGGGCCCGGCATTTGGCGGCATACAGATACCTACTCTGGAAGAGGTCTTAAATACCTGTAAAGGGAAAATACACTTAAATATTGAGGTAAAGGAAGACGCTGGCCAGAGCAGCGATTTTACGGACAGAGTCATACAGCTGATCCGTGATAAGGGAATGGTGGATCAGTGTATGATCACGTCTTTTGATTATAATGTTTTAGTGAAGGTAAAGGCAGTAGAGCCTTCTCTTAAGACCGGCTATATCACTTCTAAGGATATAGGAGATCCGGG
>CAVIPV010000073.1:11651-14053 GCA_963644495.1 Prevotella sp. | reverse complement strand
GACCATGTGATCGTAGAAACTGCCAGAGGCATTGAATACGGTTATGTAGTTTTAGGAAACAGAGAAGTAGATGAGACAAAGGTAATCCCGCCGTTAAAGCCAGTGATCCGTATGGCAACGGATGAGGACCGGGCTATTGAAGCAAAAAATAAAGAGAAAGAAAAAGAAGCATTTAAGATCTGCCAGGAAAAGATCAAAAAGCACAACCTGGAAATGAAACTGATCGATGCAGAATATACATTCGACAATAATAAGGTGCTGTTTTACTTTACAGCAGACGGAAGAATTGACTTCAGAGAGCTGGTAAAGGATCTTGCAAGCGTATTTAAGACCCGTATTGAGCTGCGCCAGGTAGGTGTAAGAGATGAGACCAAGATCATGGGTGGTATCGGCATCTGCGGAAGACCGCTGTGCTGCCATTCTTATCTGTCTGAGTTCATCCCGGTTTCTATAAAAATGGCAAAGGAACAGAACCTGTCCTTAAATCCAACTAAGATCTCCGGTATGTGCGGAAGACTGATGTGCTGTCTGAAGAATGAAGAAGAGACCTACGAGGTATTAAACAGCAAGCTGCCGGGAATTGGTGATACAGTTACCACTGCAGATGGTCTGAAGGGAGAAGTACACAGCGTGAATGTGCTGCGCCAGACGGTAAAAGTTGTAGTTGTAGTGGATAAGGATGAAAAAGAGATTCGTGAATACAAGGTAGACCAGTTAAAGTTCAAGCCCAGAAGAAAGAAGGGAAAAGGCGGCGAAAAGCAGGAAGAAGCAGAATTAAAGAAACTGGAAGCGCTGGAAAAGCGGGAAGGAAAGTCAAAGCTGAATGATAAATAATGAGAATGAACACAGCTGGAGACAGGAAGGAAATATCCTTTTAAGGGATGATGAGAGGATTGATGATCTCCAGAGAAATCATTATGGCATTATCCAGAGAAAAGGCACCTTCTGTTTTGGCATGGACGCGGTGCTGCTGTCCGGTTTTGCGGTGGTAAAGCAGGGAGAAAAGGCGTTGGATCTGGGAACAGGGACCGGTATTATTCCCATTCTCTTAGAGGCGAAAACGAAGGGGAAGCATTTTACCGGCCTTGAGATCCAGGAAGAGTCTGCGGATATGGCCAGAAGAAGTGTGAAATACAATCACCTGGAAGAAAAGGTGGAGATCGTAACAGGAGATATCAAGGAGGCCGGAAGCAGGTTTGCGCTGGCTTCTTTTGATGTAGTCACCAGCAATCCACCTTATATGAATGATGCCCACGGGATCAAAAACCCGGGAGACGCCAAGGCCATTGCCCGTCATGAGGTGCTTTGCACCTTAGATGATGTGGTAAGAGAAGGCACAAGAGTGTTGAAGCCAGGGGGACGATTTTACATGGTCCACAGGCCAAGAAGACTGATCGAGATCTTACAGACCATGAAGCGGTATGGTCTGGAGCCGAAACGGATGAAATTCGTACATCCCTATAAGGAACGGGAAGCCAATATGGTGCTGATCGAGGCTGTAAGAGGCGGCGGTGCCCTGATGAAGGTGGAAGCGCCTGTGATCGTGTTTGATGAGAACGGGGAGTATTCAGAAGAGATACGGACTACGTATGGGTATTAGAAAGCTGTCTCCCGGCGCTTTAGCGCCAGGGGGAGATACAATGTGCTTAAGCGGAGGAAAAGTACATGACAGGAAAATTATATCTGTGTGCAACACCGATCGGTAATCTGGAAGACATTACCTACCGGGTGTTAAAAACATTAAAAGAGGCAGATCTGATCGCAGCGGAAGATACAAGACACAGTATCAAGCTGTTAAATCATTTTGACATAAAAACGCCTATGACCAGTTATCATGAATATAACAAGGTGGAAAAGGCAAAATATCTGGTGGAGAAAATGGCAGAGGGAACCAATATTGCCCTGATCACCGATGCAGGAACACCAGGTATCTCTGACCCGGGAGAAGAATTGGTAAGACAGTGCTACGAAGCAGGTATTCCAGTAACTTCCCTTCCAGGACCGGCAGCCTGCATCACCGCCCTTACCATGTCCGGGCTTCCAACCAGAAGGTTCTGCTTTGAGGCATTTCTGCCTGCAGAAAAAAGCGATAAAAAAGAGCGCCAGCGTATCTTAGAAGAACTGAAAAAAGAGACCAGGACTATGATTGTCTATGAAGCGCCTCATCACTTGGTGGCAACTTTAGAAGACCTGCATGGGGCACTGGGAAACCGGAAAATTACGATCTGCCGGGAACTAACCAAGAAGTTTGAAAGCGCCTTTCAGACTACCTTTGAAGAAGCTCTGGCCCACTATGAAACCGAAGAACCAAAAGGTGAGTGCGTTATCGTCATCGCCGGAAAGCCGGTAGAGGAGATACGGGAAGAAGAGATCCGCGCCTGGGAAGAAATGTCCATTGAAGA
>CAVIPV010000073.1:9529-11432 GCA_963644495.1 Prevotella sp. | reverse complement strand
GCCAGTTTCGCCAGCGCCAGAATGGATGCCTTAGAAACTTTCTTTCCTTCATATTCCACTAAATCTTCTGTTTCCCCGGTGAAGATATCAGCGTTTTCTGCTTTTTTTAGGATGATGCAGTCATCCTGGACTGTGATCTCAAGTGGATCTTTTACTTCCATGTTCAGGCTTCGTCTCAGTTCGATTGGAAGGGTGATCCGTCCAAGTTCGTCCAGTTTTCTTATAACCCCTGTTGTTTTCATATGAAATACCTCCTGTTTTGCCGTACTCTGTGAATCTTTGCCGCCGCTGTAAACGGAGGCAGTTGTGTGCAAAAATCCGCCAGGTACATTTCCCCATATACAGTCTCTAACTTAAGAGACATCATACATTGTTTACAATGTATAGTTAGAAAGTAACAAATTCTGGAAATTAAGTCAATGACAAAGGGGGGAATATAAAAGCAATATAAAAGAATATCTGAAAAATATTGAACAAAAACGAAAAGAAAGTTGATTAACGTATATCAAAAATACTTCTTGACAAATGGTATCTCTTCCTGTAGTATTACTTTGATGTTCAAAGTATTTCTGCGGAAGGATAATAAGAATGACTACAAAAATTATAGGAACTGGTTCCTATGTACCGGCTCAGATCGTAACAAATGATGACCTGTCAAAGATCGTCGAAACCAATGACCAGTGGATCCGCAGCCGCACGGGGATCGGTGAGCGAAGGATCGCAACAGACGACAGCACATCAGATATGGCAGCAAAGGCAGCAGGGAGAGCCATTGAGCAGGCGGGGATAAGCCCGGAAGAGATCGACCTGATTATTCTGGCCACCTCATCACCGGATTACTGTTTCCCAAATGGAGCCTGTGAGGTACAGGCAAAAGTCGGCGCAGTAAATGCAGCCTGCTTTGATATCAGCTCTGCATGTACCGGTTTTGTGTTTGCTTTAAGCACTGCACATGCCTACATTTCTTCCGGTCTTTACAAAACAGCCCTTGTAATTGGCGCTGACCTGTTAAGCAAGTTAGTAGACTGGACCGACAGAAGCACCTGTGTCCTCTTTGGTGACGGAGCAGGAGCAGCAGTGGTAACAGCAGCTGAAAATGGCATCATTGGCCTGAATATGCACTCCAACGGAGCAAAAGGCGGGGTACTTACCTGCGGCAGCCGTTCTACCGGAAACTTCTTATTAGGAAAGAAACCGGAGCTTGGCTATATGACCATGGAAGGACAGGAAGTGTTCAAATTTGCTGTAAAGCAGGTTCCAGAATGTATCAAAGAAGTTTTGGAAAAAACTGGAAATACGGCAGAGGATATTGACCTGTTTATCATCCACCAGGCAAATTACCGCATTATCGAGTCCATTGCAAAACGCCTGAAAGTGGATCTGGAGAAATTCCCGGTGAACATGGAACACTATGGAAATACCTCCGGCGCGTCCGTACCTATTTTACTGGACGAGTTAAACAGAGCCGGAAAGCTTAAAAACGGAGACAAGCTGGTGTTAGCCGGATTTGGCGCAGGTCTTACCTGGGGCGCCATGTTACTGGAGTGGTAACCAATCCATAATAAACGATAAACAAAGTAATACAAACGCAGCGGTTTTGCCGCAGCGGATAAGTTAAATCAAAATATAAAAATGAATTAGAAAAAGGAGAACAATATTATGTTAGAGAAGATGAAAGAACTTATTGCAGATCAGTTAAGCGTAGATGCAGACAGCATCACAGAGGCTTCCTCTTTTAAGGAAGATTTAGGAGCAGACTCCCTGGATCTGTTCGAGCTGGTTATGGCTTTAGAGGATGAGTATTCCGTAGAGATCCCTGCAGAAGACTTAGAGAACCTGGCAACTGTAGGCGATGTTATGAACTACTTAAAGAACAAAGGCGTTGAGGCTTAATTATAAGTAG
>CAVIPV010000073.1:0-9479 GCA_963644495.1 Prevotella sp. | reverse complement strand
AGCAGATCAATGCAATAGCAACAGGGGGACGGCGTGCTTACTATGGAAGCACGCTGTTTCTACAAGACTGCGGGAAAATCCCGGAATTTTGGAGGAAAGAATGAAAACAAGAATCACAGAAATGTTAGGAATCGAATATCCCATCATTCAGGGAGGAATGGCATGGGTGGCAGAGCACAACCTGGCAGCAGCCGTATCTGAGGCAGGCGGTCTGGGACTGATCGGCGGTGCAAACGCTCCTGGCGAAGTAGTCCGGGAAGAGATCAGAAAGGCAAGAGAACTGACCAATAAGCCTTTTGGTGTCAATGTTATGCTGTTAAGCCCACATGCAGATGACGTAGCAAAAGTAGTTGTAGAAGAAGGCATTAAGGTAGTTACCACAGGTGCCGGAAACCCTGAAAAATATATGGAAATGTGGAAGGCCGCAGGCGTTAAAGTCATTCCTGTTGTTGCATCTGTTGCTCTGGCACGCCGTATGGAAAAATATGGCGCTGACGCTGTTGTTGCAGAAGGAATGGAGTCCGGCGGACACATTGGTGAAGAGACCACTATGACTTTAGTACCACAGGTTGTTGATGCTGTATCTATCCCTGTGATCGCAGCAGGCGGTATCGGTGACGGAAGAGGCATTGCAGCTGCATTTATGTTAGGCGCAGAGGCTGTTCAGATCGGAACCCGTTTCGTTGTTTCCAAAGAGTCTATTGTACATGAAAACTACAAAGAGCGTATCATCAAGGCAAAAGATATCGACTCTACTGTAACAGGAAGAACCCATGGACATCCGGTACGCTGTCTGAGAAACCAGATGACCAGAGAATACATCAAATTAGAGCAGGAAGGAAAGTCCTTTGAGGAGCTGGAATACCTGACTTTAGGAACTCTTCGCAAGGCAGTTCAGGAAGGCGATGTAAAGAACGGAACCGTTATGGCTGGTCAGATTGCAGGTCTTATTTCCAAGGAGCAGACCTGTAAGGAAATGATCGAAGAAATGATGACCCAGGCAAGCAAGCTTTTAGGTAGGGAGTAATGAAAATGAGTAAGATCGCATTTATCTTCCCAGGTCAGGGCGCACAGACCTGCGGCATGGGAAAAGATTTTTATGAGCAGACAGAAACAGGCCGCAAGGTATTTGACAAGGCAACTGAGCTTTTAGGCTTCTCTGTTCCAGAGCTTTGCTTTGAGCCAAATGACAGACTGGACATTACAGAATACACACAGGCAGCTATGGTCACCACCAGCATTGCCATGATGAAGGTTTTAGAAGAAAATGGCGTAAAACCAGACGTTGCAGCAGGTTTAAGCCTTGGTGAGTACTGCGCGCTGGCAGCAGCTGGCGTTATGAGCGAAGAAGACGCTATTACAACTGTCCGTCAGAGAGGCATTTTCATGCAGGAAGAGGTTCCCGCAGGAGAAGGCGCTATGGCAGCTATCCTGGCACTGGATGCAGCAGTGATCGAAAAAGTGACCGCTGACATAGACGGCGTTTGGATCGCAAATTACAACTGCCCGGGACAGATCGTTATTTCCGGTAAGAAAGCAGCTGTAGAAGAAGCCTGCGAGAAGTTAAAAGCAGCAGGCGCAAAACGTACCATTATGTTAAATGTAAGTGGCCCGTTCCACTCCGGAATGTTAGTTGGCGCCGGTGAGAAGCTGGGAAAGGTTCTTGAAAATGTAGAGATCCACAAGCCGGTCATCCCATATGCAGCCAATGTGACCGCTCAGTATGTAACAGAAGCAGAACCTGTAAAAGACCTTTTAGTAAAGCAGGTTTCTTCTTCCGTAAAATGGCAGCAGTGCGTGGAAACCATGCTGGCAGACGGCGTAGATACCTTCATTGAGATCGGACCGGGAAAGACACTGGCTGGTTTTATGAGAAAGATCGACCGCAGCGTAAAAACATTAAACGTTGAGAAGTTAGAAGATATAGAAAAAGTAGTAGACGCTTTAAAAGAGGCATAAAGAAGCATAAAAAGGAGAATAAACATGCTGGAAGGAAAGATTGCACTGGTTACAGGCGCAAGCCGCGGAATTGGACGCCAGATCGCTAAAACATTAGCAGCAAAAGGCGCATTTGTGATCGTAAATTATAATGGTTCTGCTGCAAAGGCAGAGGAAGTAGTAAAAGAAATCCAGGCAGCTGGAGGAAACGCTCAGGCAGTTCAGTGCAATGTTTCCGATTTTGAAAGCTGCAAGGAAATGTTAGATGCAGTGGTAAAAGAGCATGGACGTCTGGATATCCTGGTAAATAACGCAGGTATCACAAGAGACAACCTGTTAATGAAGATGTCTGAGGAAGACTTTGACGCAGTGATCCAGACCAACTTAAAGGGCGTATTTAACTGCACCCGTCACATTGCAAGACAGATGTTAAAGCAGAAGAGCGGACGCATCATCAATATCTCTTCTGTATCCGGCGTATTAGGAAATGCAGGACAGGCAAATTACTGCGCAGCGAAGGCTGGCGTCATCGGACTGACCAAGAGCGCAGCAAAAGAGCTGGCAAGCCGCGGCATCACCGTAAATGCAGTTGCACCGGGATTTATCAAGACAGAAATGACCGATGTATTAAAGGAAGATATCAAGAAGGCAATCATGGAAAACATTCCTATGAAGGCTTTTGGCGAGACAGAGGATATCGCAAATGCAGTTGCGTTTTTAGCATCTGAGGAAGCACGTTATATTACTGGTCAGGTAATATCTGTTGATGGAGGCATGGCCATGTAGAAAAACAGCAAAAGCTGTTTTTCTATACGCCATTCAGGCAAGCAAGAATAGAACAGGAGTCAAACATATGAATAGAGTAGTGGTAACAGGTATGGGCGCTATTACCCCAGTTGGTAATGATGTAGAAAGCTTTTGGTTTGCGATCAAGTCAAATACAGTAGGTATCGCACCGATCACCTATTTTGATACAGCAGATTTTAAATGCAAACTGGCTGCAGAAGTAAAGGATTTTGATCCAAAACAGTACATGGACCCAAAGGCGGCGCGCCGTATGGAGCCATTCTGCCAGTTCGCAGTAGCAGCAGCAAAGGAAGCACTGGAAAACTCCGGCATTGACATGGAAAAGGAAGATCCATTCCGTGTTGGCGTAAGTGTAGGTTCCGGTATCGGTTCCTTACAGGCTTTAGAGCGCAACGAAAAGAGGCTGTTAGAAAAAGGACCTGGCAGAGTAGAGCCATTATTAGTACCTTTAATGATCAGCAACATGGCAGCAGGAAATGTTTCCATTCAGTTTGGTCTTAAAGGAAAATGCATTAACGTAGTAACTGCATGCGCGACCGGTACACATTCTATCGGTGAAGCATTCCGTTCCATTCAGCACGGCGAAGCAGACGTAATGGTAGCTGGCGGTACAGAAGCAAGCATTACTCCTATTGGTGTAGCAGGATTTACCTCTTTAACAGCATTAAACACCACAGACGACGTAAAGAAAGCATCTATCCCATTTGACCGGGACAGAAATGGTTTCGTTATGGGCGAAGGCGCTGGCATCGTTGTATTAGAGTCCTTAGAGCATGCACAGGCAAGAGGTGCTAAGATCCTGGCAGAAGTAGTTGGATACGGCGCAACCTGTGACGCATACCACATTACTTCCCCTGCAGAGGACGGAAGCGGCGCTGCAAAGGCAATGGAATTTGCCATGAAGGATGCAGGTATCGCACCAGAGCAGCTTGATTATATCAATGCTCATGGAACCAGCACCCACCACAATGACTTATTTGAGACAAAGGCCATTAAACTGGCTTTAGGCGAATATGCAGGCAAGGTAAAGATCAACTCCACCAAGTCCATGATCGGCCACTTATTAGGTGCAGCAGGCGGCGTAGAGTTCATTACCTGCGTAAAGAGCATTGAAGACGGCTATGTACATCCAACAGTAGGTCTGGAAAACCCAGGCGAAGGCTGTGATCTGGATTACACCATGCATGAAGGTGTATCTATGGATGTAAATTATGCTATCAGCAATTCTTTAGGCTTTGGCGGACACAATGCCAGCCTGATCGTGAAGAAATTCACAGCATAAGGAAGGAGAACGTGAACATGAATATAGATGAAATCCTGACACTGGTTCAGGCTGTATCTGATTCAAAGCTGACCAGCTTCAAACTGGACCAGGGCGATATGCACATTTCCCTGAAAAAAGAGAAAGAAGAAGCTAAGATCATCACAGTTGGCGCACCTGGCGCTGTAGCAGCAGTTCCGGCTCCAACAACACCTGTACTCACCGCAGCTTCCGCAGGAGTAAGCGCAGAAGCACCTGCAGCTGCACCAGAAGCAGCAGAAAACCATGATATTGCTTCTGATAAGGTGATTACCTCTCCATTAGTAGGAACCTTCTACAGCTCCGCTTCCCCGGATGCAGAAAGTTTCGTAAAAGAAGGGGATACTGTGAAAAAAGGACAGGTACTTGGCATTATCGAAGCTATGAAGCTGATGAACGAGATCGAAAGCGAATATGACGGCGTCATTGAAGCGATCCTTGTAAACAACGAGGAAGTAGTAGAGTACGGCCAGCCATTATTCCGCATCAAGTAATAGAACCAGGAGGACAACAACCATGTTAATGGGTATTAAAGAAATCCAGGAGATCATTCCGCACAGACATCCATTTCTCCTGGTAGACTGTATTGAAGAATTAGAGCCAGGCGTAAAGGCAGTTGGCTATAAATCTGTTACTTATGATGAGCCATATTTCGGAGGCCATTTCCCACAGGAACCTGTTATGCCAGGCGTTCTCATCGTAGAAGCACTGGCTCAGACCGGCGCTGTAGCAATCCTTTCCCAGGAGAATTTTAAGGGAAAGACAGCATATTTCGGCGGCTTAAATAACGTAAAATTCAAACACAAAGTCGTTCCGGGAGACCGTTTAAGACTGGAATGTGAGATCATCAAGCAGAAAGGACCAGTTGGCGTAGGAAAGGCAACTGCTACTGTAGACGGCAAGATCGCAGTTGTTGGCGAACTGACCTTTATGATCGGATAATACTGGTCTATAGGAGATGTAAAATGTTTAATAAGATATTGATCGCAAACAGAGGTGAGATCGCAGTCCGTATCATCAGAGCCTGCAGGGAAATGGGCATCCGTACCGTTGCAGTTTACTCTGAGGCTGATAAAGACTGTCTTCACACCCTTCTGGCAGATGAAGCCATCTGTATCGGACCGGCTCCTTCCAGCCAGAGTTATCTGAATATGGAGCGTATTCTCTCCGCAACCGTTGCAATGAAGGCAGACGCCATTCATCCGGGATTTGGATTTTTATCTGAAAATGCCCGTTTTGCAAAGCTTTGCCAGCAGTGTAACATTACTTTTATCGGACCGTCTGCTGAGATCATCAACCGCATGGGAAATAAGTCAGAAGCGCGAAATACCATGATGCAGGCCGGTGTTCCGGTTGTTCCGGGAAGCAAGGAGCCTGTATATACAGCAGAAGACGGACTTGCTATGGCAAAAGAGATTGGTTTTCCAGTCATGATCAAGGCTTCTTCCGGCGGCGGCGGAAAGGGAATGCGTATTTCCAGAAGCGAAGAGGACTTTACAGAGCATTTTAATGCAGCTCAGTTAGAGTCTGTAAAGGGATTTTCCGATGACACCATGTATATTGAAAAATATATTGAAAAACCGCGTCATGTGGAATTTCAGATCATGGGTGACAAGTTTGGTCATGTTGTTCATTTAGGAGAGCGTGACTGCTCGATCCAGCGCCGTCACCAGAAGGTGATGGAAGAGTCCCCATGTGAGGTCATTTCCCCGGAACTTCGTAAAAAAATGGGTGAAGTTGCTGTAAAGGCAGCCAAAGCTGTGAATTACGAAAACGCAGGGACCATTGAGTTTTTATTAGATAAAGATAAAAATTTCTATTTTATGGAAATGAACACCCGTATCCAGGTAGAACATCCTGTAACAGAAATGGTTTCCGGCATCGACCTGATCAAAGAGCAGATCCGTGTTGCTGCAGGAGAACCCTTAAGCGTGTCCCAGGAAGACATCCAGATCAAGGGACATGCCATTGAATGCCGTATTAATGCGGAAAATCCGAAAAAGCATTTTATGCCATGTCCGGGCCGCATCACTAACGTACACATCCCAGGTGGAAATGGCGTCCGTGTGGATACACATATTTACAATGATTATAAAGTACCTGCCAACTATGACTCTATGCTCATGAAGCTGATCGTTTACGATAAAGACCGGGCTTCTGCCATTGCGAAAATGCGCAGCGCCTTAGGTGAGGTCATCATAGAAGGCATTGAAACAAATATTGATTTTCAGTATGAGATCCTGGAAAATGAGGCTTTTCAGAAGGGTGATACAGATACCGGATTTATTGAGAAGTATTTCCCGGACTACGTAAAGTAAATTTAAAAATCTTGATCTGGAAATTTTCTCCGCGACCAGGTCGCGGACCGATATTTATGATCCTGGATAAGGATAATGCAGAAAGGAAGTTGTCGTATGCTGCGCAACATGTTCAGAAAAACGTATACAAAAATAGATACCAAATACAGACCGGTAAGCCAGGAGACAGAAGAACCTTCTATCCCGGAAGGCTTATGGCGCAAATGTAATAAATGCGGACAGCCGATCTATGTGGAAGACGTAAAGAACAATTACTATGTATGCCCCAAGTGCGGCGGCTACTTCCGTGTTCATGCTTACCGCAGGATCGAAATGCTTACGGATGTGGGAACCTTTGAGGAATGGAACAAAGAAATGCCATTTTCCAATCCTTTAGACTTCCCGAATTATGAAAAAAAGGTAGAGGCAGCCAGAGAAAAAACAAATCTGAATGAAGCCATTGTTATTGGAAAGGCAAAGATCGACGGAAATCCTGCTGTTGTAGGCGTCTGCGATGCCCGCTTTATTATGAGCAGTATGGGCCATGTAGTTGGTGAGAAGATCACTGAGGCGGTAGAACGTGCTACCAAAGAGAAACTTCCGGTCATTCTGTTTGCCTGCTCCGGCGGCGCCAGAATGCAGGAAGGCATTGTTTCCCTGATGCAGATGGCAAAGACTTCCGCAGCCTTAAAACGTCACCATGAAGCAGGACAGCTGTTTATCAGCGTTCTCACAGACCCGACAACCGGCGGTGTGACAGCAAGTTTTGCAATGTTAGGCGATATCATCATCGCAGAACCAGGGGCATTGATCGGCTTTGCAGGCCCAAGAGTCATTGAACAGACTATTGGACAGAAGCTGCCGGAAGGCTTCCAGAGAGCAGAATTTCTGTTAGAACATGGATTTGTAGATATGATCGTTCCACGTCAGGATCAGAAGCATGTGATCGGACGGATCCTTTTCATGCACAGAAAGCATGATATGGCTGTGGATGCAGATGCAGCAAAGGCAGATATAACAGAAGTGAAAAATACTCCGGCAGCAACACAGTCTCAGGAAACAGCAGAAAAGAGCGCCTGGGACACAGTTCTTCTTTCCAGAAAGGCAGACAGACCAACCGCTCTTGACTATATCAACGCTGTTTTCGATGAATTTATGGAATTTCACGGAGACCGCTGCTTTAAAGATGACGGAGCTATTGTTGGCGGTATTGCCATGTTCCACGGTATGCCGGTGACAGTCATTGGACAGCAGAAGGGCAAGAACACCAAAGACAACATCCGCCGTAACTTCGGCATGCCGTCTCCAGACGGTTACCGCAAGGCGCTTCGCTTAATGAAACAGGCGGAGACTTTTGGACGCCCGATCATCTGCTTTGTAGACACCCCAGGTGCCTTCTGCGGCCTGGAAGCAGAGGAAAGAGGCCAGGGAGAAGCTATTGCGAAGAATCTGTTTGAAATGTCTTCCTTAAAGGTTCCGGTGCTTTCTATTGTGATCGGCGAAGGCGGAAGCGGCGGTGCGCTGGCTATGGCAGTAGCAAATGAAGTATGGATGATGGAAAATGCCATTTATTCTATTTTATCACCGGAAGGCTTTGCTTCTATCCTTTATAAGGACAGCAAAAAAGCACCGGAAGCAGCCAGAGTGATGAAAGTAACTGCGGCTGACTTAAAGGAACTGGGACTGATCGAGCGGATCATACCGGAGGAAGAACCGGCAAATACAGATACACTGTACCGCATCGCAGGTTATATGGACCGGTCTATGATCGGATTTTTCAAAGAATATCTGAAGCTGTCAGGAGAAGAACTGGCAGAGCACAGATACGAAAGATTTAGGAGACTGTAATTAATGAGTGGGATCAAAGCTTTAAAAATAGGAGATCTGGTGTTAAAACGGCCGGTGATCCAGGGTGGTATGGGCGTAGGTATCAGCCTTCATAAACTGGCGGGAGCTGTAGCAGCTTCCGGCGGTATGGGGCTGATCTCCACAGCACAGATCGGTTTCAGGGAACCTGATTTTAAAACCAACTTTGTAGAAGCCAATCTTCGTGCTATCAGACGGGAGATGCAGAAAGCCAGAGAGATCGCCCCAAAGGGCGCTATCGGTTTTAATATCATGGTAGCCACCAAACACTATGACCTGTGGGTCAAGGAAGCCATTAAATCCGGTGCTGATGCCATTGTATCCGGCGCAGGTCTTCCAGTCCGTCTTCCAGAGTATGCACAGGCTGCATATGAGGAGATGAAAGCGGAACTTGCAGAGGCAAAAGAAGCCTGCGGAGAGATCTGCAAACAGGCAGTAAAGAAAGTAAAACTGGCTCCTATCGTATCTTCTGCAAAGTCCGCGCAGGTCATCTGCAGACTTTGGGACAGAAAATATAAGCAGGTCCCGGATTTTGTAGTAGTAGAAGGACCACTGGCAGGCGGACATCTGGGATTTTCCAGGGAAGAGCTGACAGAGTACGGCGCAGATACAAAAAATGTGCCGGAGACCTACGATCAGGAAGCTTATGATAAAGAAGTCCGCTCCATTATGGAAGTGGTAAAGACTTACGAAGAAAAGTACCAGAAACATATCCCTGTAGTAACTGCCGGGGGTATTTATACCCATGAAGATGTAAAGCACCAGTTTGAACTGGGAGCAGAAGGCGTGCAGGTAGCAACCCGTTTCGTCACCACAGAGGAATGTGACGCACCAGATGCCTACAAGCAGGCCTACATCAACGCAAAAAAAGAAGATATCGTCATTACCCAGAGCCCAGTAGGAATGCCGGGACGTGCCATTTTAAATCCTTTCTTAAAGCAGATCAAAGAAGGCATCCGTCCAGCCATTAAAACCTGTTTCCAGTGCCTGGAACACTGCGACATCAGGACCATTCCTTACTGCATCACACAGGCGTTGGTAAACGCAGCCGAAGGGGACGAAGATCATGCCCTTCTTTTCTGCGGCAGCAATGCTTACAGAGCTGAAAAGATCGAAAAAGTAGATGATGTGATGAAAGAACTGGTTGGAGAACAGGGATTTCGCTTTTAAGATAAAAAGTTCCCCGTTTTGTCAGTGATTCATCTGGCAGAACGGGGAATTCCCATATTGAATTAAAAGTTACTATTTTTTCTGTATAAGCAATCAAAAAG
>CAVIPV010000072.1:0-14346 GCA_963644495.1 Prevotella sp. | reverse complement strand
CAAAATATATGAACTTTTCAAGGTACTATAGTGGGGCTTTTGACCCCAACATCATTTAATATCACAGAAAGATATAGGAAAAGAAGAAAATCTATTGTTAAAACCATTTTATCTTTTGCCATTTCTAATAAAATAGCTGGTGTAAACCCCTATCATGTAATACGGCAGATAACAGAAAAAGACAAGGATAACTGGCATGAACAGTTAAAAGACTACGAAGACTCGATCTAAATAAAAAGCAAAACGGCTGCTGCAAGGTCATCAAAAAACAGATGATCTTGCGGCGGCTATTTTCTCTCTAACTGCTTTCATTATTTTCCTAACACTTCCTCAAAAAAGCCTATAACAATCTCCTGAACCTCTTCAGTCCAAAACTCGCTTCCACCATGGTCTGCGCCTTCCAGAAAATAAAGTTTTACATCTTTCCCGCACTGTTTTAATCGGTTGTATACCTCAACACTTACTTTTGGATTGATCGTCCTGTCTTTTGTTCCATGGAACATTAAGACGGGCGGCAGTTTCGTATCCTTGTCTATGTTGCACTCTACAGACATTTTCCGGCATAACTCCGGATGCTCCCGTAAATTGACGCCGCCCATCTGCATTCCTTCCGGACTTTCTGGAAGATGATGGGACAGAGTGCTTGGCATTCCGTCTTCCAGCATAACACTGTTAGCTCCATAAAATGATAAAATACCTTTTACATCAGCATTGACACCTGGATAAAGATCTGTGTTCTGTCCGTCATCCTGGATAAGCTGTGAAAACATTGCCGCATGGGCACCGGATGAGTCTCCGCCTACAAACATTTTCTCCGTATCAACCATATATTCTGCACCATGGAGTTTCATAAAGCGGATCGCATTTCTTGTATCTACTGCAACGGCCGGAAAGGAAGCTATCTCTGAATTTCTATATTCCACAACTGCGATCACATATCCTTTTTCAGCAAGTCTTGCAAGCAGGCCTAATTTTGCATTAATATTCTGCTTCATCCAGGCTGATCCCTGAACATACACAAGACATGGATACTTTTCTTCTTCCTTTTTCATATTGCGCCACAGTGGTGTAATGATCTGTAAATGCAGCGGCACCCCATTCATGTTGGCATATTCAACATTGGAAAATATATAGGTTCCTTTTTCATCTCCTGTTGTGGGGATCCTTACTGCACCTTCTACGTATTCCTCAAATGAAGGATATTCTTCGTAAGTCCATTCTTTAATTTCCATTTTATTTTTTTCTCCATGTATTTCCTGAAATTTGTCAGACCTTATACCAGACCATTGACCATTAAAATAAGTTTACCACGTTTCTGTTTCATTTACCATTGTTTAGCTCTAAAATAGCACCCGCTCCAGAACAGATTCACCAATACCCATCCAATGCCCGTAGCCACGGCTACTGCATTTAACTGAAAACGGCTTACAAATATCCATGACAGGATCACACGCAGAGTAATATGTCCCACGGCCCCTATAAAGGGGATATTTACTTTGCCGATCCCATCAAAATAGCCTGCAAAGGTATTTCCCGTAAAACAGAACACATAGAATAATGCAACGATCTTTAAATATCCGGCGGCTGCCAAAAAGGCGCCGTCTGTTTTATTTCCGATCATAAATCCCATGGTGGTCTGTGCTGTAAAGAATAAGATCCCGGCGCAAAGGATCCCAAATACAGCTAATAACCGCAGACTTTTCCAGAATGTTTCTCTTACTCTCTCTTTTTTTCCGGCTCCAAAATTCTGCGCTGTCACAATGGAGGTGGCAGCCGAACCGCTGTCTCCAAAGGAATTGGCAAAACCTTCGATCCTGGTGGCAGCTGTGTAGGCAGAGATCACATCGGTGCCTGCTGTATTGACTGCTCCCTGGACCAGCATTTTTCCGATGTACAGTCCAGACTGATGAAGAGCTGTAACTGCGGCAAAATGAAAGGTCATCTGAAATTCATTTCTGCGAAAACGACAATCTTCTTTGTGAAACAAAAATTCCCTGTGCGCAATAAAAATATAACCAATGCACAGTACCGCTGATACCAGCTGTGTCAGTGCAGTAGCCACAGCTGCTCCCTGTATTCCCAGATGCAGACCGGCTACAAACCAGAGATCCAGCCCCAGATTGGTGCAGACAGCTGCTGCCAGTATAAAAAGCGCTGCTTTTACATCTCCCGCAGAACGGAGAACAGACGCATACAGGTTATAGAGGAAAGCCGCAGGAAGGCTTAAAAAGATCCACTTCAAATAATCCGCACCATATTGCAAAAGTACAGTTGGAGTCTGGATCAGCTGTAAGATCATATTTTTTCCAATTATTCCCAAAAATCCCAGTACTACGCTTCCCAAAAGCCCCATGGTCAGCGCAGTAAAATGCTCTCTGCGAAATCCTCTCTTATCTCCTGCTCCATAATATCTTGCAAAAAGCACAGAAACGCCTGTGCACGCACCTACAATGGCAAACAAAAATAAATTCATCACCGTCCCGGCGATCCCAATAGCTGCAAATTCTTCTTTTCCGGCAAAGCGTCCTACCACCAGAGCATCCACTGTATTGTAAAACTGCTGTAGGATATTGCCGCAGATCAGCGGTACTGCCAGTTTTATTAAATGTGCATTGATATTTCCTTCTGTTGTATTCTGTAGCTTTTTCATTCTGGATCTTTCTCTTTCTCCTTTTTCTTCCTGTTTTCATTTGTTGACAGCAGTATAGCTCTGTTTTATACTTGAAAAAAGCAAAAGTTTTTCACTATATCTTTGCCGTTTTCGCAAAGATAGCATTTTACAAATTAAGAAAGAAAGGTAAATCTATGGATCTGGAACGTTTCGAAACTCTTCTTACAGTAATCGACTGCGGCAGTCTTTCGGCGGCCGCCGGGCGGCTTGGATATACCCCTTCAGCGATCAGCCGTATGATGGCTTCTTTGGAAAATGAGCTTGGCTTTTCTCTCCTTTACCGCGGAAAAAACGGAGTCACTCCCACTAACGAATGTAAGATGTTTCTCCCTTCTGTGCGTAATTTCGTTTATTCCGGACACTGTCTTTCCCAGACAGCAGCCCGCATCCATGGCGCAGAATGTGGAACGATCATTATCGGCACTGCCTACAGCTACTACTACCGGTGGATCACGAAGATGTCCGCTGCCTTTCACGACCTGCATCCAGGCATCCAGTTTCGTATTGTAAATGGTACCAGCTCAGAACTTCAGCAGATGATTTCCCTTCACCAGGCGGATTTCTGCCTCATCAGTGAACGGGAAGGCGACCACAACTGGATCTTACTGCGAAATGATCCCATGGTAGCTCTTATCCCGCCTGGGCACCCACTGGCAAAGGAAAGGTCCGTTCCCATGGAAGCCTTTGCTGTAGAGTCCTACATCCAGACTTATCCTGGACAGGACGTGGATAATGCCCGCATTTTCTCCCGCTGCCATATTACTCCCAACACCCAGTTTTCCACAATGGACATTAACGCAACCTATTCCATGGTAGAAGCAGGTCTTGGCATTGGTATCAATAACCAGGTCAACAGTTCTCTGTGGCAGGACCGGGTGGTGCATCTGCCCCTTGAACCAGCCCAGACCATGAACATCGGACTGGCTTATGGAAAGAATATTTCCCCGGCTTCAGAATCCTTTCTCCACTTTATTGAAGGTAAGCTTCCTGAATAATTATGTTATATTGCAAAATACTGGTTATCTATCCTTAATGAGATAAAGAACCGTGGAGTCGAAGATATCATGATCGTTTCTGTTGACGGCCTGACAGGCTTTGGAGATGCGATCCATGCTGTATTTCCACAAACAGAGATCCAGCGCTGCATTGTACACCAGATCCGTTACTCTAAGAAATTTATCTCTTATAAGGATCTGAAGCCGTTTATGGCGGATCTGAAACCTGTATATAAGGCAGATACAGAGGATCTGGCCCTTGCAGCCCTGGATGAACTGGAAAAGGCTGGGATTGGGGACTTACCCTGGATCAGTTATGTATCTATTTTGGAGATCGTATACAACCAGAAGATCAGTGCTAATAGATAGACAAGGGCTGAATAGCCCCAAATGCTATCCAGCCCACATACATTTTAAATTCAGTTCAATAAATCTGAGATTTTTTCATCAATTCATGAGGTTTACACAAAATTCGTTACATTACCCAGGGATCAAACATAAAGCAGGTTCATCTGCGATCACTGTTACATCATTATGCAGCTGCAAAATAGACGCAGGAACCGCTGGTGTGATTGGTCCATAAAGCGCTTTTCTCAATGCTTCTGCCTTTTCCTCTCCACTGGCGATCACCAGGATCTTTTTTGCCTGCATAATGTTTTTTATCCCCATAGTATAAGCCTGTCTTGGAACCTGATCTTCTGATCCAAAGAAACGTTTATTTGCTTCAATGGTACTTTCCGTCAGATCTACGCAATGTGTTTCTTTTTCAAAAGCCGCACCAGGCTCATTAAAACCTATATGACCATTCCTTCCAAGGCCTAAAAGCTGCAGATCGATCCCACCCTGTTTACGAATGATCTCATTGTATGCAGCACACGCTTTTTCCGGATCCGGTTCCATGCCATCCGGCACAAAAGTATGTGCTTTTCTGATATTTACATGATCAAACAGATTTGTATCCATAAAATAGCGGTAGCTCTGATCATTATCCGGCGCAAGTCCCTTATATTCATCCAGATTGATGGTAGTAACTTTTGAAAAATCCAGATCTCCCTTTTCATACCATTCAATCAGCTGTTTATATGTTCCTACGGGTGAAGACCCCGTTGCAAGCCCTAATACGCAGTCTGGTTTCATAATGATCTGGGCAGAAATAATATTTGCAGCTTTCCTGCTCATATCCTGATAATCTTTAGCTTTGTAAATGATCATATGTATATCCCCCTTCTTTTTCTGTCCCCTAGTATAACCAATTTAAAATGATTTTCAATAGCTGCAGTTGATCATGAAATCAGTTTCATCTCTTTCTAAAAAGCCGATTTTTCGCGAAAAATAAAAAGTGAAAATAGGAAAAATGCCCAAAATCGTGAAATTAGTTTCATTTTATACATCATGCATTGAAAAAGATTTTATTTACCTGTACACTAAAGGTATCTATATAAACGCAATATTATTAATACAATTTGGAGGGGAAAATGAACCAAAAAATAGCAGCTTTAAAGGGAAAACTGATCGTATCCTGTCAGGCACTGCCACATGAACCACTGCACTCTTCTTTTATTATGGGAAGAATGGCTCTGGCTGCAAAACAGGGCGGAGCCATGGGAATCCGGGCAAATACCAAAGAAGATATCAAAGAGATCCAGTCACAGGTGGATCTTCCCATTATCGGCATTGTAAAAAGGGATTATGATGACAGCGATATTTATATTACGCCTACCATGAAAGAGATCGAAGAACTGATGGAAGTAAAACCAGAGATCATCGCAATGGACGCCACAATCTCCAAACGGCCCGGAAATAAGAGCCTGGATGAATTTTTTAAAGAAGTAAAAGCCAAATACCCTGACCAGCTTTTCATGGCAGACTGTTCTACCATCGAAGAAGCGATCCATGCAGATGAACTTGGATTTGATTTTATTGGAACTACCATGGTAGGATATACTCCCCAAAGTAAAAATGATAAGATTGAAGCCAACGATTTTGAGATCTTAAGAACGATCATTTCCAATGTAAAAAATAAAGTGATCGCAGAAGGAAATATTAATACCCCCCAGAAAGCCAGACGTGTGATCGAACTGGGCGCATACAGCGTAGTCGTAGGATCTATTATCACAAGGCCACAGCTGATCACAAAATCATTTGTAGAAGAAATGGAGCGTTAATGAAAAAATATATAGCCATTGATATTGGCGGCACTGCAATCAAATACGGAATCATCAGCGAAGACGCATCTATTCTTTTCCGGGATTCCATGAAAACAGAAGCCTGGAAAGGCGGCCCCGGGATCCTGGAAAAAGTGATCCAGATCACCCAAAACCTGCTGTCAAAAACAGATGATCCTATCGTGGGCATCTGTATTTCCACAGCAGGCATGGTAGACATCAAAGAAGGGGCTATTTTCTATTCAGCACCTCTGATTCCTAATTTTACAGGCACGCAGTTTAAAAAAACTCTGGAAAAAAAGTTCCATCTCCCCTGCGAAGTGGAAAATGATGTAAACTGCGCAGGTCTTGCAGAATGCCGGTCCGGAGCTGCAAAAGGCAGTAAAGTCGCTCTTATGCTGACCATTGGAACCGGCATCGGTGGCTGCATCCTGCTAGATGGAAAAGTATTTCATGGTTTCAGCAACAGTGCCTGTGAAGTGGGATACATGCATATGGACGGCAGCGATTTCCAAACACTGGGCGCAGCCAGTATTCTGACCAAAAAAGTAGCTGCGAAAAAAGAGGCCATTGAAGAGGAATGGAATGGCTACCGCATCTTTGAAGAAGCAAAAAAAGGAGATTCCGTCTGCATACAGGCCATTGATGAAATGGTGGACGTACTGGGAAAAGGGATCTCTAATATCTGCTATGTGATCAATCCACAGGTAGTTGTCCTTGGAGGAGGCATCATGGCACAGGAAGATTATCTGAAAGAAAAGATCTGCCGCTCCGTGAAGAAATATCTGGTATCCGGTATTGAAGAGCATACAACGATCACCTTTGCAAAGCATCAAAATGATGCAGGAATGCTGGGGGCATTTTATCATTTCTGCGGTATACATCAAAAGGAGCAGGACTGAACCTATGGAATATTATGTAAGATCCGTGATCCCCATAATTGAATCCAATTACAATAAACTGACCACTGCCGAAAAAAATATTGCCGATTTTTTCATACACAATCAGGATAAAATAGATTTTTCCAGCGAGAATATTGCAAAACTCCTATATACTTCAAAACCTACTTTATCCCGTTTTGCCAAGAAACTAGGCTATCACGGATACAGAGAATTCATATACCAATATGAGGAAACTTTTATAGAAAAAAAGGAAAACATAACAAGCAATACCCGTATGGTACTAAACACATATCAGGAGCTTTTAAATAAGACTTACAATCTGGTAAATGAGTCTCAGATAAACAGGATCGCAGGTTATTTAAACAAAGCTGGAAAAATACTTGTCTGCGGCTGTGGAAGTTCCGGCTTTGCCTCTAAAGAATTTGAACTGCGCTTTATGCGCATTGGTGCAGATGTAGATTCCCTGACGGACCCGGATATGATACGAATGTCCTCTGTCTTCCAAAATAAAAACAGTCTGGTCTTTGGTTTCAGTTTAAGCGCCGGACGGAAAGAAGTTCTATATCTTTTGGAAGAAGCACATAAAAAAGGCGCTAAAACGGTTTTATTTACTGCCAGCAACGGGACCGATTTTGACAGTTACTGTACAGAAGTTGTACTTCTGCCATCTTTGAAACACTTAAATCATGGGAATCTCATCTCTCCTCAGTTTCCCATCCTGGTTATACTAGATATTATCTATGCCTGCTACGCAGAGCAAAACAAACATATGCGGGAAGGCATGCATGACAGTACTCTTCGGGCACTGGAAGGGGAAAAAAGTAAGAATTGGAGGGATCTTTAAAATGATCATTGATAATGTAAAAGTTTATACACCAGAGCAGAAATTTGTAAAAGGCGGCCTGATCCTGGAGCAGGACCGGATCGAAGCTGTCTACACAGATGAAAACAAACCGGATCTTACCGGAAAAGAAATTCTTGACGGCAATGGTGCCTATGCCATTCCAGGCCTCATCGACCTACATTTTCACGGATGCAAAGGGGATGATTTCTGTGACAATTCTATGGAAGCACTGGAACGGATCGCTGAATATGAGGCTTCTGTGGGAGTAACTGCCATCGCCCCGGCTACTATGACACTTCCGGCAGAAGAACTGGTGGATATTTTAAAAACAGCAGCCCGATATAAACAGGAAAAGCATGACTATAAAAAAGCCGACCTTGTAGGCATCAACATGGAAGGGCCTTTCATCAGCCCTGTAAAAAAAGGCGCCCAGGATGAAAAAAATATACTCCCATGTGACATAAACCTTTGCAAACGCTTTTTAGAGGCTTCAGAAGGCCTTGTAAAATTCATAGGCATTGCACCGGAAGAAAGTGAAAATTCCCTGGAATTTATACAGCAGATGAAGGATAAAGTAGATATCTCCCTGGCACATACCAATGCGGATTACGATACAGCCATGACTGCTTTTAACGCAGGTGCAAATCATGCCGTCCACTTATACAATGCCATGCCGGAAATACTCCACCGCGCTCCCGGTGTTGTAGGTGCTGTATTTGACAGCAAACATGTAATGGCAGAGATCATCTGTGACGGCATCCACATCCATCCGGCCACCGTACGCGCTACCTTCCAGATGATGGGAGCTGACCGTATGATCCTGATCAGTGACAGTATGAGAGCCACCGGTATGCCTGACGGACAGTATACCTTAGGCGGTCTGGATGTAAAGGTAGTTGGAAAACTGGCAACCTTAGTATCTGACGGAGCCATCGCCGGTTCTGCCACCAACCTGGCTGACTGTATGCGCACGGTTGTTAAAAAAATGGACATCCCGCTGGAAACAGCTGTTGCCTGCGCTACCATCAATCCTGCAAAGAGCCTAAGGATCGATGACGAATACGGCTCCCTTGAACAGGGTAAAAAAGCCAATGTTGTCCTTTTAGGAAAAGATCTGGAGCTTATAGCCGTGATCAAAGATGGACTGAGGATCTGAACGCAAAAAAACTGCAACTTACTTTAAAAGATTGAAAACTAGTGCATCGTTTCATAAATAACTGGCCTAATCACGCAGGATGCAGATTCGAGTGTGCAGTTCAAAAAACGCAGGCGTAGCGGGCTACGCTGAGGCTTTTTGAACTGTGCAATCGGATTTGCAGACAAGCGAATAGGCTAGTTATTTTGTAAACGAGGCACTAGACCTTAAAACGCCCAGGGCGAAGATCTCATAGGCTCTTTCCCTGGGCGTTTATTTATTTTAATCCCTTTTTCCTCATATGATCCGTATCAGCCGCAGTATTTCTCAATGGCTTCATCGATCATCTTCACACATTTTTCCACCTGTTCCATATCTTCTGGAACCAGTGCAAACAGTGGTTTTCTCACAGAACCGATATCAATTCCTTCTCTGCGGCGAAGGATCTCCTTGATCACTGCATACATGTTTCCCTTACAGGAACACATTGCATAGATAATGGCATCTGCTGCATGCTGGATCGGTCTTGCAGCCTCATAATCTCCTTTTTTACACAGATCAAAAATCTTTAAATACAACTCCGGCATCACACCGTAAGTTCCTCCGATACCACCATCTGCCCCAATAGCAAGTCCAGATACCAGCTGCTCATCCGGACCATTAAATACCACAAAATCTTCTCCGCCATCCATTTTGAACATCTGGATATCCTGAGTCGGCATAGAACTGTTCTTTACAGCGGCAACTCTTGGATTTTTCAGCATTTCGTGAAATAACGGCATAGTCAGCGCTACACCTGCAAGCTGGGGGATATTGTAGATCACAAAATCTGTATTTGGCGCAGCTGCGGAAATATCATTCCAATACTGGGCAATAGCATATTCTGGAAGATGGAAATAAATAGGCGGGATGGAAGCAATAGCATCTACTCCCAGGCTTTCTGCGTGAGCTGCCAGTTCACAGCTGTCCGCTGTATTGTTGCAGGCCACATGGGCGATCACCGTCATTTTTCCTTTTGCCACTGCCATAACCGCCTCTAAGATTGCTTTTCTTTCTTCTTTGCTGTGATAAATACACTCACCAGAAGAACCACCTACATACACACCTTTTACCCCTTTTTTCATCAGGTGTTCTGTAAGAAGTTTTACCCGTTCCGGACTTACATTTCCATTATCATCATAGCAGGCATAAAATGCAGGGATAATACCCTGATATTTTGTAATATCTTTCATTTTCTCTGTCCTTTCCTTATAAACACGATCATAAAAGGAACTTGGAGACCGCCTTTGTACTGGCCTCCCGGCTCTTTTCTATGTTTTCAGAATTCCTTCTGATAAATTCCTGATATACCATATCGATCACCATCAGCTGGGCGATCTTTGCAACAACCGTTCCAGACTGGAGCGGCCTTTCATTGGATCCGCACACCAGTACCACATCTGCGTACTGGCTGGCAGGAGAATTAGCAAACCGGGTAACAACGATGATCTTTGCCCCTCTGGCTTTTGCAGTTGTGAAGATGTCTTCCATTTCCCTGGTGGAACCAGAATAAGAGAAAAACCAGATCGTATCTTTTTCTGTCATGAGAGCTGCTGTAATAGCCTGCAGGTGGCTGTTGTCAACAGCCATAAATTTGCTGCTTACCACCATAAAACGTACCCAGGCTTCCATAGCCATGACCATGCTTCCGCCTTCTCCCATACAATAAATGCGGTCCGACTGTTCCAACAGATCTGCAGCCTGGATCACAGCCTCTGCGTCTAACAGTTCCAGCGTCTGATTAATGGCCGCCCAGTACATAGCACGCAGTTTATTTCCTGTAGCAGCCACTGTATCTTTCGGTGTAATAGTACTGTAAATATCTTCTTCTGCTTCATTTCCCAGCATATGACGGGCGCTTCCTTCGTCTTTTGCCAAAGCCAGCTTAAATTCATTATAGCCGCTGTACCCCAAAAGCCTGCAAAAACGGAACACTGTGCTGTCCGCCACCCCACAGCTTCCTGCAAACTCTGTGATTGAAGTCAGGTACAGATCTCCCTTCTCAGCCAGAAGCCGGTCTGCGATCTTTTTCTCTGTTTTCGTCATTTCACTGTACTTTGCTGTAATACGATTAGACACTTCATTTAACATATATCGTTCTCTCCTGTTGCTTCAATTCCCATTTATCCCTTTACAGCTCCAAGTGTAATACCCTTGGTAAAATATTTCTGGAAAATAAGGAATACAGTAATGATCGGCAGCGCTGCCAGTGCTGAACCTGCCATCAAAAGACCGTAATCCGTCGAGTTCTCTGCCTGCATGGTAGCAATACCAAGAGAAATTGTCAATCTTGAATTACTTGTAAGCATGATCAGCTGCATAAAGTAATCATTCCAGGAATTAATAAAGGTAAAGATAGCCAGTGCTCCAATACCCGGTTTGATCATAGGGATCACAATATCCACAAAGGTGCGTATCTCATTTGCTCCATCTACACAAGCTGCCTCAAGCATCTCTCCTGGAACGCCTTCACTGAACTGTTTTAAAAGGAACACGCCAAAAGGCCAGCCTACGATCGGGATAATGGCTGCTGCCAGCGTATCATACAGTTTTAAAGAAGACATTTCCCGGATCAGCGGGATTAGGATGACCTGTTTTGGAAGGGCCATGGCGCAGACGATCAGTGAAAAAAGAAGTCCGCGTCCAATAAAACGCTTCTTTGCAAGAACATAACCTGCCATAGCGGAAGTAATACAAGTGAGGATCATGGACGCAACTGCCATGAATACAGTGTTTAACAGCCAGCGGAAGGCCGCCGGGATGGTAGGTCCTACTGCTCCGAAAAATTCAAATAAAGGAGCACTTCGCTTGCTCATCAGTGTTTTATAGTTATCTGTAACCCAACTGGAAGGCCACCACACCGGTGTGACAGACATGATATCCATTTTCGTTTTAAAAGAACCGGTAATGATCCAGTACAGCGGGAAAATGAATAAAAAGGCGATCACAGCGATCAAAACAGTAGATATGATGCTGTATGCGGATCTGTTTTTCTTTGTCATATCGCTTCCTCCTTACTCCTTTCCCTGACCAAGTTTAAACTGCACAGCAGATAAAACAGCTATGATCAGTGCCAGTATCACACCCATGGCATTTCCGTAACCATAACGATACTGTTTAAATGCGTTGTAATAGATATAGTACATAATGGTCATCGTAGAATTATTTGGACCACCAGAAGTAAGCAGCTGGATCAGCGCGAAACACTGGAAAGAATTGATAGTGGTTATGACCAGAATATACAATGTTGTAGGCATCATCTGGGGCCATTTAATCTTCCAGAAAGTCTGATAATCAGTTGCTCCGTCTACCTGGGCAGCTTCCACCAGGGATCTGTCTACATTATCCAGTGCGGAAACATAAAGAACGATGGGCTGTCCTACAGAAGTGGTCAGCAGGATCAGTATGATACAGCCTAAAGCATACTTGCTGTCTCCCAGCCAGTTGATATTTTTATGGATCAGGCCTGTTGCATTTCCAACATAATTAAAAATACCGTAGTAATTGTTAAACATCCATTTCCATACCATAGTAACTGCTACGGAACCGGTAACTACCGGAATATAGAAGATACAGCGAAATGCGGAAGTAACCACAGTAGCCATTTTGCTGATCCCGTTTGCGACCCACAGGGAAAAAGCACAGGTTACAGGAACAGATACAAAAACAATGATCAGTGTATTCTTTAAAGCAGTCCAGAATACGTCATCACTAAAAAGTTCTATGTAGTTTCCTAAACCTACAAAAATATCTTCCCGCCCCATAGTGGAGTCAAAAAAACTGGTGAACACGCACATGAACATTGGATACACCACAAAGCCCACGAAAAACAGCAAAAACGGCAGCAGGAACAGATAGGATGTTACTGTTTCCTTAACTACAAGCCGATGACCTCTTCCATTTATCTTTTCAGTCACGGATATTCTCCTTTCTGTCTCTCCCGGCAGTCTGCGCCGGGCCAAAAATGTCCCTTCCCAAACACAACCTGTTAAGAAGGAAAAGGAAGGGACTTACATTTCATTTATTAGTTTGCTGCAGCTGCATTTGCATTTGTCACAAAAGTTTCAACGCTGGAAGCCACATCTTCTCCTGCGCCCACTTTCTGAAGCATATTCCACCACTCAGTACGAGCAGTTGCCCAGCCTGGAACTACCTGATAGTAGTCGCCCATATACTGCATGAACTGTCCGTATTCACTCTTCAGTTCATCGCCATCATACATATCTGCTAAAGATTTACGTGTGGACCAGTAAGTAGAAGCTTTTACAGACTCTTCTGTATTTTCATCACATGCCCATTTGATAAAGGTCTTTGCTGCATCCATCTTTGCTGCATCACCGTTATCAAAAATGCCAAAGCCCCAGATACCGCCGCAGAGAGCCGGATCACCGCTTTCAGTCGGGAATGCCATTGGGAATGCATCAAAGGTCAGAGCGTCTGCATTGTTTGTTTCCTGAGCAATATTCCAGCAGAATGCCATCTGGAGAACGCCCTGTACAAACAGCTGTACTTCATCGCCGCCCTGGATCGCAGGATCAAATGCGATACCGTCCTGAGCTGCCAGTGTTTCAAGGGCTTTGATGTTTTCCGGTGAATCAGCTGTATATTCTGTATGATCTGCATTTGTATAAGTACCGCCGTACATGTTATTGATCAGTGCTCTTGTTCCCTGGTCACCGCCCTGGCCGCCGCAGTATACAGCGCCAACATTGGTATAGCCTGCATCATACAGTGTCTGAACTGCCTTTAAGAAATTCTCTGTACTCCATGTGTGGGTTGCTTCGTCCACATACTGCCATGCACCAGTTTCTTCAAATACGTCACGGTTGATAGCCATACAGTGAGCGGTCATACACAATGGATATTCATAGTAAACGCCATCTGCATTGCGGCAGGCAGCTTCTACAGATGTTAATGTATCTGCTTTTACATCATCGGTCCACAGATCAGAAATATCTGCCATCACGCCTTTTGCTCCCCAGTTTGCAACCAGACGTTCCGGGCCTTCCATAATGATATCCGGTGCCGTTTTTCCTTCAATGGCAGTATTTACTTTATCATCACCGTCTGCATAAGTGAGATACTCTACTTTTACCTTGACCTCAGGGTGCGCTGCATTAAATTCAGCTAAAAGTGCATCTACACTTGCCTGATCTCCCCAGTTTCCAATAGGATAGGTCCAGAGAGAGATCTCTGTGGAATCTCCTGCTGCCTCAGCAGCTGCCGTGGTCTCAGCTGGTGTGTCCTTTGACTCTGGTGCCTTGGTAGAAGTCTGTGCTCCACCTGTGCAGGCTGTCAGTGACAGAACCATAGACGCAGTCAGTGTCAGTGCTAACGTTTTTTTCATTTTACCATTCTCCTTTTTCTTTTGGTTATTAGACATTTTCGATTTTTTGTTTATTTTTCCCGATTTTGAAAATGTCATGCCCTTTGTTCATGTACAATATTACCATATTCTTTTGTCTCTGTCTATAGATTTTGGAAAATTATTTTTTTATATTTTAAAATAAAAATATTTTTTATTGTGTTTTATCCTGAACAGTGCTATGCTTGGGACATAATTTAAGAGAAGGGGATCTCTCATATGGAAATAAC
>CAVIPV010000071.1:0-14355 GCA_963644495.1 Prevotella sp. | reverse complement strand
CACGAATACAACTGCTACTACGTTTGCAGAGAATACAGACTGGACAACTGGTGAGAACTCAGCCCAGATACCGCTCTCGCTGGTAGTGGTAAATCCAATACCAATGGATAATGCCATTGCAACGATAGTAACATTTCTCTGGGTAAATCCACAGTTGGCAATCATCTGCATACCAGATGTTAAAATGGTACCAAACATCATAATGGTACAGCCGCCCAGTACAGACTGAGGAAGGGATGCAAAGAAGTTACCGATGGGTGGGAATAAACCAGCCAGGATCATGGCTGCCGCACCTGTCATAATGGTAAAACGGTTTACAACCTTTGTCATTGCCACCAGACCTACGTTCTGTGAGAAGGAAGTAACTGGCGGACATCCAAACAAACCTGAAATAAAGGAACCATAGCCGTCACATGCTAAAGAACCGGAAATCTCTTCTCCTGTGATCTCACGTCCCAGACCGCCTGCTACCAGTGCAGAAGTATCGCCAATAGTCTCAGCTGCAGATACCAGGAAGATAATGCAGGCTGACATAATGGCTCCTGCGTGGAACTCCGGTTTGATGGGCAGCAGATGTGGAAGTGCTACGATGCCGCCGGACATGATCATACTTAAATCTACCTTTCCCATAAAGATCGCAACAATATAACCAACGATCAGACCCGCCAATACAGACAACTGCTTTAAATATCCTTTTGCAAACATGTTCCATAACAGACAAGTTGCCAGTGTGATCACACCTAATAACAGGTTTGACTTGGAACCAAAGTCTGTTGCATAGCCGCCGCCGAAAGATCTGGCGCCTACTGTAAACAGAGAGAAACCAATCGCCGTTACTACAGATGCTGCCACGATGGGGCTTATGATCTTTCTCCAATACTTTGCAAAAAGTCCCAGCGTTCCTTCAAATAGACCGCCGATGAGTACTGCTCCTATGACTGCCGGATACCCATAATTGGCTGATATCGTACTAAGTACCGTTACGAACGTAAAGCTGACACCCATTACAACAGGAAGTCTGGATCCAATCTTCCATAAAGGATACAACTGAATCATGGTTGCAATACCTGCTGCAAACATAGCGTTCTGAAGAAGCATGCCAAGTTCTGCTCCTGTAACCGGTACTTTTGCGGCACCTGCGATCATAGTGATCGGCGCCAGGTTAGATACGAACATAGCTAAATATGCTGCAGGCCAAATGGAATGGCCTTTCCAATAGGCACCCGCCCGTCCAGCTTATAAATATTACTGATACTGCAGTTTGTCTGTTCTTTCATAGTTTTTGCTGTCTCCAATCTTTTTTAATCACAAACTTCTGCCCCCACAGATAGTTTGTTTAGGAATGGCTTACCTTGTAAACCTCCTCCACAATACGCTCCATGGCATTTAAGATATTTTCATATCCTGTGCAACGGCACAGATGCCCGGAGATCAGTTTCTTCAGCTCCTCTCTGTTATATTTTTTTCCTGTTCCTACGATCTCTACTGCACTCATGATCAGGCCCGGAGTACAAAAGCCGCACTGTACAGCTGCTTCTTCAATGAACGCTTTCTGGATCGGAGACAATTCCCCGTTTGGCCCCTTTAATCCTTCTACGGTCATTACGCTCTTTCCGTCTGCCCACATGGTGAGATATATACAGCTGTCAATGGCCTCTCCATTGACCAGCACAGTACAGGCACCGCATTCACCTACTTCACAGCCTTTCTTTACGGAAGTAAGTCCTAAACGGGTTCGCAGTGTATCCAGAAGAGACTCTCTCTCATCCACTGCAAGCTCTGTTTCCTTTCCATTTACTGTCATATGAATGATCTTAAGCATTCTCTTCACCTCCTGCTCTTCTTATAGCCTCTGCCAGGCCACGTTTTGCCAGCTCTTCGATCAGTTGAAGACGGAACTCCTTGGAAGCTCTCCAGGAAGATCTTGGATTTACTTCTGTGAGAGCCAGTTTGGCAAACTCTGCTGCCGCTTCTTTATCAGAAACAGCCTTTCCTCTCAGATACTCCTCTGCTGCATGACATCTTAAAGGTGTAGGTCCGGCAACCCCGTATCCCAGTCTTACATCTTCAATGGTCTTTTTATCAGCAGACAGCTTTACACGGACTGCGCAGCCTAAAGTAGCAATCTCCATAGCCTTGCGCTTTCCGTATTTAATATATTGTCCGTACCAGCCTTCATAGTCTTCTTTTTTGATAATGAAACCTGTACAGACCTCACATCTGTCTCTTACAGTGCGTCCAGGACCTGTATAAAACTCATGGATGGGTACTTCCCTGTGTCCTTCCGGTCCTTCCAACCGGATCAGCGCGTTTAAAGTCCACATGCTTGCTGCGGAATCTGCGGAAGTAGCGCCGTTGCAGATATTTCCGCCAATAGTACCTGTATTTCGGATCTGCGGTCCGCCTACCATATCTACTGCTTCGCCCAACATAGGAACCAGCTTCTGAATGATCGGATCATTGGTAATGTGGGAAAATGCAGTTGCGGCCCCGATCCACAGATCTCCATTTTCCAGGACCTTCACGCCCTTTAATTCTTTAATATTGTGGATAGATACCAGGGCTCTTCCTGCGTCCTTTCCCTCTCTTACACGGATGAGTACGTCGGTACCGCCGCTGATGACTTCTGCCTCAGGCTCCCGTACCAGTGCATCTACTGCATCCTTTACATCTTTTGCTTCATAAAATGATTTAATATCAAACATACTCATTCACCTCCCTAGATCAGGCCTTTTTCCTTGAATTTTTCGATCAGTCTCTGTGCTGTCATAGGACTTACGTTCATATGAACGCCGGTAGCATGTAAAATAGCATTTCTCACTGCAGGTGCAACCGGGATCGCAGGCGGCTCTCCTAAGGACTTATTTCCATAAGGGCCTGTAGGATCATCTAACTGGATAAACTCCACATGAAGATCCGGCGCATCCATAGCCGTTGGAATCTTATAATCCAACAGGTTGTTGTTTAATGGACGCCCTGTCTTTTCATCTACTAATAATTCCTCAGAAAGTCCAAATCCAAGGCTCATGCTCATACCGCCGTGAACCTGTGCTTCTGCCGTCTTTGGATTGATCAGGATACCGGAGTCGTGAACATTGATAATATCTTTTATAGTTACCAGTCCTAACGGCATATCTACTTCCAGATCTACGAAACAGCAGCCGGAGGAGAAGGTATTATCCAGACACTGGTTGGTCACTTCTGCAGTCAGGTGAATGGATTTATCTAATGAATAGAAGGCTGTATCTGCTACTACTGCCACATCAAAGAGGACCGGATCACCGCCATGGACAACGATCTTGCTGTCAACGATGTCTAACATATCTTCCTTGACCTCATCTTCCGGATACAGTCCCAGTGCCTCACGCAGCTTCCCTGCTGCCTCTTTTACCAGGTCAGCATAGACAGTCTTTGAAAGGTCGGTAACGTCATGATTTAACATGTATGCTGCATAGTCCAGGATGCGGTGTCTTAATTCAGTTGCACATTTCTTACATGCCATACCAGATACATAAGTCTGTCTGGAAGCATATGCACCTGTATCAAATGGTGTCAGATCTGTATCCTGGGTGGATACGATAAATACTTTGTCAAAGGAAATGCCGGTAGTTTCAGAAGCCATCTGGCTGAATACTGTATCAGCGCCCTGACCGATCTCTGTAGCACCCATGGAAACCTGCATGGAACCGTCTTGGTTTAATACCATACGTACAGAAGCTGTTTCAAGAGAAATAGGATGTACACCTGTCTTATAACAGAAAATGGACATTCCCACACCACGTCTTACAGGACCGGTCTGGTTTGCATACTCTTTTCTCTTTTCATCCCAATGGATGTATTTCTTTCCTGCTTCCATACATTTTTTTAAGCCATATGTATAAAAACGGATACCGTTTGCCGGATCTACGAAACCGTCTTCCATACAGTTTTTCATACGGAATTCATACGGATCCATGCCAATGGCAGTTGCCATATCATCTGTCAGACATTCTGCAAACCATGCCGCCTGGGGGATACCATATCCACGCATAGCCCCTGCAGTTGGTGAAGAAGTATATACAGTCCAACAGTCGATCTCAGCACCTAAACGGTCTCTGTACAGGTCTTTAAATACATTTCCGCAGTTGGCGCAGATGGCATGACCATGGGATGCATAAGCTCCGTTGTTTGCATAAGCGTCTAACTGTCTTGCAAGAACGGTGCCGTCTTTTGTTACCAGACCGCGACATACACCTTCAATGGCATGACGGGTTCTGGTTCCGGAAATGGTCTCTTCACGGCTGATCTCCAGTCTTACCGGTCTTCCGCCTACACTCATGGTAAGGAATGCATTTAACGGTTCATAAAGCACATCCTGCTTATTTCCAAATCCGCCGCCGATATATGGTTTGATAATACGGACTTTACCGATGGGAATACCCAACGCCTGTGCTGTACAGCGGCGTACAATATGAGGGATCTGAGTAGAAGAAACAACGGTTACTTTTCCGTTTATATCTACATAAGCCCAGGAAACAGGAAGCTCGATGTGACAATGAGAAATACGTGGTGTGTCATATACCCCATTGATCTCCACCAGATCTTCCTCTTTGTATTTTTCCTTTGCCTGCTTTAAGCCGTCTTCAAAGGTAAAATCGCTTGGTCCCATAGTCATATGGGAATGAACGATCACATTGTCTTTACGGATATCCGGGTGTAATGGTGTTGCCTCCGGTGCCATAGCCGCCTTTACCGTAACGATCGGCTCATATTCCTCATATTCTACTTTTACCAGGCGGGCTGCCTGTGCGGCTGCCACCTCATTTTCAGCGATAACTGCAGCAATATCATCGCCGTACAGCCTTACTCTCTGGTTTAATACCCTACGGTCGCAGATGTCCTGATGCTTTGCTTCCACGCTCCATGGGTGGCCTGCGGTTGGGAACTGACATTCTGGCGCATCAAAACAGGTAAGGATCTTTACTACTCCCGGTACTTTTAATGCTTCTGTAAGATCAAAGCTTTTAACAAGGCCGTTTGCAATGGTAGAGTGGATCACTTTTCCATGAAGGATATCCCTTGGCTCTAAATCTGCTGTATATTTTGCTTCACCAGTTACTTTTCCATATGCATCAACACGGTTTAATTCCTGACCTACAACTTTCATAAACTCTGCCTCCTTTTCCTTCCGATGTATAGTATTTTACTCCTCTGATACAATAAAAAACAGCCCGTTTTTCATACCCGGGGATTTGCACCCTATCGCAGATGCTTACGAGGAATTACGAAAGTTTTCCCCCGATGGTATAAAAAAAGAGTCAACTACATAAACTATGTAGTCAACTCTTAAGGTAGTTGGTAGAGACTCTGGGCCAATCCCCAGGATATACATATCAGACATCGGGTATTGAATTAACTACATTATACCGTCTGACAATTCTTTCGTCTATGAGGAAATGTCTCAAAAATTTTTCGTTGATTTATGCAATATGCACAAAAATAGCACGTTTATGATAGCCAGAAATCGTTATTCTGACTAGAGAATAACGCTTATTGATTATTCTGTCTCTTCCAGTGCCTGACGGATATCTTCAATAATATCATCAGCACTTTCGATACCTACACTGAGGCGGATCATGGACGGATCTACTCCGGCTTCCACTAACTGCTCATCGGTAAGCTGTCTGTGGGTATGGCTTGCAGGATGAAGGACTGCTGTGCGGGAATCAGCCACATGGGTCTCAATAGAGCAGAGTTTTAACTTATCCATAAAGTCTGCCGCACCCTTTCTTCCTGACCTTAAGCCAAAGGAGATAACGCCGCAGGTGCCATTTGGCATGTATTTCTTAGCCAGCTCGTAGTACTTGTCGCCTTCCAGACCCGGATAGTTTACCCAGGCAACATCTTCTCTGGATTTTAAGTAGGTTGCTACTTTTAATGCATTTTCACAGTGCTTTGGCATACGAAGATGAAGTGTCTCCAGACCTACATTGATCAGGAATGCATTCTGCGGAGACTGGATAGAGCCCAGATCACGCATCAGCTGGGAAGTTGCCTTGGTGATATAAGCAAGTTTTCCAAACTTCTGGGTATAGATGATGCCATGGTAAGACTCGTCCGGCTCTGTTAAACCAGTAAACTTATCATGGTGTGCTTCCCAGTCAAAGTTGCCACTGTCTACAATACAGCCGCCTACTGTCATGGCATGTCCATCCATGTACTTGGTGGTACTATGGGTAACGATATCAGCGCCCCATTCAAATGGGCGGCAGTTGATCGGGGTTGCGAAAGTATTGTCTACAATCAGCGGTACCCCATGTTCATGAGCCACTTTTGCAAATTTTTCAATATCCAGAACTGTCAAAGCCGGGTTTGCAATGGTCTCTGCAAATAATGCCTTGGTATTTGGCCGGAAAGCTGCTGCCAGCTCCTCTTCTGTTGCGTCCGGGCTTACCAGAGTGCATTCTACACCCATTTTCGGGATCGTAACAGTAAATAAGTTGGTAGTTCCGCCGTAGATAGCTGCGGAGCTGACTACATGGTCCCCTGCCTGACATAAGTTCATCACAGCATAGAAGTTAGCTGCCTGGCCGGATGAGGTAAGCATAGCACCTACACCGCCTTCCAGTGCGCAGATTTTTGCTGCTACTGCGTCATTGGTCGGGTTTGCCAGTCTTGTATAAAAATAACCATTCTCCTCCAGGTCAAACAGACGTCCCATCTGCTCGCTGGTGGTATATTTAAAGGTTGTACTCTGATAAATTGGAAGCTGTCTTGGTTCTCCGTTCTTCGGCTGCCAGCCGCCCTGGATGCAAATGGTATCTAATGATTGTTTTTTCTCCATGGTTCTTCTCCTTATGTGAGTTTGATTGTTGGTATATTGCAGACTCACGAACCCGCGCTTACGCGCTCCACCGTCTGCTTACGCGGACGGTTCGTTCGTTAATGGCTTGTAAAAAACAAATGCCGCCTTCGGCGTCGCTTGTTTTTTCCTGCACTCATTAGATTATACCCTCGTTAGTAGGCGGCTTCAACCAACCGTTTTGGTCTGTTAGTGGATCTATGGCGGCAAAAAGGCCCTGCATTCGCAGAGCCCAAACAGTTTATTTTTCAATTTTATGGATCACTTAAGAATTCACATACGCATACACGATCCCGGACACGATCAGATAAAACCATGTGGTTGGATTGGAAAACCATGTTGTAAAAAAGGACAACATCATATACATAGCGATCTGTGCGTAGATCACATGACCGGCGGGGCAGGTAAGTTTTCTTCTGAAACGGCCTAACAGATAGCAGACACCGCCTAAAAGGCCGCCGAAAAATACCATTCCCACAACGCCAAAATCATAAAAAGCATCGTAAAACAGGGTTACTGTAGTCAGTTCCTCTTTTGTCACAAACAGCGGAAAATCTGCCAGTGACGGGAAGATAAATTTAAGCCCGGTCAGAGCCCATAATGGGAACAGTCCCTTAAGTCCAAAGGAAAAATGCTTTAATTCCGCTGCCATACAGTTAAAGTTATCATAGTTATTGGCAATATACATATATGGCTGGGTGATGAAGATGGGCATATGGCTGTTTTTCATCTCAAAAATGCCATTTAAGTACTCGATGCTGTGGCTGCGAAGCACTGTAAGAGCCACATAAGCCGGAATCAGCGCCACAAGAAGCACTCCCACATAGATCAGGCTGAAACTTCCAGTCATGGAAATGTAGGTAAACACTGCCATTCCCACTGCCAGGATCAACTGGAAACGGGATACACATAACAGTGGGATCATCACTGCCACGATATCGCAGATTACCGCCAGCCAGAAGCCTTTATACCGGATCAGGCCCCGTCCTCTTCTTACCATCATTAAACTGTATACTACAGAAAGGCTTGGTACCAGTACGCAGGATACCGTAAAGTAATGGACTCCCTTAATGTGGAAATAGGAATAAGCATGAGGCACCCCATAGGAAAACATAGGCACAAACCCCAGTCTCCATGCTTCAAAAGCAAAGGCCAGTATGGAAACCAGAGTGATCGCTGCCATGGAGATCAGAATGCGGTTTGCCTGTAAAGGTGAATCCGCAGAGGAGTAGTATTTGTATACAGAGCCCATATCCGCTGCGCTCCAGCCGTCATACATCCTGGTCAGCACTTCAAATACCCACCAGAAGGCCATAACTGCCACAAAAAAGCTGATCCATGTGATCAGAAGCCAGTCTGTCTGCAGATAGGAAAGCTTAAAACAGGAAATTCCCTGTCCTCCTACAAAAAACAGGCAAAACAGACCACGCAAGTGGATCAGGTTTCCTGTCCGAATATAATCTCTGATATACAGCCATATAGCTGCTCCAACTAAAACAAGGCCAGACAGCACATATAAGTGCTGCCAGGCCAGAATAAAACTGATTCCATAACAAATAAGATAAACTGCCATTAACCTGTAATCTTCTCCACAAACTTTCTCATGTAGTCTTCTACTTCTGCAGCTGTTGCAAAACTCATAGCCTTGTCAGCTACTGCCTGAAGTTCTTCTACACTGTATTCTGTTACCATCTTTCTTGCGCGCAAGATGGCGGATGCACTCATACTGAATTCATTTAAACCAAAGGCAAGTAACAGCGGGATCATCATCGGATCACTGGCTGCCTCACCACACATACCTACCATAATACCGGCTTCCCGTCCACACAGGATGATATGGCGGATACTTCTGAGCACTGCCGGATTAAAAGTAGAGTACAGATAAGATACATTCTTGTTTCCTCTGTCCACAGACATGGTATACTGGGTCAGATCATTGGTACCAATACTAAAGAAATCTGCCTCTTTTGCGAAAATATCCGCGATCAGGGAAGCCGCGGCTGTTTCCACCATGATACCTACCTGGATGTCTTTCTTGTATGCAATGTTCTTTTCATCCAGCTCTGCCTTGATCTCTTCGATCAGGGCCTTTGCCTCTCTTAACTCGTCAATACAGGTTACAAGCGGGATCATAATGCGGATATTGCCATATGCGCTGGCTCTTAAAAGAGCACGCAGCTGGGGCTTATAAATATCCTCTTTTCTGTCTAAGCAAAGGCGGATCGCGCGATAACCCAGGAATGGATTTTCATCCTTTTCCAGTCCCATATATGGGATTTCTTTATCGCCGCCGATATCCAGTGTACGGATAATCACCGGCTTGCCGTTTAATGCAATGGCTACTTTCTTGTAGGCCTCAAACTGCTCTTCTTCTGTAGGCATAGCTGTACGGTCCATAAATAAGAACTCAGTACGGAATAAGCCAACACCTTCTCCATCATACTGCAGCACCTTGTTCACATCTTCCGGTTTTCCGATGTTGGCAACGATCTCTACCTGTACACCGTCTTTTGTAATAGAAGGCTGTCCAATGTATTTTTCCAGCTCTTTTTTATCTTTTAAGAACTGGGTCCTCTTTTCTTCATATTCTTTTTCTACAGAAGCTTGCGGATTTACAAATACCTCTCCTGTACTTCCGTCAAGAACAATGGTGTCCCCGTCTTTTACTGCATCCATCAGGCCATTTACTGCAACTACTGCCGGGATCTCCAATGCTCTTGCTAAAATAGCACTGTGTGAGGTTTTTCCTCCCAGTTCTGTTACAATACCGGAAACATTTTCCGGGTTAATACCTGCTGTCATAGATGGTGTCAGATCCTTTGCTACCAGTATGCTTCCCTTTGGCAGTAAAGATACATCCACTGACTCCAGGCCCATTAATGTACGCTGCATGCGCACCTTGATATCTCTCATATCCGTAGCACGCTGCTGCATCAGCTCGTCTCCCATAGATGCAAACATATCTGCATACATATTGCAAACATTTTCAATGGCAAACTCGCTGTTCACCTTATCATTTTTTACGCTGTTTTCGATCTCCCCTGTAAGCATGGGATCTGATAACAGCATCATATGTCCCTGCATGATCTCAGCTTCCTTCTCTCCCACGCGGGAAGCCAGATCGTCTGCCATCTTCTGTGTAGCTGCAATGGTCTTCTCCAGAGCCCCCTTAAAGCGCCGGATCTCAGCCTCTGCATCTGCTACCTCATTTCTTGTGATCACTAATTCTGCTTCTTCTACGATCACAGCTTTGCCAATGCCGATACCGGCAGAAGCACTTGTTCCCTTAAACATGTGTGTTGCCTCCTTATTTTATACTCACAAACCCGCACTTACGTGCCCTACTGCCTGCTAACGCAGGCCGTTTGTTTACTCCCCTAATCCGTCCTCCACGATCTTGATCATTGCTGCCAGCGCTGCCTCTTCGTCAGGGCCTGTGCAGATAAATTCCAGCTCTTCCCCGCATTTTACGCAGGCGCCAAGGACGCTGAGCACGCTTTTTGCATTTGCTGTTACATTGCGTACCTTAAAAGAGATCTTTGATCTATAAAGCAGAGCCTCTTTGCAGAGGATGCCGGCAGGTCTTAAATGAAGACCGGATGGGTTCTTGATCACAGTTGTTCCACTTACCATTCTATTTCTCCTGATTTTCCGCAGCATATCTGCTGCCATTTTTCTTGTTTTCCTTAATGACTTTGTTCAGCTGCAGTCGTATGACTGGATGCTGTATTGGTGTTTTCAGCAGCAGTCGTTTCTCTCGTACTGCTTTCTGTTTCTTCCTGTGTTGTGGCCGGTACGGTTTCTCCCGGCTCTCTGTCATGGACGATGATCTGGAGATCATCCTGACTTACCAGTTCATAAGCTGCCCCTAATTCAAAGGTTACGGTTCCCGGATGGGTTCCTGGTCCCATATCGCTTACATCTACCTCTGCCTCCAAAGAGTCATCGGTGAGCTGGTCTAAATCTTCTTTTAAGCCCTTAATGCTTAAGTTGATAGAATCTCTGTCATACTGATAGCTGTAGCGGCTGGAAGCGCCTACCTGACGGATCTTGCTTGTTTTTAACTCAATGGTCCGGGTCTCTAAAGGTTCTACCTTTAAAGTTACATGGATCTTGTTGTTGGAATCTGCCAGTTCCACATTTTCCGGAAGATATTTATTTAAGTCGATGATCACTTCTTTATCTTCAGAAGCGCCATCCATATTTAACTCTGACTTAGGAATGTTGATGGCATTGATCTCTGCCAGGTCAGACTTAAGTCCTACTACATCAACGGAATTTACATTGCTTTCAATACCTGTGAAGCGGTATCCGTCTGCCACTCTTCCCTCTGTTTCAAAATTCAGTCCTAAAGTCTTTACTTTCAGGATAGGAAGTGTGTAATCTGCTTCCAAACGGCTTAAGCTTACCCGGTCATCCAAAGTGATCTTATTGCGGTTTGCGTCAAAACACTGGATCTGGGCCGTACCGGAAAGATCAGAATTGGCTCCGTCCAGGCGGATGGTGATCCCTACCGTGCTGATCCGTCCTACCTGGGATTCCGGTCCGCTTACAACAACGTTTGACGGCACGATATTTACAGTTCCTTCTCTGTATCCTGCTTCTGTCTTTCCTTCTGTATAGGCTGTCAGGTCAAATTTCTTCTGCTGGATATCCTCTGTAGTCACACGGATGACCATAGGTTTTGCAGTTACGGCATCTACTTTATTGTTTTTTACATCTACCTTAACAGGTACCGCACCTGTAGGCTCGTACATATCTGCCAGATCGATATAAGCCCTGAAATCAGAAGCAGAAATACTTCCTGCATCCAGTGTACGTACTTTATAAGCCACAGTTACTGTACTGCGGTTGTCGATGAGTTCATAGGTCTTTCCGTTTGTGGAAAGTACATCTTCGTTCAGCACCTCTAAAGGCACTTCTTTGGTAGCAGTCACGTCTGGATTAGAAATGTTGGTTACTGCCAGCCATACGAAAAAGGCAAGGAAAACGGAAAGAATCTTCAGTTTTAAATTATTTGTCAGCTTTTTTCCCATTGATCAGCCTTCCCTTCCATATCTTAAACCGGTTGGAAGAAACCGGCTCTTCTTTCATCAATCCGGAAAGAATATTCCGAAGTGCTTCCGCGGTAGGAACACTGCGAAGCATTCCTCCTTCTGCAACAGATACCCGTCCTGTTTCCTCTGAAACAACAATGGTAAGGCTGTCTGTTGTCTCACTGACTCCCACAGCTGCACGGTGCCTGGTCCCCAGCGCCTTGTTGATGGACATATTGTCAGAAAGAGGCAGATAGCAGGTAGCAGCTGCCACCCGGTTTCCCCGGATCACTACTGCACCATCATGAAGCGGTGTGTTGTGTTCAAAAATATTAATAAGAAGCTGGCTTGTGACCAGACCGCTGATCTCAATACCGGTCCTTTCGATCTCCTTTAAAGAAGTTCCTCTTTCAATGACCATTAAGGCACCTGTTTTCACTTTTGCCATTTCAAAAGTGGCACGTACCAGTTCGTTGACTGTACGGTCATTAAATTCCTGGCTGCTTTTACCGTCATCCTGGGCCAAAATACCGGATAACAGGTTCTGGCTTCCTAACTGTTCCAGTGCTTTTCTAAGCTCTGGCTGGAAAACGACCAGAAATGCAGTTACTGCGATAGCTGTAATATTTTTAAGGATCCAGACAATGGTATCCAGACGTAAAAGAACTGCCATAATAGCAAATACCATTATGGTCAGAAGTCCTTTTAGCAGTGTCCAGGCCCTTGTATTTTTTATCCAGAAAAGGATCTCATATACCAGAAATGAGATGATCGCGATCTCAAAAATATTCCGGAGGGAGATCCGTGGCAGCAATGTCAGCCAGGATGAGGCTTTCATCATAAGTTCTGTTAAGATTTCCACCTGATATCATCCTCCTTTGATCATACTTTTATGCTTAAAATATACTTGCTTATTTTTTACTTATTTTCTTATTTGTTTTCTTTTACTTTTGTACTGCGTTTTCTCCCGCTGATACGCTGTACTTTTACATCTGTACTGCTCACAGTCATTTTGGGAACTGCTTTTACGTAGTAATAATAATCATCATCTTCAAACTGCACATATTCTGTACGGGTATAATCCACAGAGAAGAAAAAGAAATTGTAGATCATAGCCAGCACTACTGAAACAAGCAGGCCAAAGATCAGTGTTCCCGCAGCCACAGACACACCAAATACAAAGTCGCCTACAAAAATAACCAGCAACTGCGCTACTGTCCCGGCTACAATGGCTATGATCCATGCATAGTCCACAGAAAGCCTGCGGATCAGATATACTACGATAATACCTACTGCACAGGCAGCGATCATCACCATCATCGTCTGGTTAAAGCATACAGAACGGATGATCTGGCTGTAACGCTGAACGATATCCACATTTCCCTCGCCTGTAAGGACGCCTGCATTCTGACGTATATACATAAGAAGATAATAGAGGAAAACACCGCAGCTTACCGGTATCACAGATACCAGACTGCCTCCCAGTCCTACTAAAAATGCCACTGCATAGGGCACTTTAAATAAGAAAGCCAGAGGTGTAAGTACCATAAGCCAGCTGTCTCCCGGCTTAAAGCCGTAGTACAGCACTGCTACTACCAGTATCATCATCAATGTGATCAGTGCCATTTCCATGGATACTGCATACACATGCGCTACCATCACGCAGCCCATTAAAAATACACTGGCACTGTCTGGAAGCAGTGCTCCGAACACGCAGATTAGAATTACCACTACCGGATTTTTTAATTTTGCCATATAGCCAATATTGGCATTCATACTTAAAACAGTACACAGAATAAACAGCAGACGGACAATAAAACGTATTCCGTAGCTGTATTTATTATACAATTCTTTCAGGTGCTCTTTCCACAGTAAAAGACCTGTCATAAAGCGGCTCCTCCTCTGTTTTCTTTTCCGTGGTCCTTACCGAATCTGCGTTCCAGATGCTTAAGCCTTGCCGTATACACAGTCTGGCTTCTGGACGCATGATCATACCGTCTGGAATAGATCTTCCATGTAATAAGAAGATAAAGCACCAGTCCCACACCATAAGCCATTCCCCAGTTTTTCACCCAGGTGATCAGCTCATCAACGGCAGCACCTTTCATGATCACATCCAGCTTGTACAGGATCCACATAAGAAGGATCAGCGCAAAACTAAAAGTGTACCCAAAAAAAGAGCGGAACAACTGTCCTCCTACATAATCACTTTTAAAGTACTGATTTACAGGGAAGATCTTTCTGCCCTGATGCTTTTCAAATACTGCCAGATCTGTCATCACCTGGATCTTTTCCTCATTCAGCATAAAGCACTCCTTTATTTTCTTCCCAATGCTATCAATTTAGTATACCACATCTTTTTTTGTTTTGCGACACCTTAAATGAATTTTTAAAAAGTCGTTTGTATTACCGTTCATAATTGAATATTGTATGAAGCAATTATTAATTTTTTATGAATTTCACTGTCAAGGCTTGCAT
>CAVIPV010000070.1:0-14357 GCA_963644495.1 Prevotella sp. | reverse complement strand
GCTCTGCCTGCATCGCCAGGCAAAGGAGCCTGAAAACAGGTGTGATCCTGGTGTTTTACCTGGATTTTACACAGTCTTTACTCCCATATGGGGGCAAGACGTGAAAAAATGAGGTAGAATACTGTATACAAAACATACACATACAAAAAGGCAAAGCGCTCTCCCAAGTGTCCCCCCCCGTAGGGGGACGCTTTCAGGAGAGTTGTATTTCATTAAGGAGGAAAACAGTGGCAGTCAGAATGTTTGCGGCGATCGATGTAGGTTCTTTCGCCCTGGAGCTGGGAATCTATGAGATCTCAGACAAGGGGATCAAGAGCATTGATCATGTCCGTCATATGATCGCTTTAGGAAGCGATACCTTCAGTGAAGGAAAGATAAGTTATGGTCTGGCAGATGAAATGTACCGGATCCTGGAAAAATTTACGGAAACCATGAAGCTGTACCGGGTAAAGGATTACCGCGCCTATGCTACTACTGCCATGCGTGAAGCTAAAAACAGCCGTATCATCCTGGACCAGATCCGTGTGCGCACCGGGCTTGAGGTACACATTATCAGCAACTCCGAGCAGCGTTTTATCAGCTATAAAGCCGTTGCTTCCAAAGCAGGAGAGTTCAACCAGATCATCCAGAAAGGTACTGCCATTGTAGATGTAGGTTTCGGCAGCGCCCAGATCTCCCTTTTTGACAAAGACTCCCTGGTGGCGACCCAGAACCTGCCTCTTGGAAGTCTCCGTCTTCGCAGCCAGCTGGCAAAGATACCAGCCAGTGTAGACATCCACAGACTTCATATTGAGGAGATCGTGGACAATGAGCTGATCACTTTCCGGAAAATGTATTTAAGAGACCGTCAGATCACTAATCTTATTGGTATCGGTGACAATATTTTATACCTCATGCGCCGCCTTGGCATAAAAGATGGGGAAAACCGGGTGGATGCAGCTACTATGCATACTTTTTACGATAAGCTTTCCCAGATGACCATTGACCAGATTGAGGAAAACTTCGGCGTAAACAGTGAGTATGCCGCCCTTCTTCTTCCGGCAGCAGCCGTGTATACAAGAATCCTGGATATAACCGGGGCAGAAATGTTCTGGATCCCGGGAACCAGTATGTGCGACGGTATTGCGGCAGAATACGCCAGCGATAAAAAGCTGATCCGTTTTGACCATAACTTTGAAAATGACATTCTGGCTGCAGCCAGAAACATGGCGAAAAAATATAAATGCCACGCCAGCCACAACCAGGTATTAGAGCAGTATGCCATGAATATCTTCGACAGTACGAAGAGGTTCCATGGACTGGGAGACCGTGACCGCCTTCTTCTTCAGATCGCAGTTACGCTTCATGCCTGCGGAAAATTCATCAGCATGAAAAATTCCAATGAATGCGGCTATGCCCTGATCATGTCCACAGAGATCATTGGATTAAGCCATTTAGAGCGTGAGATCATTGCCAATATAGTCCGCTACAATATCCGTGATTTTGATTACGATATGATGCAGTTGGAGACGGAAGCGGGACAGGACCTGGCGGGAGTATCCGACCGGACGGCGATCACCATCCTGATCGCAAAGCTGACGGCGATCCTGCGTCTGGCTAATTCCATGGACAAGACCCACAAATCAAAGCTGATCGACTGCCATATGGCAGTAAGGGACGGGCGCCTGGTAGTTACTACCGGTTATCAGGGAGACCTGGCGTTAGAGAGTGCTTCTTTTGAGCAGAAGGCGGCGTTCTTTGAGGAAATATTTGGAATACGTCCTGTTTTGAAGCAGAAGAGGAGAGTGTAAAATGGCTGAGAAGAATGATTATGTAAACCGCGAACTAAGCTGGATCGAATTTAACTACCGTGTATTAAGTGAGGCGAGAGATAAAAGCATCCCGCTGTTTGAACGCCTGAAATTTTTAAGCATCACAGCCTCTAACCTGGATGAATTTTATATGGTCCGTGTGGCTTCTTTAAAAGATATGGTCCATGCCAAATATGCCAAAAAAGATATTGCAGGACTGACTGCCAAAGAGCAGCTGGAAAAGATCTGTGAAAAGACCCACCAGCTGGTAGATCTGCAGTATTCCACTTACAGCCGGTCTTTAGTACCGGCCTTAAAGCAGAACGGCCTGCGCATCATCATGGAACATGAGGATCTGACCAGAGATGAGGCCGCTTTTGCAGATGAATATTTCCATAAAAATGTATATCCTGTTCTTACGCCGATGGCATTTGACTCTTCAAGGCCATTTCCGCTGATCCGCAACAAAACATTAAACATTGCGGCTCTTTTAAAGAAGAAAAATGAAAAGGACGCAGAACTGGAATTTGCTATGGTACAGGTTCCGTCAGTTATCCCCCGTATCGTGGAACTGCCGGAGGAAACAAACGAGGACGGGGAACCTGAGAGAGTGATCATCCTGTTAGAGGAGATCATTGAGCGGAACATGCCGTCCCTGTTCTTAAACTATGATATCGTAGCTTCCCACCCCTTCCGTATCATGCGAAATGCTGATTTTTCACTGGATGAGGAAGAGGCAGTGGACCTGTTAGAAGAGATACAGAAACAGCTAAAGAAGCGCCAGTGGGGGGAAGCCATCCGTTTAGAAATCGAGTCCAATGTAGATAAGCAGCTGTTAAAGATCTTAAAGAAGGAACTTTCCATCAGCAGCGAAGACATTTTCCAGATATCAGGACCACTGGATCTGACCTTTTTAATGAAAATGTATGGGCTGGACGGTTTTTCCCACTTAAAGGTGCCAAAATACACCCCTCAGCCTGTGCCGGAGCTGATGAATGAGGATGATATCTTCACCAATATCCGCAAAGGAGATATCCTGCTCCACCACCCATACCAGAGCTTTGATCCGGTAGTCAATTTTGTCCGCAGCGCGGCAAGAGATCCGGAGGTTCTGGCCATCAAGCAGACTTTATACCGTGTCAGCGGAAATTCACCCATCATTGCGGCCCTGGCAGAGGCGGCAGACAACGGCAAGCAGGTATCTGTACTGGTTGAGTTAAAAGCCCGTTTTGATGAGGAAAACAACATCAACTGGGCGAAGATGCTGGAGAAAGCCGGCTGTCATGTTATCTATGGCCTGGTTGGCTTAAAGACACACAGCAAGATCACACTGGTTGTCCGCATGGAAGAAGACGGCATCCGCCGTTATGTGCATCTGGGAACCGGCAACTACAATGACTCTACTGCGAAACTTTATACAGACTGCGGTATCTTAACCTGTGATCCCCAGATCGGCGAGGACGCAACAGCCGTATTTAACATGCTTTCCGGCTATTCGGAGCCAAGAGCATGGAACAAGCTGTCAGTAGCTCCATTGTGGCTGCGCCACCGCTTCCTGCGCATGATCAACCGGGAAACAGAGCATGCAAGAGCAGGCAGAGAAGCCCACATTATGGCAAAAATGAACTCTCTTTGCGATAAGGAGATCATTTCTGCCCTGTATGACGCTTCCTGCGCAGGCGTGAAGATTGAACTGGTTGTCCGTGGCATTTGCTGCCTCAAAGCAGGCGTACCTGGCTTAAGTGAAAATATTTCGGTCCGCTCTATTGTAGGAAATTTCCTGGAGCACAGCCGTATTTTCTATTTCTTTAATGACGCAAGCCCGGAGGTCTACATGGGAAGTGCAGACTGGATGCCTAGAAACCTGGACCGCCGTGTGGAGATCCTGTTCCCGGTAGAAGATGAAAGATTAAAAGAAAAAGTCATCCACATTCTGGAATTGGAACTGGAAGATAATGTAAAGGCTCATATCCTGAAACCAGACGGAAGCTATGAGAAAGTAGATAAGCGTGGAAAGGTCCTTGTAAATTCCCAGGATCAGTTCTGCAAAGAGGCCATAGCCATGGCAAAAGCGTGCCAGGATGCAAAAGATCCGGCTGTGACACGTATTTTCCAGCCCATTGAGAGCAGTAATGAATAGTGATGTTTTAGAGGACGCGCCGGTGGGCGCGTTCTTTTTTTGTACATGCAGCAGGCCAATGTTTCTTTTGGCACAAAATTTCCCCCTATATCCCAATTTAGCCAGAATTTTTCAAGAAAAAAGTAAGGAAGTAGGATGAACTATATGCTATAATCTAAGATATGAAGCAAACCAAAGAGGAGGACAAGTAAATGCCCGATATCAATATACTGGTAGTAGATGATGAAAAAGAGATCGCGGACCTGATCGAGATCTATCTGGTCAGCGATGGTTATAAAGTATTTAAAGCAGAAAATGCAGAGATGGGACTTGACATCCTGAATAAGCAGGACATCCACCTGGTGCTGCTTGACATTATGATGCCTGGCATGAACGGTCTGGAGATGTGCAGAAAGATCCGTGAGACCAATAACATCCCCATTATCATGTTAAGTGCCAAGTCCACAGACTTAGACAAGATCTTAGGTCTTGGAACAGGTGCAGATGACTATGTAACAAAGCCATTTAACCCTCTGGAACTGACTGCCAGAGTGAAATCCCAGCTGCGCCGCTATACACAGTTAAATCCAAACAGCGGAGCAAGAGAGACTGTAAATAATGAGATCACCATTAAAGGAATGTGCATCAACCGTGACAACCACAAAGTAGTGGTTGACGGGGAAGAGATCAAATTGACCCCTATCGAATTTGACATCCTTTATCTGCTGGCTTCCAATCCGGGAAAGGTGTTCAGCACCGATGAGATCTTTGAAAAAGTCTGGAACGAAAAGGTTTACGAAGCCAATAATACAGTTATGGTACATATCCGCCGCTTAAGAGGAAAGATGAAAGAAGATACCAGGCAGAACAAGATCATCACCACTGTGTGGGGAGTAGGTTATAAGATTGAAAAATGATGTAAGCAGGCGCTACCGCACCCGTGTGATCACCAATATCATATACAGCGCCATCATTACCTGCCTGGTAGAAGTGTTCCTTGTTACGAACCTGTCAATGGTGGCCCGTTATATGGGAAACAGAGGAAAGATGCTTGTAATGGTCCAGGCCATTGAAAAGCAGCACACGGCAGTTGTCCTGTTGTATTTAATCCTGGGGATCCTGCTTTTTTCTGTTACTTTTATGATCCTTCAGGAACCTTATATCCGCTATATCAGCAGGATCTCAGAGGCAGTGCAGAACATTTCCGAAGGGGACCTGAACACAATGATCGATGTGATCGGTGATGATGAATTTTCCGGTATGGCGGCTAATTTAAACCGCATGGCTGCAGATATCAAGCAGCTGATGGAAAAAGAAAGGGAATCTGAGCGGACGAAAAATGAGCTGATCACCAATGTGGCCCACGATCTGCGCACGCCGCTGACTTCCATTATCGGTTATCTGGAACTTCTCACCAACAATCAGCAGATACCGGCAGATATGCAGCATAAATACATAGAGATCGCATATGGAAAATCAAGAAGATTACAGAAGCTGATCGAGGACCTGTTTGGCTTTACCAAGTTAAATTACGGCAAGATCGCCATGCATGTGGGACAGATCGATATTGTGAAGCTGTTGGGACAGCTTGTAGAAGAAGCATATCCTAATTTTGTGGAAAAAGGACTGTCCTATGACCTGCAGAGCAATGTGCCGGCCAAGATCATCAATGCAGATGGAAACCTTCTTGCACGCCTTTTTGACAACCTGATCGGAAATGCCATTAAATACGGCGCAGATGGAAAGCGGGTGTTAGTAAAAATACATGCGGAAAGTGAAACAGTAACCGTTTCCGTTACCAATTACGGCTATGTGATACCTGCAGATGAACTTCCCCTTATTTTCAACAAATTTTACCGGGTGGAACAGTCACGTTCCAGCAGTACCGGAGGTACTGGCTTAGGTCTTGCCATTGCAAAAGAGATCGTGGATATGCACGGCGGTACCATCAGTGTAGCCAGTGACCTTAACGGAACTGTATTTACAGTAAAGCTTCAGGTCCATTTTGATGTGGATAAGGAAAATTTCGGACATAAAAATGAGGATTAGACCATGGATACAGGTAAAAACAGAATCGTTGGAAAGAATACAAAAAGGGCGCTGAAAAGCACCCTTTTTGCCGTCCTGCTGTCAGTTTCTTTAAACTGTGAAGCGCTGGCGGCTATGACGGCAGATGGACCGGGAGCGGCCTATGAGTCTTCCGGAGAGACCGGTGAAAATACAGCATCAGCAGAAGAAACCACACTTGCGGAAGAACTGCTGGGAGAAGGCCCTATTTTAATGGATGTGGTCTACGGATATGATAATGTGGCGAAAAGCGGACGCTTTCTGCCTCTTGATATCCAGTTAGATAACACCCAGGAAACAGATTTTAATGGTACTTTAAGCGTTACTTCCAGAGAACCGGATTATGACGGATATAACAACAATTCCCAGGTGAAATATGACGCATATCGCTATGAATTTCCGGTGACTATAGAGGCAAACGGCAGTCTGGAGAAAAAATTAAATATTTCTTTAAGTAACCGATCTGATGTGATGTATATCAGCCTTTATGATGATAATGAAAAACAGGTCTTAAGCAAGCGCCTGAAAATGGACTTAAACACTCAGACAGCCCAGCTTTTTATCGGTGTGGTAAGCGACGCGCCGGAAAAACTTTCCTATCTGGACCAGGTAGGTGTCAATTACAGTATGCTGCGCACCAAGACCATTGACCTGACTGTGTATGATCTTCCGGATACAGAACTGGGATTAGACCAGTTGGATGTGCTTCTGATCACAGATTTTAATACCCAGGCGCTGACCCAGGAGCAGACAGATGCGATCCTGGAATGGGTCCACAGAGGCGGTATCCTTCTTTTAGGCACAGGAGACAGAGGAGAAGAAACTTTATCTGCTTTCAGCAAACAACTGCTGGAATATCCGGTGTCACAGGCTGTGGCCTATGATCTCCATATGGGGCCGGACCGTGGAACCAAAGAGAGAGGAGATGACAGCCTTACATTAAACTGTACAGAAGTGGACTTAAAGGGCGGTACAGACCTGATCACCAGTGATTCTTTTGTTGTCCTTTCTGGCACATCCATGGGAAATGGAATGGCGGCAGCTGCTACCTTTGATCTTACTGATCTGGAAGAGTATTGTTCTAAGGACAGTTCCTATATAGATTATTTCCTTACCACTCTTTTAGGAGAAGACCGGATCAATAACTTAAACAGCAATGCAGGAGGCGGCAATTACAACCAGTTCTGGTCTATCCAGAGCCTTGTAAATACAGGAAATATCCGCAGGCTTCCAAAGATCGGCCTTTATGTGACACTGGCAGTGGCCTATGTGGCACTTGCAGGACCGGGACTTTATTTCTTCTTAAAACAGAGAAATCTGCGGGAATATTATCAGCCATCTGTGACTTTTCTTGCGATTTGTACTACGGGAATGGTGATCTTAATGGGATCAGGTACCCGGTTCTCCGGCCCTTTTTTTACCTATGCCACCATTGAAAATACCAGTGAAACAGATAAGTCAGAGACTACGTTTATTAATATGCGGGCGCCTTATAACAAGACTTATTCCGTGGAGTTAAATCCTAAATACCGCCTGTATCCTGTTACGGGAAGTCCCTATTATGACCAGACGCCGGCGGGAGAATTTACAGATACAGATAAGGCAGATATCACGATCCGGTACGGGGAAGACGCTACCTGGATCCGGGCCGTGGATACGGGGGCATTTAATTCCAAAATTTTTCAGATGGAAATGCATACAGATAATGAAACAGGAGAAGGATTTTCCGGAGAACTTCGGGCATTTAACGGGGAACTTTCCGGTACCATTACCAATAATTATCCTTATGCAGTGGAAAATGCGGCGCTGTTGCTTTATAACCAGCTGCTGATCATTGGAAATATGGAGCCGGGGGAGACGATTTACTTAGATAATCAGCCAATGACCTTCTGCGCTACCGATTTCAGCTATGCACTGGCGTCCCAGATCACAGGTGTTTCCCTGTATGATATGAACGGGGATATGGAAGATGCCTCTTATGTACAGGCGTTAGAACGGGCTAACCTGCTTTCCTTCTATATTGAAAATTATATTTCCGGCTATCATTCACAGGCCTGTGTAGTGGCATTTGAAAATGAAAAAGAAAATCTGGATTTTATGAAACAGGCAGATTATGAGGCTTATGGCTGTACTCTTTTAACGGCGCAGCTGGAAGTAAATTATGAAAAGGGCGGAAAGATCTACCGCTCTGCCATGCAGAAACAGCCAAATGTGCTTTCCGGAGAGTATGACGCAGACCGCAATACCATGTACGGAATGGCCCCTGTGATCCTGGAGTATTATCTGGGAAATGAAACGGAAGTGGATTCTGTAGATTTCCACCCGCTGACAGCAGATGCTTCTGACAGCCTGCGGTATTATTACACAGTCCCATTTTCAGGAAGCATGTATTTTTATAATTATGACACCGGTGATTATGACCTTGTAAAGCCGGATCAGGTACATTTTAACCGGGAAGAGCTGGAGGAATATTTATCTCCAGGAAATACCATTACCGTCCGTTATGTATATGACACAACAGGAGAGTACACCTGGAACATCATGCTTCCGGTGGTAACTGTTACAGGAAGGAGCAAGTGATGCTTAAGATAGAAAATCTCCATAAAATATATGGTAAATATCATGCTTTAAGCGGCCTGAACATGACGGTGAAAGAAGGGGCTCTTTACGGTTTTGTAGGGCCAAACGGAGCGGGAAAGACAACGGCCATTAAGATCATGACCGGCCTTTTGGAAGCAGAAGAAGGAAGCGTGGTCATTAACGGGGAAGATGCTTTGGCAGACCCGGATAAGCTGCGCTCCTTTATCGGCTATGTGCCGGATTTCTTTGGTGTATATGATAATCTGACAGTAGGAGAATATATGAGCTTTTTTGCTTCCTGCTATCATATAGATGGACTGGTGGCAAGAAAGCGGTATACCGCCCTTTTGGAGCAGGTGGGACTGGATGACAAACTGGATTTTTATGTAGACGGCCTTTCAAGAGGTATGAAGCAGCGCCTCTGCCTGGCAAGAGCACTGATCCATGATCCCCAGATCCTGATCTTAGATGAGCCTACTTCCGGCCTTGATCCAAGGACCCGGGTGGAATTTAAAGAGATACTGGAAGATCTGAAATTTGCAGGAAAGACCATTCTTATCAGTTCCCATGTACTTTCGGAGCTGTCGGAAATGTGCACGGATATCGGCATTATTGATCAGGGAAGAATGATCCTGGAAGGAAATATCGATGACATTTTATCAAGGGTCAATGCTTCCAATCCGCTGGTGATCTCTGTTTACAGCAACATGGAAAAGGCACTGTCTATTTTAAAGAGCCATCCATGTGTGCGGACCATCTCCATGAGAGATAAGGACATCTGCGTCCGTTTTGCAGGAGATGCCCAGGATGAGGCCATGTTATTGCAGCAGCTGATCGACTCAGACGTGCTGGTCAATGGTTTTATCCGAGAGAAAGGCAGTCTGGAAAGCGTATTTATGCAGCTGACAGATCATGAAGAAGAAAGGGTGGTGACTTCCTATGAAGCAGAATCCGGTTTATAACAGGGAGATGCGGGTAAGCTCACGAAGCCTGAAACTGCCCCTTATCATCTTTTTATTTAATGGTATTTTATTTTTGGTGACCCTTTTAAACATGTATTCTGTGGTCATGCAGGTAAAATCCACGGCGAATATCCAGTACAGCAGCTTTATGGATTTGTATGAATTTGTTACATCCATAGAATTTTTACTGTTAATGTTTATTGTTCCGGCGGTAACGGCTTCTTCCATCAGCGGAGAGCGGGAGCGGCAGACCTTAGATCTGATGCTGACCACCAGAATGAGCGCCGGCCAGATCGTGGGAGGGAAGCTGATGAGCGCCTTAAGCACCTTGTTTTTGCTCATCCTTTCCAGTTTTCCGGCAGTTGCCATGGTATTTGTATATGGCGGTATTACATGGATGGATGTTTTTTCATTAATCCTGTGCTATGTAACAGTGGCATTTTTTGCAGGAAGTATTGGTATCTGCTTTTCTGCCGCTCTTAAGCGTTCCACGATTTCTACGGTTGTGACCTACGGGACTCTGATCGCGGTGGTGGCAGGAACTTATTTTATCAACCGCTTTGCTCTTTCCGTATCAGGAATGAACCTGGATAAGACGACTGTTTATGCATTGGCAGACAATGGGGTACGGGCATCTTCCGGCGGCTTCTTTTACCTGTTTTTGTTTAACCCGGCGGTCACATTTATGGCTATTATCGGGGAACAGGCGGGCAGAGGAACGCCTCTTGCAGATATAGTAAGTTATTTTGGCATGCCGGAAAGCGGCTTTATCATTAAACACTGGATCGGTTTAAGCATCCTGCTCCAGCTGGCAGCAGGAGCAGCTCTGATCGCAGGAGCCATCCGTTTTGTAGAACCTGTAAAACGTAAAAAAACCAGAAGGGGGAAGAAATAAATGGGAATTATTAAAGCAGCAGCACATGCAGTTGGAACAGGTCTGGCAGATCAGTGGCTGGAGGCCCTGGAACCGGACAATATGGGAGCACAGACTGTTTTTGCAAAAGGCGTTCAGGTACGCAAAGGAAAGGGCGAAAATGGCAAAGGCTCTGATAACATGGTAACAGAAGGTTCTATTATCCATGTATATCCGGAGCAGTGCATGATCTTAGTAGACGGCGGCAAGATTGTGGATTACACAGCAGAGCCTGGATATTATAAAGTAAGCCTGGATACACAGCCGTCTCTGATGAATGGTTCTTTGGGAAAGGCAGTAAAAGAGTCCTTGGGAAGGATCCGTTTTGGCGGTGTTGCTCCTACTGCCCAGAAGGTATATTACATCAATCTCCAGGAGATCCGGGGACTGAAATTCGGCACTAAAAATGCTATTAACTATTTTGACAGTTTTTATAATGCAGAGCTGTTTTTACGGACCCATGGTACTTATTCCATTAAGGTTACTGATCCATTAAAATTCTATGCAGAAGTAGTTCCAAAGAACGCAGACCGCGTGGAAATGGAAGATATCAACGAGCAGTACTTAAATGAATTTTTAGAGGCACTGCAAAGCTCTATCAATCAGATGTCAGCAGACGGCATCCGCATTTCCTTTGTTGCATCCAAGGGCATGGAACTGGGAAAATATATGTCCAATGTACTGGATGAGCAGTGGAAAGAACTGCGAGGTATGGAGATCCAATCGGTAGGAATTGCAAGCATTTCCTATGATGAGACTTCCCAGGAACTGATCAATATGCGCAACAGGGGCGCTATGATGGGGGACCCGTCTGTAAGGGAAGGCTATGTGCAGAGTACCATTGCAGAAGGTTTAAAGAATGCAGGAAGCAATTCAAACGGTGCGATGGCCGGATTTATGGGAATGGGATTTGGAATGCAAAGCAGCGGCGCGTTTATGGGTGCAGCTTCCTCTACTAATATGCAGCAGATGCAGATGAACCAGCAGAGACAGCAGCAGCCCCCACAAACCGCAAAACAGCCGTGGATATGTCCTGCATGCCATGTGGAAAACACAGGGAAATTCTGCAGTGAGTGTGGAAAACCAAAGCCATCTGCTGAGTGGACCTGTCCAAGCTGCGGTACTGTTAATAAGGGCAAGTTCTGCAGTGAGTGCGGAAACCCAAGAGGAGAAGCTTAAGCATGGGGGTCATAACATATAAATGCCCCAACTGCGGCGGCGGACTGACATTTAATGCAGAAAAACAGAAATACAGGTGTGAATACTGCCTTTCGGAGTTTACACAGGAAGAGCTGGATGAGATAGAGGCGCGAGAACTGGAAAAAGCAGAGAAGAGGGCAAAGATCACCCCAATCATGTACATCTGCCCCAGCTGCGGTGCCCAGATCGTCACAGACGAGACCACAGCAGCTTCTTTCTGCTACTACTGCCACAATCCTATTGTTTTGGAAGAAAAACTGCGGGGGGAGTTTAAACCTGACTATGTAGTGCCATTTCAGATCGATAAGAAAAAGGCTCAGGAGATATTTACCCAGTGGGTGACCCGGAAGAAATTTGTACCTGATTATTTCTATTCCCCCAGCCAGATCGAGAGCATGACCGGTGTGTATTTCCCTTACTGGCTTTACAGCTGCCAGGTAAAAGGTGACCTGCAGGCAGAAGGAAAAACCATACGCACCTGGGATATGGCAGGCATGCGCTACACGGAGACCAAGGTCTACGATATCCAGAGACAGGGAAATATGAACGTGGATTCTGTAGCCAGAAATGCCTTAAAAAAGGCCAATCGAAAGCTGATCGATGGTGTTCTGCCTTACCGCATGAATGAGAAAAAGGACTTTTCCATGGGTTATCTTTCCGGATTTATGGCAGAGAACCGGGATATGGAAAAAGACGGTTTTGTAAATGAAGTGAAAGAAGAAGTGCGGCAGTTTGCATTATCCAGTTTAAGGAGCCAGACCGGGAATTATTCCAGCATTCAGATGCGAAAAAATGAGGTGGATATTGCAGGAGAAAACTGGGCCACAGCTTTGCTTCCTGTGTGGACTGTAACGTATAATGACAAGGCAAGAGGAAAGATCTACTATTTTGCCTTAAACGGACAGACGGGAAAGATATGGGGAGAACTTCCGGTGGATAATAAAAAACTGGCAGTTTTATTCTTAAGTATTTTTATGCCTGTTTGCGTGATACTGCTGTTTTTAGGATATTGGATCGGCTGATGAGGTGATGAGATGAAAGAGATAAAAGGGATAATGACCTGTCTGCTGATCTGTGTATTTTTAGTCATAGGCAGTATGGCAGTATGGGCAGATCAGACGGGGGAAGTAAGCGGTCAGACCCGTGTATTTGACCAGGCGGGACTGTTTAGTGAAACGGAAAAGATCCGGTTAGAAGAGGCCATCGCCCGGTGCAGAAAGAGCACAAAGATGGACGTAGCAGTAGTAAGCGCATATGCAGACGGGGATCGCACAGCGGAAGAATATGCAGATGATTACTACGATTATGGCAGCTTTGGCGTTGGAAAGAAAGCCAGCGGTGTAATTCTTTTATACTATATGGATGGACCGGGAGAACCGGGGGGAGAATGTTATATTTCTACCTCAGGAACAATGATCACACTGCTTACAGATGAGCGCATTGAAAACATTTTAGATGATGTATATGGAAATCTGGGAAACAGGGATTTTACAGCAGCTACGGAAGTTTTTCTGGGCGATGTAAGTGCCTATGTGAAAAAAGGTGTGGAATCTGGCCAGTATACCTATGACCGGGATACAGGAGAGATCGTCCGTTACCACAGCATCCGCTGGTATGAGGCGGCAGCAGCTATTGTGATCGCCGGAATCTTAGCTGGATCTGTATGCATGGACATAAAAAGACGCTATGCCATGAAACAGAGCAGCAGAGAGGCATCCAACAGCCTTCAGGCATACCGGGCAGACTGCGCCTTCCATTTTTCTGTTACCGGTGATAAGCTGATCAACCAGTTTGTACGTTCTGTTCCCATTCCAAGGAATACTTCCGGTGGAAGCAGAGGCGGGGGCCATTCCGGCGGCAGTTCTTCCGGACGCAGCACGGTACATACTTCCGGCAGCGGACGCAGCCATGGAGGCGGCGGAAGACGTTTTTAACAGAAGCAGAAAAAATGTTACGCGGTCAGTTTTTGAGAGGACTGGCACAGTTTAAAAGCATCAGCGTATGATGGTATTAGACGCATCGCTGATGCTTTATATAGATTTTCACGGTTCCGGAACCTGGACGGCAGAGCGTTTTGCTCTGCCTGGTACATAGATTTTATGGATACCAGAAAGTGCAAGATACCGGGATCCGGGAAAATTTCAGGATGCAGCATCAGAGGAAAGACATGAATTATACTTATATACTCCACTGCGCAGACGGGACTTTGTACTGCGGATGGACCAATGACTTAAAAAAACGGCTCCATGCCCACAACAGCGGCGCCGGAGCCAAATATACGAAATCCAGAAGGCCGGTAACACTGGCCTATTATGAAGCTTTTGAGACAAAACAGGAAGCAATGAAGCGGGAATATGCAATAAAACAGCTCCCCCGGAAGAAAAAGGAGGAGCTGATCAGTCATGGCTGTAATATGGATGTGCTTCTGGATACCGACAGCCGGGTTTATGCCACAAACTGATACATCATCATATAGTGGCAGAGACTGCCGCCCATAACAAATAAGTGGAAGATCTCATGGGAGCCAAAATAACGGTGTTTGGAATTGAAGATGGGCAGTTTCAAGGCATAGATAACGCCGCCTACAGTGTAAATAATGCCGCCGGCTAAAAGCCATGCAAATCCCCCGGCGGGAAGTGCAGCAATGATCTTGGAAATAGCCAGGATGCATACCCAGCCCATGGCAATGTAGATCAGGGAAGAAAACCACTTTGGGCAGGTGATCC
>CAVIPV010000069.1:0-14541 GCA_963644495.1 Prevotella sp. | reverse complement strand
GCTAAGTGACGTATTTTTTCAGCTGCGCTTAGATCACCCGGAGATCTTCTGGGCAGAGGGCTTTCATTACCGGTATTATCAGGACTCAGCAAATATCACCTTTCTGCCGGAGTATATTTTTGAAAAAGGAAAAATAAAAGAGCATCAGAAGGCCTTAAAAGCCAGAGTAGAAAAACTGGCCCGCCCGGTTATGAAGCTTTCAGAATGGGAGAAAGAAAAGTATGTACATGATTTTATCTGTGAAAATGTACATTATGATAAATTAAAAAAATCCTATTCCCATGAGATCATAGGCCCCCTGGGACAGGGCGTGGGGGTATGTGAGGGAATTGCCAAATCTGTAAAAGTGCTTTGCGATGCCTTAGGGATCTGGTGCATGATTGCGATCTGCGGAAATAATCCGGAAAAAGGGATCAAATACCGGCATACCTGGAATATTGTAAAGATTAACGGTACCTATTATCACCTGGATGCCACCTTTGATAATACACTGGGAAGGCATAGCTTTGGAGCAAAAGAGATCCGCTATGATTACTTTAACCTGGATGATAAAAACATTTTCCGGGATCATGAACCGCTGATCGCACCGGCTCCGGCTTGCACAGACGGGGATCATTTTTACTACAAAGAGAAGAAAATGTCCTTTACAAAGACAGAAGATGTGTATAAACGTTCTTTACAGGCTGCGAAAAAGGGAAAAATGCTTACGTTCCACTGGAGAGGCGGTTATCTTACAAAAGCTGTGTTGGATGAACTGTTAGACCTGATCAAAAAGGCGGGAGAAGAAAAGGGCAAAACCGCCCGGATCGCCTTAAACTGGCCCCAGGCTGTGCTGCATCTGGAGTATGTGGACGGTGGTCAGGAAAATGTCACTCTGGAAGAGGCTAATGAAGGAGAGCAGGAGTAATGCGGATCTTTGCAGGAGAAGAATTTGAAAAATTGGCTGATCTGCTGGAACAGGGACAGTTTGAACTGCTGGATCTGCCAGAGGAAGATGATCGGAAGAAGCCGAAAGATATCCGCCTGGTGTATATGATGAATGATACGGCCGAAAGCTTCCTTGTTTTTCATAATGCAGTGATGACGGGCACTTATCAGCCGGATCATGAGGGAGAACTGACAGCGTCTTTAGATAAAACAGAAGAAGACGGGGAAAACAGCCGCTATATCCTGGCGGTACATCAGGGGGATGCCGTGTGTACCTTATTTTTTCAGGATATCTGGATGGAATGCGAGCTTTACGATTATGGAAAGATCGGTCATTTCTGGGTAGAAGACTATGAATATCTGCGGCAGCTGGAATATAAGATCGCTATTTTAAGGGATAAGCAGGAGTACCTGGGGGAGGTATGCTGCAGTAAAGAAGAATTGCGGCTGTCAGAGCTTTCTGAATTTCCCCCTTTAAGCTATCTGTTCTATCCGGCAGCTCCTATGGCTTATGTGAGAGAAAAAGAAGAACCATGGAAATGTTCTCTGCTGGCGGCAGAAGTAGTGGAAGAGGCTGCAAAACAGATGGGAGATACCTGGTTTGGAAAAGTAGTGTCTGCATACAAAAGATACCCCCTTAGAGTACTTGCCAGATACATTGCCTGGATGTTTCACAGAGAAACGCATAAGAAGGTGACCGATCATCTGATCCGGCAGATAGACCAGGCTGCAGCTGCCTATCCAAGGCGTAATTTTGGAGAGGAAGAAGAAAAGCTGCATCAAAGTTTATTTGAAAAGGCCAGGAAACGAAAAGCAGAGCTTGAAAAACAGGGTGTACAGGCGGAGATCTTCCGGGAAGAACCTTTTGCAGAAGGCGATGACGGGCGGTTTAAGGTATATGTGATGAAATTTGCAGTTAAGAAAGGAAACCGCATATCCGTAGTTAAGGAAATTCGATAATCGCAAATGATCATAACCACATACTGTCATACTTCAGCCCCAAGCGTCTGGCGGCAGGTGTGTCAGACAATATTTATTATACGAAAACAGCAGAGGAATTTACCCCTCTGCTGTTTTTGTATCTAGAAGTTCTGCCAATTTCTCCCGCAGAACTTTCGCTTCTTCTCCCTGCTCCCTTATATAAGTTGCCTCCGGCACCTCAATGTCGTGGATCAGGGAATTTCTCATTTTTCGCAGGAATGCGATCTGGTTGATACATTCCTTATCCAGTACGCCTAAACGCTTTAAGGCGTTGATATTAAATACGCTTACAGAACGGGAACTGCGCTTTGTCACTCTGTTTAAGAGATTTTCAAGAGGCACCCACTGTGTAAAGAAGTAGTTGATAGCTTCCTGATGTTCTGCGCTTAAATCGGAATCATCAGAGCGCAGTTTCTGATATGCCTGGTATCTCTTTTCATTTCCGCTGATGATCTGGTCAATGATCTGCTGGGAAATGGTACGTTTGTCTTTTTCAAATTTTACAGACTTTACAATGGGTCCGATGTCTTTTGCCCGTAATATCTTTAAGCTGCTTAAAAAGCGGAACAGCAGCTCAATATTTCCCATGCGGAGCTTGATATCTTCCGGAAGGAAGTTATTACTTAAATAATTGTATAAATAAGATGCAAGCTCAAACTGGTTTGCAAAAGTGGCCTGACTGTTCTGGATCCTTTCATTGCCTGCAGCCTGAAGGCGTTCCAGGGCGATTTCACCGGTAAGCACCAGACCATTTAATTCGTCTAAAATAGCCAGTTCCTCTTCGGAGAGAGTTCCCTGCATAGGCTTGTACACCAGGTCGTGTTCCACCTCTGACCAGGCATGCATCAGAACCGAAGCCACCTGGATCTCCACTTTGGCGGCGCAGTATCGTTTTTCAGAAGGCTGCACCATATCTTCTTTCAGGTGGATCCGGTAATGGTTGGCCCAGTAGCCGGAAAAACGTTTGTTATAGGTAGGCGGTTTTGACTGTTCCGGGAATTGTTTGCGCTCAATGATCTGGAACAGGTCGCTGATCAGGGAGTCTACCTTTACACGGTCACCGGGGAAGTAAAGGGAAACACGGATGCCGCACAGGTCTGCGATATCCTCATAAATTTCCTTCATATTTTTATAGGGAACGCTGCGCTTGGCATTCCTGCGCAGTACCTTGCTTTTTAAGCGGCCCGGATTTTTAATGCGGTAGGTGACCATGGCACGGATACCGGCGGACTGCAAGGCATCTTCTAACTGGGAAGAGGAGATGCGCCCCAGATTTTCATAAAAAGTTAGCTTCTTTTTATAATTTTCAACAAACTGATTGATCAGGTCCATGGTACCTCCTTTGCGGATGGGCAGCTGCCAGAATAGAACAGCAGCAATTTTCAGAATCTTCTGTCACTATCAACTATCATAACACATGACGGTAAGGTCTGCAAGGAAGAGAGACATGAACGAAGGTTCCCATATATTATTGAGAAAAAATATAGGAGTCCTCTACTTGACAATATACCCTGGTGGGGTATATAATGCGTATATTCCCAGAGGAATGGTGGGAAAATAAAAAGAAAGACAGGAAAGCATATGGAAGAAGAAAAATGCTGCTGTTGCCACCATAAAACAAAAGAGCGGTCCGAAAAGGAATACAAAGACCTGATCCATCGTTTAAACCGGATCGAAGGCCAGATCCGGGGGATCAAAGGAATGGTGGAAAAAGATGCCTATTGTCCGGACATACTGGTACAGGTAGCAGCTGCCAATGCGGCGTTAAACAGTTTCAATAAAGTACTTCTTGCAAATCATATCAGAACCTGTGTGGCCAATGATATCAGGGAAGGAAAAGATGAAGTGATCGATGAACTGGTGACCACATTGCAGAAACTGATGAAGTAATGAGTGCAGGGAAAAACAAGCGATAGCGCGTGGAACCTGAGCAGATATAAGAAAGGAGCCAACAACACAATGAAACAATATACAGTAACGGGAATGAGCTGTGCAGCCTGCAGCGCCCGTGTAGAAAAGGCAGTTTCCAAGGTGCCGGGAGTTACTTCCTGCTCCGTCAGCCTTTTGACTAACTCCATGGGTGTGGAAGGAAGCGCCACAGACCAGGAGATCATAAAAGCAGTAGTAGATGCCGGTTATGGTGCATCTGCCAAAGATGCCGGGGGAGAGAAAAATGGTGGTGCAAGCAGTGCAGCAGCCTCTGAAGATGCTCTTGCAGACCATGAGACACCCATTTTAAAGAAACGTTTATTATATTCCGTAGGTTTTCTCATTGTCCTTATGTATTTTTCCATGGGACATATGATGTGGAACTGGCCGCTGCCGGCATTTATGGATGGCAACCATGTGATGATGGGTCTGGTGCAGCTGTATCTGACCGTGATCATTATGGTCATCAACCAGAAATTCTTTATCAACGGTTTTAAGAGCCTGTTCCATGGCGCTCCAAACATGGACACTCTGGTAGCTTTAGGATCTTTCGCTTCCTTCGGCTACAGCTCCTATGCATTGTTTGCCATGACTTATGCAGAGCATCTGGGAGATGCAGAGGCTGTTATGGGCTACATGCACGAATTCTACTTTGAGTCCGCTGCCATGATCTTAACACTGATCACAGTAGGAAAAATGTTAGAGGCCCGCTCCAAGGGAAAGACCACCGATGCGTTAAAGAGCCTGATGAAGCTGTCACCAAAAACAGCAGTAGTAGAGAAGGACGGAAAAGAAACAGAAGTACCTATTGAGCAGGTACGTATCGGCGATGTATTTGTTGTCCGACCAGGTGAAAATATACCGGTAGACGGTATTGTATTAGAAGGAAACAGCGCAGTAAACGAAGCGGCTCTTACCGGCGAAAGCATTCCTGTAGATAAGCAGGCGGGAGACCGCGTTTCAGCAGCTACTATTAACCAGTCCGGTTTTATCCGCTGCGAAGCAACCCGTGTAGGAGAAGACACCACACTTTCTCAGATCATCCGTATGGTCAGCGATGCGGCAGCTACTAAAGCGCCTATTGCCAAAGTGGCAGATAAGGTTTCCGGTATTTTCGTTCCAGCGGTTATCTCCATTGCAGTACTGACTGTTATTGTGTGGCTGATCGCAGGACAGAGCGTTGGTTTTGCCCTTGCAAGAGGTATTTCCGTTCTGGTCATCAGCTGCCCGTGTGCATTAGGACTTGCAACACCTGTAGCGATCATGGTAGGAAATGGTATGGGCGCCAAGAACGGTATCCTCTTTAAGACCGCCGTTTCCCTGGAAGAAACTGGAAAAGTTGAGATCGTTGCATTAGACAAAACAGGTACCATTACAAGCGGTGAGCCAAAGGTAACAGATGTGCTGGCAGCAGATGGAATTTCTGAGGAAGAACTGCTGCAGTTAGCATATTCCCTGGAAAGCAAGAGTGAGCATCCATTAGCAAAGGCGATTGTTGCTTATGGAGCAGAAAAACAGACCAAACAGATCCCGGTTACTGAGTTTAAGGCACTTCCGGGAAATGGGCTGGAAGGAAAAGTTGGGGACGTCGATGTAAAGGGCGGCAGCCTGAAATTTGCCCAGAGCCAGACGGAGATTTCAGAAAAGATCAGAAGTCAGGCAGAAAAACTGGCAGAAGAGGGAAAAACACCTCTTATGTTCTTAAAAAATGGGGCTCTTGCAGGTATGATCGCAGTTGCCGATGTGATCCGTGAAGACAGCCCACAGGCAGTAAAAGAACTGCAGAATATGGGTATTGAAGTAGTTATGCTTACCGGTGATAATGAGCGCACTGCTAAGGCTATTGGCCGTCAGGCTGGTGTAGACCGCGTCATTGCAGGTGTCCTTCCGGACGGAAAAGAAGAAGTCATCCGCAAGTTAAAAGAACAGGGCAAAGTTGCCATGGTAGGTGACGGTATCAATGATGCCCCTGCTCTTACGAGAGCGGATATGGGTATTGCCATCGGTGCTGGTGCTGATGTTGCCATTGACGCAGCAGACGTGGTTCTGGTAAAGAGCCGTTTAAGCGATGTGCCTGCAGCCATTCGTTTAAGCCGTGGAACTCTTAGAAACATTCATGAAAACCTGTTCTGGGCCTTCTTCTATAACGTGATCGGAATCCCGTTAGCAGCAGGTATCTGGATCCCCATTTTCGGATGGAAGTTGAACCCAATGTTTGGTGCCGCAGCCATGAGCTTATCCAGCTTCTGCGTTGTGACCAATGCATTAAGGCTGAATTTACTTAACATCAAAGACAGCCGCAAAGATAAGAAAATCCGTCGTAAAGCAGTCACTCCAACCGGAGAAGCTGTTGCTGCGGCAGAAATAAATACAGAAACAAAAAAGGAGAATATGACCATGACAAAGACAATGAAGATCGAAGGAATGATGTGCGGACACTGCGAAGCTGCTGTTAAAAAGGCTCTGGAAGCGGTAGATGGCGTAGCAGGTGCAGAAGTAAGCCATGAGAAAGGTACTGCTGTTGTAACCTTAGAGAAGGATGTAGATAATGCGGTCCTTACAAAGGCAGTAGAAGATAAGGACTATAAGGTAGTTTCTGTGCAGTAAGCAATTGTAAAACAGAAAAATAAAGAAATGCGGGAACCGGTCTGAAAAGACTGATTCCTGCATTTTTTGCAAGTTGATAAAATTAAAAAATCAAGGAAGAGGTGTTACCTCTGTCCGTTTACGGGGAGATTTGTTGATCTCAAAATCTTTTTTAATGACTTCATTGTAAACAGAGATCACATGGTAAAAAGCTTCGATCTCCTCGGCGCTGCACTTTTTCTGAAGCTGGGACATGGTCTTGGCAATATCCAGGATATCATACATTTTATGATTTTTGGCATTTCCGTCTTTTTTCCGCTTTTCGATCAGCTCCAGTTTTTCTAATTTAGTAAGTATCTGTGAAATAGTTCCCTTTGTTTTATCCCAATACCGGATCAGTTCTCTGGATGAAGTTCCCGGATGATCTTCAATATAGCTGAGTGTGTGTACTTCCATCATAGTGAGAGAATAGGTATCACCATACTGGTGGGCAGACATGATATAGTCATTATAATGCATAACAAACTGATAAAGATTGTTATAACGGTTATTTAAAACACTGTAAGTATTATCTATGATCGTTGGATTGCTCAGATCCGGTGCGGTTATATTTTCCTGTAAAGACATAGTTTTTAACCTTTCTGTTTATACTCGACGTATTTATCACAATTATAACATGATTTTGATGCAGGGGCAACTTGAAAAGTCACAAAGTTTAATTGTAAAACAAAATGCGATATGGTTTCACAATTAAACAAAATATAATAATGTTTTTTACGAAAACTAATAATTAACGCACATAATAAAAATGCTGCAAAACTACGGAAAAATTGTGAACATATTGAATAAAATAGATATAAAGCATGTTTAGATAGAAGAACAAACAAAAAAATAGTATAATAAAAAAACCATTTACCCTTGACAAACCTTACTATATGTTCTATACTTGGACCATAAGAAATGGTTTTACAATAAAACAAAAAATGGAGGGAATAAAAATGGCCGGAAAGTACAATTTTGATGAGATCGTTGAAAGAAAGGGAACCAGCTGTCTGAAATATGACTTCGCTATGAAGAGAAAAGGAAGAGATGACCTTTTACCTTTATGGGTAGCAGATATGGATTTCAAGCTTCCAGAAGAGATCCTTGCTGATTTCCATAAGAGGATTGATCATGGTATCTTCGGATATACAGATCCAGATCAGGAATATTATGATGCACTTGACCGTTGGTTTTCTACACGTCATGGTTACCATGTAGATCCAGAGACAGTTACAGTTGGATGCGGCGTTGTTTACGGACTGGCAACTGGTGTTAAGGCATTTACAAAAGCAGGAGATTCTATTCTGATCCAGCAGCCTGTTTACTATCCGTTCCGTGAAGTGATCGAAGATAACGGAAGAACCTTTGTAAATAACCAGCTGCACTATGAAGATGGAAAATACACCATCGATTTTGACGATTTTGAAAAGAAAATTGTAGACAACAATGTAAAAGTATTTATCCTGTGCAATCCTCACAACCCGGTAGGAAGAGTGTGGACCAAAGAAGAGCTGGAACAAATGGGAGATATCTGCTTAAAGTATAATGTAGTGATCATGGATGATGAGATTCATTGTGACTTTATCTATCCTGGATTCAAGTTTACAAGCTTTATGACTCTGGATGAAAAGTATCAGAATAATCTGGTTCTGTATACTTCTCCAAGTAAGACCTTTAACGTAGCCGGACTTCAGCCTGCAAATATCATTATCAAAAATCCAGAACTTCGCACAGCATACCGTAAGGCTAATGCAGCAGCAGGTTACAGCCAGGGAAGCATTATGGGACAGGTTGCAGTAAAGTCTGTTTACACAAAGGGTGATGAATGGGCGAACGAACTGGTAGAGTATATTACCGGAAACATGAATTACATGCGTGATTTCGTAAAAGAAAACTTCCCGAAGGCTCATTTCGTAGATCCTGAAGGAACCTATCTTACATGGGTTGATTTCTCCGGATATGGCTTTACAGACGAAGAGTTAGAGCACATCATGGTAGAAGAAGCACACCTCTGGTTAGACAGCGGTAAGGTGTTTGGACCGGCAACTGCACAGTTTGAGAGATTCAATCTTGCATGCCCAAGAGCTACCGTAGTAAAGGCAATGGAACAGTTGAAAAATGCACTGGACAACCACACAAAGTGGGCATAATCAGGAGGAAACGAGGGAATGAAAACTTTCTGGAATACATATAAGTCATCTATTTTACTGCTTGCAGCTATGGTAGCAGGCGGAGTGATCGGATTTTTCTGGGGACCTGGAGCAAGCGTGCTCCAGCCCGTAGCTGATACATTTTTAAATCTGCTTTATTGCTGTGTTGTACCTCTGATCTTCTGTTCTTTAACAGCAGCTATCGCAAAAATGCAGGATCTTGCAAAACTTAGAAAGATCTTAATGATCTTCCTGGTCGGTGTTATTGTATCTGGCGTTATTGCTTGTATTTTTATGGTAGCCCCTTGTCTGGTGATCGATCCGGCAGAAGGTTCTACAGTTTCTTTAACACAGGATGTAGCAGATGCAAGCGGAAGCATGAACGTACTGGGAATGTTTACAGTCGGTGATTTCCCACTTCTGTTCTCTAAATCTAACCTGATGGCACTGATCGTATTTACTGTTATCTTCTCTATTGCGATCATTCAGACCGGTGAAAAAGGTAAGCCGATCGTAGACGCTATGGACCGTCTTACAGCAGCTATTGTAAATGTAATCAATATTGTTATGAAACTGGCTCCTTTAGGACTTGGATGCTATTTTGCCATCCTGATCGGTTCTAACGGCAGTGATGTGATCGGACCGCTGTCAAAAGCAATCGTAATGTATCTGTTCGTGATCGTTGTTTATTATGTAGTTTCCCAGACTGTGTTTGCTTATATTGGCGGCGGTATGGAAGGCGTGCGCAGATGGTGGGCAACCTGTGTGCCATCTACCTTAACTGCACTTGGAACCTGTTCTTCCGCAGCAACTCTGCCGGTCAACTTACAGCAGGCAAAGCAGATCGGTATTCCGGATGAGATCGCAGATCTTGTTATTCCCTTAGGCGCAAACCTTCACAAAGATGGCGCATGTGTCATCCAGATCATCAAGGTAGCATTTTTATGCTCCGTATTCCATATTGAATACGCAACCCCACGAAACATTTTAATGTCTATCCTGGTAGCTGTTATCGCATCTGTTGTTATGGGAGGAATCCCGGCAGGCGGTTATGTAGCTGAGATCTTTATTATATCTGCATTCGGCTTCCCTACAGTGGCTATCCCGATCATGGTCCTGATCGGAACCATTACCGATGCACCTGCAACTGTAGTTAATGTAACAGGTGATACAGGACTTGCTATGGTCATTACAAGATTTGTAGAAGGAAAAGACTGGATCCACAGAAAAAAACTGGAACAGAAAATAGCTGCATAACAGCAAAAAGAAGCATTAAACTGGATCATTCAGTTAAAATAAAAAACAAAGGAGAACCCACTATGAAAGTCACAGTAATTGGAAGTCATCTTTGCCCGGAAACCCTTTATGCTTTAAATCAGCTTTTTGCAGCTGATGTAGCAGTTGATTTTAAGGATATCTTATCCTGCCATGCAGATCTTAAGGAATATCTTAAAATGCGTGATACCGATGATATGTATGCACAGATCCGTGGAACAGAACGTCTTGGAATCCCCTGCTTTATAAAAGAAGACGGGACAAAAACCATGAATCTTGCAGAGATTTTAAAGTAATCCAGAAATGATCTTATATATAAGTATATAAAAAGCAATATCCCCCATAAGCCAGAGTGATTCTGGCCTATGGGGTATTGCGCGTTTTGGCAGAAGCATTTATAATTCTTATTGAAAAGCAGAAAACTGTCTATATTACAGGCAGATACGAAAAGGAGAATTTCTTATGGAAAACAAGAAACTGGGGGCGTTGGCCTTTCTGCCGCTGCTGTTGTTTTTAGGTACTTATATTGGCTGCGGCATTGTGTTTTCAGTGATGGGAGCAGATAGTCCTTTTGGCTATTTTCCACGTCATGTAGCGCTGTTAGTAGGTATTGCTTCTGCACTTATTCTGGCGCCTGGTGTGAAGGTTTCAGAGAAGGTGGATGTTCTTACAGAAAATATGGGCCGCAGCGGCGTTATGATGATCGTTCTGATCTATCTTATGGCCAGCGGTTTTCAGGGAGCAGCTGCTGCTATCGGCGGCAAGACTTCGGTCATTAATCTATGTTTACACTATATTCCAGTTAAGCTTTTAGTTCCAGGTGTATTTATGATGTGCTGTTTTATCTCTACAGCGATCGGAACTTCTATGGGTACTATGGCAGCTATGGCGCCAGTTGCATTGGGCGTAGCAGAAGGCGCTGGTTTAAATCCGGCTATCGTTTGTGCAGCCGTGATCGGTGGCTCCTATTTTGGTGATAACCTGTCCATGATCTCTGATACAACCATTGCAGCAGCAGAAGGCTGCGGATCTGAAATGCGGGATAAGTTCCGTATGAACTTCATCATCGCCTTCCCGGCAGCAGTTCTTTCTATGATCTTTTATGCATTTATTGGCGGTGCCGGCAGCGGAAGTATGGAGGTTGGTGCCTTTGACCTGTTCCAGATCGCGCCGTATATCGTTGTTTTAATAACTGCTTTAATGGGTATCAATGTAGCGGTAGTACTGTTTATTGGTATTTTAATGACCTTTATCGTAGGACTTTTACAGGGAAATGTAGGATTTTTTGATATTGCCATGGCAGTAGGCGATGGAATGGCAGATATGTTCAGCATCAGCATTGTAGCTATCCTGGTTTCCGGCGTCATCGGTCTGGTAAGATATTACGGTGGTATTGAGTGGATGATCGATGCCATTACTAAAAGGATCAAAAACAGGAAGCAGGCAGAATACGGCATTGGTATCCTTTCTGGTATTTTGTCAGGAGCCATGGTCAATAATACCATTGCTATTATCGTTACCTGTCCTATTGCAAAAGAGATCGGCAGCAAATATAAGATTGCTCCAAAACGTCTTGCCAGCCTGGTAGATATTTTTGCCTGTGCATTCTTAGCTGTAATGCCTCATGACGGTGGCATGCTGATGACATCTGAAATGGCGAATATATCTCCATTTGCGATCCTTCCATACTCCGTTTATCCGTTATTCCTGGTGATTGCAACCTGTGTGACCATCCAGGCGGGACTTTTAAGGACTCCGGAAGAAAAATAAAGAGAAATAAATAAAAAATAAGTAAGAATAAGTAAGCCGCAGCAAGGAGACAGATTCCTCTTTGCTGCGTTTTTTGTTGTCATGTACCTTTAAAGAAGCTGCCGACGGCAGGTTCAATAACTTCATTTACCGGGGCTTAAGTTTCTTTTCCAGCATAGCCACTCCCTGATACAGCACCCATGACAATATACACAGTACAATAAGAGCACTCATAAGCTTCGTCATTTCAAAGGTCTGTGATGCATAGGTAATCAGATAGCCAAGTCCTGCTTTTGCACTTAAAAATTCACCGATGATCACGCCTACCAGACAGAGTCCGATATTTACTTTCATAGTACTCATAAGCAGAGGGAGACTGCCTGGAAGGAGCACTTTGGTAAGAACCTCTTTTTTGCTGCCGCCTAAAGCGTAGATGAGCCGTATTTTATCATGGTCCATCTGGTTAAATCCTGTATACAAGGTCATAACAGAGCCAAAAACAGCAATGGACACAGCTGCAGTGATCACCATCCGCATCCGGCTGCCAAGCCATACAAGGAGTAATGGCGCTAACGCCGATTTAGGAAGGCTGTTTAAAAGGACTAAAAAAGGCTCAAAAACCTGGGCTGCAAAAGGACTTGACCAGAGAAAAAGGGCAGTAAAAAGGCTGATTACAGTGCAGAAAAAGAAGCTTAAAAGAGTTTCTGTCAAAGTAACACCTGTATGGAGAAAAAGACTTTTATCCAAAAACATGTGAAAGAGGCAGAAAAGGATCTGGGACGGGGAACTGAAAATAAAGCGGTTGATCATTCCTAAGGAGGCGGTCAGCTCCCAAAGGGAGAGAAAAAGAACAAAAAGCATGGTTCTGCATATTTTTACCTGCCGCATCTGGCGCAGAATCTTTGCCTCATATTCCTGTTGTCTGGTCATTTTTTATCAGCTCCTTCCACAAAAGATTAAAATAACGGGAAAATTCCGGGCAGTTGCGCCGTTTTAAAGGAGTATTACTGTCATTAGGAAATGAAAGGGAGAGAATGGAACGGATACGTCCAGGTCTTGGAGTTAGGACAATGATCCGGTCGGCAATACTGATGGCTTCTGACAGGTCATGGGTGACCAGGACCGCCGTTTTTTTATTTTTTCTCAAGATCGAGCTGATATCGTCACAGACAGTAAGCCGTGTCTGTTGGTCGAGAGCGGAAAATGGCTCATCTAACAACAGCAGGTCCGGTTTCAGGGCCAGTGTGCGTATCAAAGCAGCTCTCTGGCGCATGCCTCCGGAGAGAGCAGAAGGCTTTGCATGTTCAAAACCGGCAAGTCCATAGTCAGAGAGCATGGCAGAAAGTTCCTTTTTACGGTCATCTGTCAACTGCTTTTGTATCTCCAACCCAAGGGCTGCATTGGAAAAAATATCTCTCCACTCAAACAGCTGGTCTTTCTGGAACATATAGCCAATGTGAAAGGAATTTCCAGGATTTTTCTCAAGAAGTTCCCCGTCCAGGAAAATGGCACCGGCTTCCGGCTCATCAAGTCCGCAAAGAAGGGATAAAAGGGTAGATTTTCCGCAGCCGGAAGGGCCCACAATGGCTATAAATTCCCCCGGATCTACGGTAAAAGAAATATCAGAAAGGGCCAGCGTTTCCTTCTGTGTACTGTGGTAGGAAAAGCTGACCCTGCAAACCTGCAGTTTGGGTTTCATAAGAAGCTCCCAAAAGATCATTCTTGGTTTAATATACGCAAAAATAAGAAAAATGTTTGTCGTGTTTTACTGTGCAGCTGCTGTTGTTTCAGCTGCGGCGGTCTCTTCGCCGGGAGTTTCATTCTGCGTCTGTCCATAATTCCAGGTAACAGGAGTAGGACGGGAAGCATCGAAAATCTGGGAAGAGTCAAACAGGTCGCTTAAGCGTTTCTTTGCCGGATCTTCCTGGATCATATCCTCATAGAGACGGTAACCGTCCAGATTTCTTCTTGCCATACGCAGATAATCATGTCCCATCTGGATCCAGGATGGCTTGCTGGCGTCTACATTGCAGAAATAGCGGAAGCCTTTGGAATGAAGGTACTGATACCGGTAATTTTCATCAGTATAAGGGTGCCAGTCAGCAATGTCATTTCCATTTGGATAAATGTAAATGTCTGTAGGTCCGATGAGAGACTCTACTTCATTGGCCCATTTATCTGTGTCTGTATAGAAACGTTCATCACTGATCTTATAAGGATTTTCCGGATCATCGGAAACACCCATCCATAAATGCCCCCAGCTATGACTTGCCAGTTCCCAGCCGTCATCCCGCAGGCACTGGGCTACTTTGGCAGCCTGTTCTTTCTCGCTTTCATAATCCGGACTTTCACTGTAAGAAGAAGCAGTGCGGTATCCTAAGATCCCCTCATAACCGGTGAGTGCGATAATGGCTTTGGCACCTTTATAGGAAAAATCCGGGTGTTCATCAATAAAGTCATTTAAAAGAGGTACCAGATCATAGGAGCCGGTAGAAACGGTGCCGTCATCCATTTTCATTTCACAGGTAGGCCGTCCGTCTTCTCCAATAACGATCCTGCTTGCAAAGCCGTCTCCGTCCATATATGGATAGTAGCATACATCATCCTGGGACATGACGATCGGTTTCTTTCCTTCTGGAAGCATGATGGTTCCCCAGGTGAACACCGGATTTCCGCTTTCATCCGTTGTTTCATAGGCAATATCATGGATACGTACCAGAACATAGCCGTCATTGTAAAGAGCATCCAGGATCTTTAAAAATTCATCTTTCGTGGTCATAACGGAGTTATATCCTTCGGAACGGGAGTCTCCGTCAAAGGCTTTTGCAGTGTCCATGATCAGGGAGTGGAAAAATACATGGGTCACATTTTTTACATCTGCAGGCACCAGAGCCTCTTTTTC
>CAVIPV010000068.1:0-14545 GCA_963644495.1 Prevotella sp. | reverse complement strand
AGAATTGTTTATACTGCGGAGGGGAGAATTGTTTATACTTATTAGTAATAAACAGGCAAGCCATTATTAAGAGAAAAGAAAACAAATATAATTTTAATCTGCTATAATAGAATTATAAAAGAAAACAGGAAACGTGCTTTAAAGAAAAGATTCCCAGGGGACATTGAAAAAAGGAGGAAACGTATTATGAAGAAAACCCACAGAAACATAGCTCTGGCAGCCGCTATTGCTTTGTCGGCAACTGGTCTTTGGGGATGCAGTACCAGTGTGCAGGTCCCAGATACGGTAAAGGTGCAGCAGGGAGATTGCAGTGATAACCGCATTACTGTAAACGGTATAGAAGAAGTAAAGGCAGTGCCGGATATAGCTCAGATCCAGTATAGTGTATACACACAGGCGGCCACAGCTCAGGCATGCCAGGAAGAGAATGCAAAGAATGTAAATCAGACCCTGGAGACGTTAAAAGGGCTTGGAGTGGAAGAAAAATCTATTCAGACTTCTGATTACGGTATGAGTCCAATTTATGACTGTAATTCCGGACGTCAGAAGATCACAGGTTATCAGATGAATACCAGCATTACTGTTTCTGATATTCCAGTGGAAAATGCAGGAAAGATCATTACAGATTCTGTAGCTTCTGGTGTCAATGAACTGGATTCGGTTCAGTATCTTTGCAGTGACTATGATGAGAAATACCAGGAAGCCTTGAAAAAAGCTGTGGAAATGGCAAGAAGCAAGGCAGATGCCATGGCAGAGGCAGCAGGAATGACCGTTGTGAAGGCAGTGAATATATCGGAAGATGGTTATTATCCTTACGCAAGATATAATACAACAAGTGCATCTGCCAAGCAGATGATGGCAGTAACGGAAGACGCAGATGCAGGTATGGGTGTTATGCCAGGAGAAATATCCATTGAAGCTCAGGTGAGCGTAACCTTTGAGATGGAATGAATGGTGCAAGAGAAAAACATTAGCAGATACATAAACTAAAAGAGGGATGTCCGCTGACATCCCTCTTTTGAGGATAGAAAAACTTAAGAATTAGCTTTTTTATCTCTTGGAAGTGTTACGTTCAGGATAATAGCTACTAATGTAGCAATAACTACCGGAGATTTTCCGAAAATAGTTGTTACCCATGCAGGGAATGCGGAAAGGGACGCAGACGCCTGGGAAACACCCATACCAAGAGCTGCTGCAAGACCTACGATAGAGGTATTGCGGTAGTTCATATCTTCTGTCATAACCAGTTTCATACCGGTCATGGCGATGGATGCGAATACGGAAACGGTTGCACCGCCCAGTACCGCATATGGAATGGTTGTTAAAAGAGCAGAAAACTTAGGAAATACACCTGCGATAAAGATGATCACAGCTGCAAGTCCAAGTGTAACTCTGTTTACAACTTTTGTAGTGGCAACGATACCAACGTTCTGGCTGTAAGTTGCAGTAGGAAGACATCCTAAACATGCGCCGATCATATTGGAAACGCCGTATCCAAGGATCGCACCCTGAAGCTCATTGGTAGTAGGTTCACGGTCTAAACCGCCGGAAGTAGTAGCGGAGAAGTCACCGATGGCCTGTACAGAGTTAATGATAAACAACAGCCCTAAGGCAATACATGCAGACGGCTCAAAGGTGATGCCGAAATGTAGGATCTGAGGAAGCTGGAAAGCACCGGCTTCAGTTACATTTGAGAAGCTTACCATGCCAAAGAAGCTGGAAAAGATATATCCGGCGATCATACCAATGAGGATAGATGCCAGTTTTAAAAAACCTTTTGCAAAATGATTCAAACCAGTTACAACTACCAGTGTAAAGATAGCCACCAGCCAGTTTTGCCAGGAACCATAAGCAGCGCTTCCGGTACCGCCGGCCATGTAGTTAATGGCAGTTGGGTAAAGGGAAAGGCCGATGGTGAAAACTACGGTACCCGCAATTAAAGGCGGGAAGAACTTACGGATCTTTTTGATCGTCAGTCCTACAAGGATAGCACAGACACCACCTACGATCTGGGCACCCAGGATCGCCGGAATACCGCCTTGATCGGCAATAGCCTGCATACTTGGCACATAGGCAAAACTCACACCAAGGATAACGGGGAGACCGGCCCCTAAATGGAAGCCTGTTTTTTTGCCGATAGGAAAAAGCTGCAGGAGAGTAGCAAGTGCAGATACAACTAAGGATGCCTGTATCAACAGTACCCGGTCTGCTGTTTCAAGACCGGCTGCACCGGAGATAATGATAGCAGGTGTGACACAGCCTACGATCATTGCAACAACGTGCTGTAAAGCCAGAGGAAATGCCTGGCTTAGTTTCGGCACACCATCTAATTCAAATAAAGATCCTGCTTTATTAGTCGTATTCATATGTAACCCCCTCGTTTATGCTAAGTGGATATGGGTACCGGTTTTGCCCTGGATACCGTCTTTTGCTTTCTCCAACAGCGTAATGAGCGCAGTGCGTCCTGGTTTTGATTCAGCAAATTTAACAGCAGCCTGAACTTTTGGAAGCATAGAACCAGGAGCGAAATGTCCTTCTTTAATAAATTTTCTAGCTTCCTCTGTATCAAGGTCATCCAGCCATTTTTCTTCCGGCTTTCCGAAGTTAATAGCAACTTTTTCAACAGCAGTGAGGATAATGAGGAAATCTGCATTCAGATCTTCTGCTAACAGCTCACTTGCGAAGTCTTTATCAATAACAGCGCTTGCGCCCTTTAAGTGGTTGCCCTGTCTAGTAACAGGAATACCGCCGCCGCCGCAGGCAATTACTAACTGACCTGAGTCAACTAAGGAGCGGATAGCGCCGATTTCAACGATCTCAGCCGGCTTTGGAGAAGCAACTACACGACGGTAGCCTCTTCCAGAGTCTTCTTTCATAATATATCCGTACTTTTCTTCTGCCAGTTCAGCCTGTTCTTTTGTCATAAAATGCCCGATCGGCTTGGAAGGAGTATCAAATGCAGGATCATCTGCGTCTACACGGACCTGAGTGATCATGGTAGCCACCGGAATATCATAAATATCGCGGTTGTAAAGCTCTTCTCTTAAAGCGTTCTGTAAATCATAGCCAATATAAGCCTGGCTCATTGCAACACAGACAGAGAGAGGAGTGTTAGGCTGATTTGCGTCTTCGCGGCTTAATGCAGCCATAGCGTTGTTGATCATGCCGACCTGAGGACCATTTCCATGAGCTACGATGACTTCACAGCCTTCCTCGATCAGGTCAACGATGGCTTTTGCTGTGATCTTCACTGCTTTCATCTGCTCAGGAAGTGTATTTCCCAAAGCATTGCCTCCTAAAGCAATGACGATACGTTTTTTCTTCTTATTTTCCATTGTTCATTACCCCTTTTACTAAAAAAAGAGCTGACGAACCCAGAGTGCGTCTGACAGAAAGCCATTTACGACGCGCTCCGGTCCGGCAGCTCAGAAACACCTATCTTTTAACTAGATTTTATTTGAATACTCTTGGAGTTCCTTTTTCTTCCAGTTTCTTTAAGATCTCAGCAGGATCAGCGAACTTAGCCAGCATGATCATAGCTGCGATAACGTATGGCTTGTAGCTAGCCTCTTTGTACAGAGGATCACGGTAACGATCGAATACAGAAGCCTCAACCTCGCCGTCCTTGCAGCTTACGCCGTTGATATCAGCTGGTAAGCAGTGCAGGTACAGAGCCTTTCCGTCCTTTGTTGTCTTCATCAGCTCTTCTGTACAGCACCAGTCTTTGTGCTCTGCGTTCTGAGCTAACAGTTCTTTCTCAAGAGCCTTGATGCCATCGGTATCGCCTTCAGCATACAGGTTGGTTCTCTTTTCCATAGCTGCAAATGGAGCCCAGCTCTTTGGATAAACGATATCAGCATCCTTGAATGCATCAGCCATGTCATGAGATACGCGGAAAGAACCGCCGGACTTCTCAGCGTTCTTCTTAGCAACTTCTTCAACTTCCGGCATTACTTCGTAGCCTTCTGGATGAGCCAGAACAACTTCCATACCCATACGAGTCATCAGACCGATAACGCCCTGAGGAACGGATAATGGCTTGCCGTAGGAAGGAGAGTAAGCCCATGTCATAGCCAGCTTTTTGCCCTTTAAGTTCTCTACACCGCCGAACTCATGGATGATGTGGAGCATATCAGCCATACACTGGGTTGGATGGTCGATATCGCACTGTAAGTTTACTAAGGTTGGCTTCTGCTCCAGGATACCGTCTTTGTAGCCCTGAGTTACAGAATCAACAACCTCATGCATGTAAGCATTGCCCTTGCCGATGTACATGTCATCGCGGATACCGATAACGTCAGCCATGAAAGAGATCATGTTAGCTGTTTCACGTACAGTCTCGCCATGGGCAACCTGAGACTTGCCTTCGTCCAGATCCTGAACTTCCAGACCAAGCAGATTACATGCAGAAGCAAAAGAAAAACGGGTACGGGTAGAGTTATCGCGGAATAAGGAGATACCCAGGCCGCTTTCAAATACCTTTGTAGAAATATTGTTTTCTCTCATGTAACGGAGAGCATCAGCAACAGTCCAGACAGCTTCCAGCTCGTCATCTGTCTTCTCCCAGGTCAGGAAGAAATCGCCTTCGTACATTTCTTTGAAGTTTAATGCTTTCAGCTTGTCAATGTAATCCTGTAATGTTTTCATGATTCAATTCTCCTTTTAATATGTAGGTTTAATGGATTGATCTAAAATCGTTTTTTAACAGTTCTTGATGGAAGCGCAGCCCCGAAGGGCTACGCAGACTGGCTTAAATCAGTTGATTACTTGCAGTAAATAGTTGGAAGAGCTGCATATACAGCTGCACAGGTTACCAGATCCTGCTTCCAGGTCTTCTCGTTCGGAGCATGAGCCTGAGCCTCAGCGCCAGGTCCAAAGCCGATGCAAGGAATTCCGTTACGTCCCATAATGGATACGCCGTTGGTAGAGAAGGTCCACTTGTCAGTCAGAGGACGAGCGGTTCTCATAGCCAGAGTCTCTTCAGCACCGATCCTCTGCTCGCCGTACAGGTTGTGGTAAGCTTCCTCCAGAGCCTTGGTTACTTCATGATCCTTCGGGATTACCCATGTTGGGAAGTAGCACTCGATCGGATATACCAGGTTGGTGTAGGATGGACGGTTGTATTCGTACATAGAAACCTTAATGTCATCGCCGTACTTCTTAACAGCTGGAAGAGCACGGATCTCGTCTAAGCAGCTTTCCCAGGTCTCTCCGGCGGTCATACGACGGTCAAGAGATACTGCACAGGAGTCAGCAACTGCACAACGGCTTGGGGAAGTGAAGAAGATCTCGGATACAGTTACAGTACCGCGTCCAAGGAAGTTAGCCTCTTCCCACTCTGGGTTGTACTTCTTGTCTAACATCTTAACAAGGCCCTTAACTTCCTTGTCATCAGCTGCATCGTTCTCGTTCAGAGCACGAACATCCTGAAGGATGTCTGCCATCTTGTAGATTGCGTTGTCACCGCGCTCTGGAGCAGAACCGTGGCAGGAAACGCCCTTAACATCGATGCGGATCTCCATACGTCCTCTCTGTCCACGGTAGATACCGCCGTCAGTTGGCTCTGTGGAAACTACGAATTCTGGACGGACTTTATCTTCGTTGATGATGTACTGCCAGCACAGACCGTCACAGTCCTCTTCCTGAACAGTACCGGTTACTAATACAGTGTACTTGTCAGACAGCATTCCTAAGTCTTTCATGATCTTAGCGCCGTAAACAGCAGATACAAGACCGCCGCACTGGTCAGATACGCCGCGACCGCCAATCTCGGTCTCGTTCTCATATCCTTCGTATGGATCGAAGTTCCAGTTGTTTCTGTTGCCGATACCTACAGTATCAATATGAGCGTCAAATGCGATCAGAGTCTTGCCGGTTCCCATGTAGCCAAGTACGTTGCCCATTGGGTCGATCTCAACTTTGTCAAACTCTAACTTCTTCATTTCTTCAGCGATGCGGGTGATGTGAGCCTTCTCATCACAGCTCTCGCCTGGGTTCTTTACGATCTCACGTAAGAACTTGGTCATATCTTTCTGATAATTCTGAGCAGCTTCTTTGATTTTTGCGTAATCCAGATTCATTTTAAATATCCTCCTCTTGTTTTGCAATCACTTTTTAATGATAATGATTATTTGTCAAGGCCTTTCCATACAATGTTCTTGTAACGATCAGGATCGGTATCGCCTTCAGTAGAGAAGAGCAGTACCTTGGAATTTTCATCCAAGCTAATGTCATTTCTTAAATCTTTGTATTCATCCATGGTCATCATAGCAGCTAATGCACCAAATGGAGCAGCACCGGACTCACCGGAGGTGATCGGAGCATCGCCCTTAACAGGAGCAGCTAACATACGCATACCATTTGCAGCAACCCAGTCAGGAGCAGCAATGAATACTTTTACATGGTTCTTTAAGATGTCCCAGGAAATGGTGTTTGGTTCACCACATGCAAGACCTGCCATAATGGTCTGCATATCGCCGTCTACGATGCGGATATTTCCGTCACCGGCAGCAGCGCCCTTGTAAAGACATGCAGCAGCTTCAGCCTCAACAACTACGAATGTAGGTGGGTTATCAGCATACAGGTTGGAGAAGTAACCAACAACTGCACCAGCTAAGGAACCAACGCCTGCCTGTACGAAGATGTGGGTAGGACGCTCACATCCTTCGGCCTTTAACTGTTCGCCGGCTTCCATTGCCATGGTGCCGTATCCCTGCATGATCCATGCCGGGATCTCTTCGTAGCCGTCCCATGCAGTATCCTGTACAATAACACCTCTTGGAGTTTCATCCGCTTCTTTAGCAGCCAGACGAACGCAGTCATCGTAGTTTAATTCCTGGATATCTACCTGAGCGCCTTCTTTTGCGATGTTCTGAAGACGGGTCTGAGTAGTTCCCTTTGGCATATGTACAACTGCCTTCTGTCCAAGACGGTTAGCAGCCCATGCAACGCCGCGACCGTGGTTGCCATCTGTTGCAGTAAAGAAAGTAGCCTGTCCGAACTCTTTTCTTAACTGCTCGGAAGTAAGCACGGAATAAGGAAGTTCAGAAACATCCTTTCCGGTCTCCTTTGCGATGTAACGAGCCATTGCAAAAGAACCGCCCAATACCTTAAATGCGTTCAGACCAAAACGGTAAGACTCATCCTTTACATATACTTCCTTAACTCCTAAATAGGAAGCCATGTTAGGCAGCTTGGTTAATGGTGTTTCGCTGTACTGAGGAAAGCTCTCGTGGAAAGTACGTGCCTTTTTGATCTCCTCAAGTCCCATAATTGGAAGGTTTTTGTCATCTGTTTTAGGCATCTTGTTTACTGCCCACAGAATCTTCTGATCCATGTTACTGTATCCTCCTTAAAATTTTTGAATCTAAAAAATTTTTAGTTCTTTAAGATGATTTACGACTGTTTACATCAATGTAACTGTACAGTGTAAATTTGGAAATTCCAAAATACTTGGAGACTTTGTCTCCTGATTTTGTTATAAGAAAAGCACCTGCGTCATTTAAAAACTGGATGGCGGTCACTTTTTCTTCCTTATTCATAAGAGCCGCCGGTTTTCCGACTAAAGCTACGGACTGTTCGATCAGGTTATCCAGAAGATCGTTTACATTGTGTACGATCTGTTCCGGCTGCTGCTTGGTATCAGCAGGATCCTCTGTATTGATCAGAGCCTTGATAGATCGGTCAATGGTCATCAGACCAGTAATATCGTAGTTGATGGAAAAAATGTAATCTACAGCAGAATCCTCACGGTTTCTGATAAAAAACGTACTGGATTTTAAGATCTTACCGTTTGATGTACGGGTAAGATAACCTAGATGGTCTTTCAATGAAGCCGGATCCCTGTGCAGGGTTTCCAGAACTACCTTAGATGGTCCGTCACCTTCACGCCGGTTGGTAACATGTCCATTGTTAATATGTACAACAGAATGTTCCAGGTCGTGGCGTTTTAAGTCGTGGATCACGATCTCGCAGTCTGGTCCGAACTGTCTTGCAAGGCCGTCTGCAATCTGTTCTAGCAGGTCAAGTGTGTATGCCATGAACAACCTCCTCAATTTCGGACTTTCATATTTTGATATGGTAACTTTGTACAATAATTACGAATGTTTTTAGAATTGCGAGAGTGCAAAGCACGTAGCAATTCGGTATCGGAGGGGGCAGAATACCTTTTGCCCCCAACATCATTATAAAAAGGAGAGAGCCATATGTTGATCATTGGAAACGGACGTCTGGTTACAAGAGATGCCGGACAGCCATTTTTCGAAAATGGAGCAGTAGCAATCGACGGAACTACTATTAAAAAGGTAGGAACTCTGGAAGAAATCAAAAAAGAGTTTCCGGAAGCTGAGTTTGTTGACGCTAAGGGGGGCGTTATCATGCCGGCTTTCATTAATACACATGAACATATCTACAGTGCAATGGCAAGAGGCTTAAGCATTAAAGGATACGATCCTCACGGATTTTTAGATATCCTGGACGGATTATGGTGGACTATTGACCGTCATCTGACCAACGAGCAGACCCGCCAGAGTGCAAGAGTCACCTTTATCGACAGCATCAAGAACGGTGTTACCACTGTATTTGACCACCATGCAAGCTTTGGCCAGATTAAGGACAGCCTGTTTGCAATCGAAGACGCTGCCAAAGAATTTGGTGTAAGAGCCTGTCTGTGTTATGAAGTATCTGACCGTGACGGCATGGACAAGTCCAGAGAAGCTGTATTAGAGAATGCAAGATGGATCAAGCATGCATTAGCAGATGATACAGATATGATCGCCGGTATGATGGGTATGCATGCACAGTTTACCATTTCAGATGAGACAATGGAATTTGCTGCAGCCAGCAAACCGGACGAAGTTGGATATCATATCCACGTTGCAGAAGGCATTGAAGACCTGCATGACTGCTTACATAAATATGGAAAGCGCATTGTAGATCGTTTATACGACTGCAATATCTTAGGAAGCAAGACCTTACTTGGCCACTGCATCTATGTAAACCCACATGAGATGGAGCTGATCAAGGCAACAGATACCATGGTAGTACACAACCCTGAATCCAATATGGGTAATGCCTGCGGATGCCCTCCAACTATGGAGATCGTACACAGAGGCATTTTAACCGGTCTTGGAACAGACGGTTATACACAGGATGTTCTGGAATCTTATAAGGTGGCAAATGTACTTCACAAGCATCATCTGTGCGATGCAACTGCAGCATGGGGCGAAGTTCCTCAGATGCTCTTTGAAGGAAACGCAAAGATCGCAAACCGTTACTTCAAGAAGCAGTTAGGCGTATTAAAAGAAGGCGCTGCAGCAGATGTGATCGTTACAGATTATGTACCAAGAACACCTATGGATGCTTCTAATATCAACAGCCACATCTTATTCGGCATGACCGGACGCAGCGTTGTTACCACCGTCTGCAACGGTAAAGTCTTGATGAAGGACAGAGAGCTGATCGGAATCGATGAAGAGAAGGTTCTCTACGAAGTAAGAGAAGAGGCTAAGAAGCTGGAACGTTCCATTAATGGTTAATAAATAAGAAATGTAATAGCCGATTACAGGGCGGCGGGAAAACAGCACACCGGAGTATCCGGGCGGCTGAGCCGTTGAAAGATAAAAACTGGCTTCTGTAAAGTAGATCCAAACTTTGCAGAAGCCCCCCTACGGTGCTGGGACCTGATCGGGTGCTATATATAAGGAGGAAATTGAATATGAGCGATATTATGACACCCATTCCCTTTGGAAAAATGATGAACTGGATCCTGGAGGAACACAAGAAAGGCGCGATCTTCGGCATCAGAAGACCATTTGTTGCAGATCAGAGCAAGAAATATGAGATCTTTGGACGTACATTAGAGACACCTTTCGGACCTGCTGCAGGACCACACACCCAACTGACCCAGAATATTGTAGCTGCTTATGTGGCAGGAAGCCGCTTCTTTGAATTAAAGACAGTTCAGAAGTTAGATGGTGAAGACCTTCCAGTAGCAAAGCCATGTATCAAGGCTGATGACGAGTGCTATAACTGCGAATGGTCCACTGAGCTTTATGTGCCACAGGCATATGATGAGTACGTGAAAGCATGGTTTGCCTGTAAGGTATTAGCTAAGGAATATGGCCTTGGCTCTATGGACGGCTTCCAGTTTAATATGTCTGTTGGTTATGACCTGGACGGCATCAAACTGGAAAAGGTAGACCGTTTTATTGAAGGAATGAAGGACGCTTCTGCAACACCAATTTTTAATGAGTGCCGTCAGTGGCTGTTAGATAACCTGGATCGTTTCGAGAACTTGACAAAAGAGGATGTTGAAAGCATTTCCCCTGAAATCTGCAACTGTGCAACTCTCTCCACTCTGCACGGATGTCCTCCACAGGAGATTGAGCGTATTGCAAGCTATCTGCTTACTGAGAAGAAGGTCCATACCTTTATCAAGTGCAATCCTACACTGTTAGGATATGAGTATGCAAGAAAATTAATGGATGACATGGGCTATGATTATGTAGCATTTGGCGACTTCCATTTCAGAGATGACCTTCAGTACACAGACGCAGTTCCAATGTTACAGAGACTGCAGAAGCTGGCAGATGAGAAGGAACTGGAATTTGGTGTTAAGATCACAAATACCTTCCCGGTTGATGTAAAACAGAACGAACTTCCAAGTGAAGAAATGTACATGTCCGGTAAGTCCTTATACGCTCTGTCCATGTCTGTTGCACAGAAGCTGGCAAAAGATTTTGACGGAAAACTGCGTATTTCCTACTCCGGCGGTGCTGATTACTTTAATATCACAAAGATCGTAGATGCTGGTATCTGGCCTGTAACCATGGCAACTACCATGTTAAAGCCAGGCGGTTATGAGAGATTAGAGCAGATCGGACAGTTATTTAAGGCAAAAGAAGCAGAAGCTTTTGTTGGCGTAAGCACAGAGAAGGTAGAAGCCATGGTAGAGTCTGCAAAGTCTGACAAACACCATGTAAAGGCTGTTAAGCCGCTTCCATCCAGAAAAGTGAAAAAGCCGGTTCCTCTTACAGACTGTTTTATCGCTCCATGTCAGGAAGGATGTCCGATCCACCAGGACATTACCCGTTACATGCAGTTAGCAGGTGAAGGAAAATACGAAGAAGCATTAAAGGTTATTTTAAACAAGAATCCGCTTCCATTTATCACCGGTACCATTTGTGCACACAACTGTATGAGCAAATGTACCAGAAACTTCTACGAGGCTTCTGTAGACATCCGCAGAACCAAGTTAGAGTCCGCACAGGGCGGAATCGATGCTGTTATGGCAGCACTTAAGGCACCTGCAGTTACTTCTGACAAGAAGGCAGCTGTAGTAGGCGGCGGCCCAGCTGGTCTGGCAGCTGCATACTTCCTTGCAAAAGGCGGTATGAAGGTTACAGTATTTGAGAAGGCAGAAAAAATGGGCGGCGTTGTGCGCAACGTGATCCCAGGCTTCCGTATTTCCCATGAAGCAATTGATCATGACGTAGAGCTGGTCCGTGCTATGGGCGCAGAGCTGGTAAATGGTAAAGAGATCACTTCTGTTGACAAATTAAAGAAAGAATATGACTACGTTGTACTGGCAGTTGGTGCTTCTGAACCTGGAAGACTGAGACTGGAAGCTGGGGAGACTATGAACGCATTAGAGTTCCTGGCACAGTTTAAGGCAACTGACGGCAAGGTAGATTTAGGCAAGAATGTTGTTGTTATCGGTGGTGGTAACACAGCTATGGATACTGCAAGAGCTGCAAAGCGCAATGCAGGCGTAGAAAAGGTATCTCTGGTTTACAGAAGAACTAAGAGATATATGCCGGCTGATGAAGAAGAATTAGTAATGGCAATTGATGACGGCGTAGAGTTTGCAGAGCTGTTAGCACCTGTTAAACTGGAAAATGGGGAACTGATCTGCCGCAAGATGCAGTTAGGTGACTACGACGCAAGCGGAAGAAGAAGCGTTGTTGAAACTGAGGAGATCGTTAAGATTGCTGCTGACACTGTGATCGCAGCTGTTGGTGAGAAAGTTCCAGGCGCATTCTACGAGGCAAATGGCATCGCTGTAGACGAAAAGAAGCGTCCGGTTGTTGACCACAACACTTTGGAGACATCTGTAAAGGGCGTATATGTTGCCGGTGACGGACTTTTTGGACCTGCTACTGTTGCAGAAGGCATCAGAGACGGCAAGAAGGCAGCAGAAGCGATCATTGGAAGAGATTTATCAGAAGATATCTTCAAAATGGCTGATGCTGAGACTGTTTACGGACGTAAGGGCAAACTGTCTGAGGAGAATGAAGAATCTGACAGCAGAAGATGTCTCTCCTGCAACAGCATCTGCGAAAACTGCGTAGAGGTATGTCCGAACAGAGCAAATGTAACCTTAACAGTACCTGGCATGGACAAACATCAGGTGATTCATGTAGATTATATGTGTAATGAATGTGGCAACTGCCGCAGCTTCTGTCCATGGGACAGCGCTCCATATCTTGACAAGTTTACCTTATTTGCAAATGAAGCAGATATGGAAAACAGCAAGAACCAGGGCTTCACTGTTCTTGATGCAGCAGCAGGAACCTGCAAGGTACGCCTGACAGGCAATGTGATCGATTACACAGTTGGAACAGCAAATGAGAATGTTCCGGACGGAATTCAGAAGATCATTAAGACTGTAATTTCTGATTACAGCTATCTGCTGATCGGATAATTTTATAAAAGAAAACAACTTCGGGGCGTGGCTTTTTGGTCATGCCCTGTAAGCGATTAGAGAGGAAGATAACATGCCCAGAGAAAAGACGATGAAGGTGGTATTTGCATTTCCAACTACCACAATGGCAATGAAAATGGAAGCAGCGGCAAAATCGAAAGGGGCTCCTGGACGTCTGATCCCGGTCCCGCGGCAGATCAGCGCAGGCTGCGGAATGGCATGGTGTGCACCGATTGCGGACAGAGTTTCTATGGAGCAGCTGATCGATGCAGAGCAGATCCTGACAGAAGGCTGCTATGAACTGTTGTTATAATGGATATAATAGCTGTTATTAAAAAGGAGGCTGGATAATATGAGACAGATCATTAAAAACGGAACCATAGTCACAGGAAGCGGAAGTTTCCCTGCAGATATCCTCATTGATGGGGAAAAGATCGCGGCTACAGGCACTGCAGAAGAGATAGGTAAGTTGGCACAGCCGGGAGATAAGGAAATCGATGCGTCTGGATGCCTGATCTTCCCTGGATTTATTGATGCTCATACCCATTTTGACCTGCATGTAGCAGGAACTGTAACTGCGGATGATTTTGCCACTGGTACAAAGGCGGCTTTACGAGGCGGCACTACTACCATTATCGACTTTGGTACCCAGTATCCGGGAGAAACACTGGCAGAAGGCTTAAAGAACTGGCATGAAAAGGCAGATGGAAAGTGCTCCTGCGATTACAGCTTCCATATGTCTATTACAGACTGGAATCCTTCTGTTTCCAAAGAAGTCCAGGATATGATGGATGAAGGGATTACTTCCTTTAAGCTGTATATGACCTATGATACCCAGGTAGATGATAAGACTTTGTTCGAGATCCTGCAGAGATTAAAAGAAACTGGCGGTATCACCGGTGTACACTGTGAAAACAGCGGTATGATCGCAGCGTTGCAGGAAGAGGCAAAGGCAGCAGGAAAAATGGGCGTTTCCAGTCATCCAAAGACAAGACCGGCAGCAGCAGAGGCAGAAGCTATTGGAAGACTTTTACGACTGGCAGAAGTTGCTGATGTTCCGGTTGTTGTGGTGCATCTGACCTGTAAAGAGGGCTACGATGTGATCGCCCAGGCCCGCAAGAGAGGCCAGAAGGTTTATGTGGAGACCTGTCCGCAATATCTGCTTATGGATGACAGTCTTTATGAGCTTCCTGGCTTTGAAAGCGCAAAATATGTGTGTGCGCCACCTTTAAGAAAGAAAGAAGACCAGGATTGTCTGTGGAAAGGCCTGGCAGATGGTACAATCCAGACTGTATCTACAGACCACTGCAGCTTTACTACAGAGCAGAAGAAATTAGGAGAAAAGGATTTTACCAAGATCCCAGGCGGTATGCCGGGGGCTGAGACAAGAGGTACACTTATTTATACCTATGGTGTAGATAAGGGACGTATCACAAAAGAGGATATGTGCCGTGTCCTGTCTGAAAATCCTGCAAAGTTGTACGGCTTATACCCAAGAAAGGGTGTGATCGCTCCTGGAAGCGATGCAGACCTTGTGATCATGCGTACAGGCGTAGAAGATGTGATCACAGCCAAAGATCAGGTCCAGAATGTGGATTATGCTCCATTTGAAGGTACAAAGGTGACTGGAAGAGTGGAAAGCGTATTTTTACGTGGATTAGAGGCTGTAAAAGACGGAAAAGTAGTAGAAGAGAAGAAGGGCGAGTTCCTGAAGAGAGGAAAGTATGCTCTGTAAAGCAGAGTGAGAAAACGGGCTCTGGCAGCTGAATGATGTGACTGCCGGGCTCGTTTTAGTACCATAAAAGTGTAGTTGTTAGAGAGTAATTAACTCTGACATCTGCA
>CAVIPV010000067.1:0-14684 GCA_963644495.1 Prevotella sp. | reverse complement strand
CTAAGCCAATTACTATCTGTGTCAGCGATTTTGACCGTGCAGCACCTCACGGAACTGGTCATGTAAAGGCTGGTCTGAACTATGCAATGAGCCTTCATGCACATGAAGTAGCACATGCAAACGGATTCGACGAGAACATGTTCCTGGATCCGGCCACCAGAACTTATGTAGAAGAGACCGGTGGCGCAAACTTCCTGTTCGTAACTAAGGACGGCGAAGTTGTTACTCCTAAGTCTGATTCTATCCTTCCTTCTATTACAAGACGTTCTCTGGTATACGTTGCAGAGCATTATCTTGGATTAAAGGTTACTCAGAGACCTGTTAAGCTGTCTGAGTTAGGTGACTTCGCTGAGTGCGGACTTTGCGGTACTGCAGCAGTTATCTCCCCAGTTGGCAAGGTGGTAGACCATGGCAAAGAGATCTGCTTCCCAAGCGGCATGGACGAGATGGGACCAGTGATCAAGAAGCTGTATGATACCTTAACCGGTATCCAGATGGGCCGTATCGAAGCTCCAGAGGGCTGGATCAGAAAGATCTGCTAATAAACATTAAACAGACAAACATAGAAATCATATCTCCTGGATATATTGTTGTAACAGTATATTCAGGAGATTTTTTTGTGAAAAATGTGAAACGTTTGTTATGTACAGTCTGCGCCGGGATAATGGCTGTTTGTCTGCTCTTATCCGGCTGCAGTATTCTGGACAAAAAAGAAGAAAAAGTACGGGATCTGCAGATCACGCCGGTTTCAGACAGTGAACTGCCCCAGGAGTTACAGACGCTGATCGCCCAGAAAACATCGGCACCTTTTAAAATGACCTATTCTACAGACGAAAATCTGTACATAGCCGTTGGATATGGGCCTCAGGAAGGCGGCGGCTACAGCATCAGTGTCAACGAATTGTATCTGACGGGAAATTCCATTGTCATTGATACAGAACTGAAAGGGCCGGAAACAGGAGAAGAAAAGGGCGTGGAAAGCTCCAGCCCCTATATTGTGGTGAAAACGGAACTTCTGGATCTGCCGGTTGTGTTTCGATAAAAATGCAGGAAAAATGCGAGAAAATAAAAAACACGCTCTTTTCTGAAAAAAGTGAGTATGATATAATGAGCCCTAAAGAAAAACAAGCGGCTGCGCAGCAGACATTTGTTTTTCTTGGGCCATTAACGAATGGACCGTCTGCGTAAGCAGACAGTAGAGCACGTCAGTGCGTGTCCATGAGTGACGAATTGCGGATGCATCAGAAGGGAGCAGTATTATGATACTCAAAGACATTTGGCTGGACATCAAGGCGGTACAGGAGCGGGATCCGGCAGCACGAAGCGCACTGGAAGTTTTACTTTTGTATCAGGGCATCCATGCGCTGATCTGGCATCGGTTTGCACACTGGTTTTATAAGCATAAGATGTTTTTCATCGCCAGACTGATCTCACAGATCGCCCGGTTTTTTACTCTCATTGAGATCCATCCGGGAGCCCGGTTAGGTCACGGCATTCTCATTGACCATGGTTCTGGCGTGGTCATCGGTGAAACAGCGGTGGTAGGCGATAACTGTACCATTTACCAGGGTGTCACTCTGGGCGGTGTAGGTACCCAGAAGGGCAAACGTCATCCGACGCTTGGAAACAATGTCATGGTTGGCGCCGGAGCTAAGATATTAGGCGCCTTTGAGGTTGGTGATAACTGCTCCATTGCTGCCAATGCAGTGCTTTTAAAGCCATTGGAAGACAACGTAACAGCGGTTGGTATTCCTGCAAGACCGGTAAAGAAAGACGGAGTTACCATTCCAAGACGGAAAGAGACCATGACACTGGAAGAATATGAGCAGATGAAAGAACGCATGTCCCAGATGGAAGCAGAGATCCGTCAGTTAAAAGAAAAATTAGAGAAGCAGTAAAACGCGCAAGCATGATCAAGTATAAAACACCTGTTGTCCGCATAGACTTTCGTAAAAGACTATGAGAACGGCAGGTGTTTTTTATGGAATTAATAAAGAAACAGATACATATGAACCAGTGGAAAGGAAATGCAGTGACACAGATCACTCTGGATGAAGACTTTATTGTTCCGGATACATTAGAAGATATGGAGCAGGTGGTTTTAGACACTGCAAGGATCTTTGGTGAAAATGGAAAGATCCAGGATGAGAAAATGACCGTAAAAGGAAAAATGGAATTTGCGGTCCTTTACAGGAAGGAAAATGGCGGTCTGGAAACACTTGGAGGCAACATTCCTTTTGAGGAAACAGTTAATGTGCCGGGATTTAAGGAGGGGGATGATGTAACGGTCAGCTGGATCCTGGAAGATATGAAGGCGGAAATGATCAATTCCAGGAAGCTGGGAGTCCAGGCAGTGATCACAGTGGAGATACGAGCAGAAGGAGACCAAAATGCCTATGTGGCTTTTGATGTGAAAATGCCTGAAACGGCAGTTGGAATGACACCGGAAAAAGAAGGGGAAGATGCACCGGAAATAAAGTCCGGGATCATTTCACCTGTGACAATGGCATTACACAGGAAAGATACCTACCGTATACGGGAAAATACGGCCCTTACAGGAGGCAGACCGGATATTGCAAGGCTTTTGTGGAAAGAATTATATATTGGGAACCAGACAGTGAAACCATTAGAAGGCCGTTTGTATCTGGAGGGCCAGTTAAATGTGTTTGTTATCTATGAGACAGAGGAAGAAAACATGCCGGTGCAGTGGATGGAAGAGGTACTGCCGTTTTCCGGGGATATTGAGATCTCCCAGGCCCACGAAGGGCAGATCCCTATGGTATCGGTACGGCTGGCCCATGGGGAAGTGGAAGCAAAACCGGACGCAGAAGGCCAGATGCGGGAACTGGATATAGATGTGGTTCTGGAACTGGATATCCGGTTATATGAAGAAAAAGAAGAAACACTGATACAGGATATGTATTCTAACAGCAGTAAGCTGACACTGGAAAAGGAAAATATCCAATATGACCGCCTGATTGCAAAAAATGTATGCAAACCCCGGATCGGGGAGAAAATACATCTGGGGCAGTCAGAGCGCATTTTGCAGATCTGCCATACACAGGGAAGCATCCAGTTAGATGAGGTAGAACCACAGGAAAATAGCCTGATGATCGAGGGCATTTTAGATGTGACGATCCTGTATCTTACCAGTGATGACAGAACACCGGTCCGCTCTGTTTCCCGCCAGATCCCTTTTAAATGCAGCGCCCAGGCGGCAGGCATTACAAAAAACAGTATTTATCAGCTGGATACAGGCTTAGAGCAGTTAAGCGCTCTTATGACCGGCAATGATACGGTAGAAATCAAAGCCACGGCAGCGTTGGACTTTATGGTACTGGAACCGGTAACGGAAACAGTGATCACAGGAGTAAAAGAAGAACCCCTGGATCTGAAGGCATTGCAGGCACTTCCAGGCATAGCCGGATACATTGTCCAGGAAGGAGATTCCCTGTGGGATATTGCGAAAAAGTTCCACACCACCATGGGAAATATCATCACCACAAACGATCTTCCAGGAGAACAGGTCAAGGCTGGGCAGAGATTGCTGTTAGTGAAGGAAGTGGGGATGTAAGCGGCGCGCCTGAACTATGGAGAAAAAAGTAATGTAAGATAAGGCAAATATATGTTATAATGTGCAAAGCGCCAAGAAAAAACAAGCGCCGCGAAAGCAGACAGTAGAGCGCGTTAGCGCGTGTCCGTGAGTGGAAAAGCTGCGAACGAAAAAAGAAATGAGGTACGAAATGGATTTGAATTTTAGGCCTGTAGAGGCTGAAGATATGTCCAGGCTGCGCCCTTTTTACGGTCTCAGGCCCAACAGGACCTGTGACAGCGTATTCCTGGACTCTTTTCTATGGAAAGATTACTATAAGGTAGAATGTGCAGTCAGCGAAGACAAAGCAGTTTTATGGCTTATGGAAAAAGACGGCATCCTTTCAAGCGCCATGCCCCTTTGCAAAGAGGAAGATCTTCCACATTTCTTCTATCAAATGGTAGACTATTTTGACAATGTACTCCATAAACCTTTCTATATTTCCCTGGCTGACGCAGAAGCCGTAGAATATCTGAACCTGGATCCGGAAAAGTTTGAAGTAACAGAATTAGACGATTTAAAAGACTATCTCTATGACGGAAATGCCATGCGTACACTGGCTGGAAAGAAGCTGCACAAGAAGAAAAACCGCTTAAACGGCTTCTTAAAGACCTATGAAGGCAGATATGAATACCGCAGGATCTGCTGTTCCGACCGCCAGGAAGTATGGCAGTTTATGGAAAAATGGAGACAGAAGAAGGTAGAGTCCTATGAAAATGAGGTTTCTCTGGATTACGAAGTAGCGGGTATCCACGACATTTTAAAGAACTGCTCTGCTTTCAATGTGCCAATGGCAGGTGTTTACATTGACGGGGAATTAAAGGCTTTTACAGTGGGAAGTTTAAATGAGCGGGAAAATATGGCAGTGATCCATATTGAAAAAGCAGACCCGGAGATCAATGGTCTGTATCAGTTCATCAACCAGCAGTTCTTAGTTCACGAATTTCCAGACGTAGCGCTGGTAAACAGAGAAGATGACGTAGGCATGCCGGGACTTCGTAAAGCAAAGATGAGCTATTATCCGGTGGATTTTGCAAGAAAATACTCTGTTAAGAAGAAATATTAAGGCTATGAAAATGGGATGAAATATTCCATGAAGTAAGGCTGTGATACTGGGCAGAAAGAGGCGGATATGGTACGATATTTAGAGAAAAGTGAATATGGAAAATGCAGATCCTTGTGGGAAGAAGCATTCCCGGAAGATTCTAAAAGCTTTGCAGACTACTATTTTTCTGAAAAACTTCCAGGCAGTAAGGTACTTGCCATAGTGGGGGAAGAAGGCAGACTTCTCACCATGGCACACATAAATCCCTATACTATTTCTGTAAATGGCAAAAAATGGGAACTGCCCTATATCGTAGGTGTGGCAACAGCCACCGACCAGCGCCACAAAGGCTATATGCGCCAGGTCCTTTATAAAATGCTTCGGGACTTACATCAGGAGAAGAAGCCCTTTTGCTTTTTGATGCCTGCTGCAGAGGCGATCTACCGCCCGTTCCAGTTTGCTTTTATCTACGACCAGCCAGTGTGGAAACCGGAGGACGAACCGGAAAAAGACCTGGAAAAGAGGTCTGTGGATCTGGCAGAACAGGCAGAAGTTATGGCCCATTGGCTGGATCGCTGGCTTGAGAAACGCTATGAAGTCTATGCAGTGAGAGATAAGACCTATATGGAGCTTCTTAAAAAAGAGCTGGAAAGCGAAGCAGGAGAAGTGACCGGCTGGTATGAAAAAGACGGAAAACTCCATGCTTTGGAAGCCTGGTGGGGACTTGGAAAGAGAGAAGAAAGGTTCTATTACAGTCTTTCTGAAATGAAACCAGCAGACATGCATCCGGCGATCATGGCCCGGATCACAGATGTAAAGGCACTGTTGGAAGTTATCGGCTTAAACGAAGACGCCCCAGAAGACAGATTTCAGGCTGTGATATCCATAAAAGATCCTATTGTGAAGGAAAATGAAGGCCGCTGGCTGTGGAAACTGGGAAAAAATGGAAGTACTCTGGAGCGGATGAATGGACTGGCAGTTCAGGCAGAGACAGAAGGCGGTGAACAGGCGATCCCGTCCTCCAGCGAAGTGTTGGAGATCAACATAGACGAGCTGGCTCAGTGGATCTTTGGGTACAAGCCGTTGGAAGAGGTATTAAGTGTTGCTCCGCCATTCTGGACGGAGTATGTGCGGACGCTGCAAGGAGTATTTCTGGATGAAGTTGTATAGGAGGAAACGCATATGGATGAAAAATGGCAGCAGTTAAAAGACTGGATCAGTGAAAGCGACAACATTGTATTCTTTGGCGGAGCCGGTGTTTCCACGGAAAGCGGCATACCGGATTTTCGCAGTGTAGACGGACTGTACAACCAGAAATATAAATATCCGCCGGAGCGGATCATCAGCCACAGCTTTTACATACAAAATCCGGAAGAATTTTACCGTTTTTACAAAGACCGTATGCTGTTTCCGGACGCAAAGCCAAATGCAGCCCACAAAGCCCTTGCAAAACTGGAAAAAACTGGAAAATTAAAAGCCGTTATCACCCAGAACATTGACGGTCTTCATCAGATGGCAGGCAGCAAAGAAGTGTTGGAACTTCACGGTTCTGTACACAGAAATTACTGCACCCGCTGCGGCCAGTTCTATGATCTGGACTATGTGAGAAACAGCGAAGGCGTTCCCAAATGTACCTGCGGCGGCCGTATTAAGCCGGATGTGGTACTTTATGAAGAAGGCCTGGATGACCGTACCATCCAGAAGTCCATTGATTATATCCGCAATGCGGACATGCTGATTATCGGCGGAACTTCCCTGGTGGTCTATCCGGCAGCAGGCCTCATTGACTATTACAGAGGCAATAAACTGGTCCTGATCAATAAAAGCGCAACATCCAGAGATTCCCAGGCAGATTTGGTGATCGCTGACAGTATAGGGGAAGTTTTGGGAGTGGTTGTTGGAGATGACAACTGATAGACGTACATGGACGATTTAAGGAGATATAAAACATGCCAGGAGAACGTTTAAACTACGAAGTAGGAGATATTGTAAAATTAAAAAAGCCCCACCCATGCGGAAGCAGTGAATGGGAGATATTAAGAGTAGGAGCGGACTTCCGCTTAAAATGCACCGGCTGCGGACACCAGATCATGGTAGCCCGCAGACTGGTGGAGAAGAATACAAAAGGATTAAAGAAGAAAGACGAGATCACCGGTTGATATAGCGCCATAACGTTGTCCGGCTGATCCCCAGTTTCTTTGCCGCAGCAGTCTGGTTCCCATTGCAGCTGTTTAGCACATACTGGACAATGTCCTGATTGATGCGGTCAAGGGACTGTTCTAAGTTTAGGGAGAAGCTCTCTTTTTCCTGGGGTGTCTTGGAAGGCGTTATTACGTGAGGCCCCTGGTCATCAGGGAAAAGGGCAGATTCTTCTTTTAATACTTTTTCAATGGTATTACGGGATATATAGGCAGTGCCGGTTTCCAGCACTGCTTTTTTTAGTATGCGCTTAAACTGGGTGCGGTTGCATGGGTAGTCATAATCCATAAGAAGCTTTGCAGCCCCATCTTCCAGACCAACTACCTGGCGGCCAAGATCCTGGTTTAAAGTAGCAATATAAAGAGCGGCTGAGGGAACAATGTCATTTTTCTGTTCCCGCAAAGGCTTAATAGGCAGAGGTACACACCCCAGCATATTGGTGTATTCCAGTGCAGCATGGGGCAGATGTCCGTCCTTTGCCTGGGTGCAGGAGAAGATCAGCCGGTTTCGTACATGCAGATTGGTGTCCAGAATGATGGACAGCAGTTGTTTTTGCCGTTGGTGTGACAAAACCTCCAGATTGGAAATATAAATGGTATTTCCATTATCTGTAAAAGGAGAGTTGTAGTGGTTAATGAGGAAATTCCAGGTCTTATCATTTAACATGGCGCAGTTGACCACATACAGCGGATTGTTGTTAAACTGGCTTTTTGCATAGTGAAGATAAGCCACACGGTCTTTTCCTGTACCGATCTCCCCGGTGATCATAAGGGGAGCAGAAGCAGCATTAGACTGGTCCATGAAAGCAGCGGCGCGGCGGGACAGCTCTGTATTGCTGTAAAAGCTCTGAACGTACTGCTGCAGCGCCTGTTCCTTATCCATAATGGTAATGCCGTATTTGGAATGGCTTAAAGGAATCTTGGAAAGCATGATGCGGAAGATGATATAGGGAAAATCCCCTTCCTCAGCCAGGCTGGAGCGGACAGAATACAGCTGGTTTCCCAGTGTGATAAAGAAAGAACGCCTGGAAGTGGTGCGGCATTTTCCCAGCTCCTTTTGCAGGCACTGGATAAATTCCTCTTCTTTTTCGTCATCCACTGTGGAGTAATGGCAGTGGCCCCCCAGGTCCAGGATCAGATACTGGTTGGAACTGCTGCGGATCAGAGACTGCATCATGGCATTGGAATTGCACAGCTTCTGGTACTGCTGCCAGGTGCCAATGGCATTTTCCATGGCCTGTTTTACGCTTTCAGAACTGGAAGTAAGAAGGATAGGCGTCAGTCCGATCATTTTCGCATGGTCGTAAGGGATCATATCGCAGACCACGGTCTTATAGCCCTGTTCTTTCATCTTGTCCAGAAGGTTGCTGGAATCTTTCCAGTTATCCACGGAAAAAGAAAAAATGTCTATATGGATCTGTAAAAGGTCGCAGAGGTTTTTTGCGATGACAGTTAAGGACTGGAAGCCTAAAAGGGCAAATTTTGTCCCTGTATTTTGAGCCATTTTAATGCAGCGCAGCACGTCATAATAACCAATACCAATATCGATGACCGGTACATGGACAGACCGGGAGATCATATTTGCAGTATTTGCACGGGAAATGATAATATCATAATGTTCACCATAGCGTTTCGCAATGGCAAGCCCTTGTTCCATGCTGCCTGCATAGGCGGTCAGCTCGATCTCAGGGTACTGCAGGGCACATTGTTTCATAAGAGTTACAAGGCCTTTATAGGGAGCGATTCCCAGTATACGGATTTTTTTTATCATTTAGGGCACCTCACATCTATAAATGTTGCAAATTTAAACATATTATACAACAAATTCATTGAAATAGAAAGTGAAAACCATGTAGAATATAAAACGAATGAGAAATAAATCTAAAATAAATATGAACTCTCACAAAAGTGTTTCAAAAATGAACAACCAGAAAGGCGGTGAAATGATTGGAAGAAAGATATCTGATCATTGCAGATGACTTTACCGGAGCCAATGATACCGGAGTCCAGCTGCGCAGAAGAGGTTTCCCAACAGAGGTCCTGTTCAGTGGAAAGCCAATGGGCGCAGACCGGTCCATTGTCATTGATACAGAATCCAGAACCGTTCATCCGGATCATGCATATGAGATCGTATCCCATGCACTGGAAGATGTGGATTTTGATGGATTCCGATATGTGATCAAAAAAGTAGATTCCACCATGAGAGGAAATATTGCAGCAGAGATCAAAGCGGTAGACGAACATTTCAAACCGGAATTAATGATCTTTGCACCGGCTCTTCCAGATTTAAAGAGAACTACCGTAGACGGGGTGCAGTGCTTAAACGGCGTAGAGATCTGCCGCACAGAGCTTGCAAGTGACCCGAAAAACCCGGTGGTAGAAGATAATCTGGGACGGATGCTGAGAAGATATTATGATGAAAAGATCATTTTAAAGAGAATACCGGATGTAAGAAGTGATGATCTTGCTTTTACAGAAGGCCGCATTTATGTGTGTGACGCTGACTGCAACGATGACTTAAAGAGAGTTTTAAAGGCAGTAGCTAAGACTGGAAAACGGGTACTTTACATCGGTACCGCTGGTCTGGCTGATAACCTTATGGAACTGGAACGGCCGTCTCTTCCGGCGCTGGGCGTGGTTGCAAGTGTAAGCACAGTGACTAACCGGCAGATGAAATACTGCGAGGAAGCAGGCATTAAAATGGTAAAGCTTCCTATGCATGACATTCTTTCCGGAAAAGAAGATACCAAGCCTTATCTGAAAGAAGTGGTAGATTCCTTAAAAGCAGGAAAGGATACCATTCTTCTTACCAATACAGCCTATGACCGCAGCGAGCTGGAGCTTTCCTTTGAAGCTGGCGAGAAACTGGGACTTGGTCCTGTAGAGACCGGTGACAAGGTACGTTCTGTAGTGGGTCATCTGGCAATGGAGATCCTGGATCAGGCAAAGGTTTCCGGCGTATTCCTTACAGGCGGCGATACAGCCCTTGGAATGCTGATGAACATTGAAGCAGACGGTTCTGAGATCCTTTCTGAGATCCGCGTAGGTATCCCGTTAGTCCGGGTAAAAGGCGGAAAGTACGAAGGAATGAAGCTGGTAACAAAAGCAGGTGCTTTTGGAGCAGACGATGCAGCGGCATTTGCACTGCGTAAAATTAAAGAAGCATAAAGAAACTGAAAAACCTGACGATTCAATCATTTAAAACATTCATTCAAAACAGGAGGAAAAAAATGAAAGAATTTTTATTACCTTATGGAAAAGAAAAATTAACAGCAAAGATTGAAGACGAGCATTTTGCAGGCGAGCTGGTATCTGAGCTTCACAGCTACAAGGCACCAAAGAGCGGCGCTGAACTGGTTCAGGACGCTTTGGAGCATCCGATTGGAACACCAAGACTGTGCGATATGGCAGTTGGAAAGAAAAAGATCGTTGTTATTTCTTCTGACCATACAAGACCTGTTCCAAGCCACATTATGATGCCTCTGATCTTAGCAGAGATCCGCAAGGGCAATCCTGATGCAGACATTACCATTCTTATTTCTACCGGTCTTCATAGAACCACTACCAAAGAAGAACTGGCAGCAAAATTTGGTCCTGAGATCATGGCAAATGAGAAGATCGTTGTTCATGACTGCGATGACAAGGACAACCTGGTATACCTTGGCAAGCTTCCTTCCGGCGGCAACCTGATCATCAACCGTCTGGCAGCAGAAGCAGACCTGTTAGTAGCAGAAGGCTTTATCGAGCCACACTTCTTCGCAGGCTTCTCCGGCGGCAGAAAGAGCGTTCTTCCAGGCGTTGCAAGCCGTGAGACCGTTATGTACAATCATAACTCCGGATTTATCAATGATCCTCATGCACGTACCGGTGTCATTGAAGGAAACCCGATCCACAATGATATGCTGTATGCAGCAAGAGCGGCAAGACTGGATTTCATTGTAAACGTAGTTATCGACGCAGCACATGATCCTATTTTCGCAGTAGCCGGTGACTGTGATCTGGCTCACAGAGTTGGACGTGAATTCTTAGCTTCCAAGTGCCAGGTTGACGCAATTCCTGCAGATATCGTTATCTCCACCAACGGCGGATATCCTCTGGATCAGAACATTTACCAGTCTGTAAAGGGTATGACCGCAGCAGAGGCAACTGTAAAAGAAGGCGGCGTTATCATCATGCTTTCCAAGGCAGCTGACGGACATGGCGGAAAATACTTCCATGAGACATTCCGTGATGAGAAGGATCTGAACCGTATGATGAAGACCTTCCTTGACAGAAAGCCGGAAGAGACCATTATCGACCAGTGGCAGTCCCAGATCTTCGCAAGACTGCTGTTAAAGGCAACTGTAGTATTTATTTCTTCCTGTGATGACCAGTTAGTAGAAGATCTGCATATGATCCCGGCACACAGCATGGAAGAAGCTATGGAGAAGGCAAAAGCCATCGTTAAGAAGGATGACTACAAGGTAACTGTTATCCCGGACGGCGTATCTGTTATCGTTAGAGAGTAATTGACCAACTTTGAAGAAAAAGGAGATAGACAGACATGAAATTTGTTCTCATTCCTGATTCCTTTAAGGGAACCTTAAGTTCCGAGCAGATCTGCGGGATCGCAAAGGAAAAAGTAGAAAAACATTTTCCTGGAGCTGAAACAGCCTGCGTTCCTGTAGCAGACGGCGGCGAAGGCTCTGTAGACGCATTTATCACAGCACTTGGCGGCAGCAAGGTAACTGTAAAGGTTAAAAATCCATATTTTGAAGATATGGATTCCTACTACGGCCTGATCAACGAAGGCAAGACAGCTGTTATTGAAATGGCTTCCTGCGCAGGACTTCCATTAGTAGAAGACCGTAAGGACCCAAGAAAGACTACTACATATGGTGTTGGACAGCTGATCCTGGCAGCAGCTGAAAGCGGCGTAGAAAAGATCATCGTAGGACTGGGCGGATCCAGTACCAATGACGGCGGATGCGGCGCAGCAGCAGCTGTAGGTGTTAAATTCTATGACAAAGATGGCAAGGAATTTGTTCCAACCGGCAAAACCACTGCGGATATCTGCAAGATCGACTTAAGCGGCAAGGCAGAGATCTTAAACAAAGTTGAGATCGTTACCATGTGCGATATTGATAACCCAATGTACGGACCAACCGGTGCATCCCACATCTTCGGACCACAGAAGGGCGCAGATGAGGCAATGGTACTGGAACTGGATGAAGGTATCAAGAACTTAAGCCGTGCAATTACAGAAGCCATTGGCAAAGATATCAGTGAAGTTCCAGGAACCGGAGCAGCAGGCGCTATGGGCGCCGGCATGATTGCTTTCTTTAACTCCCGTCTGCAGATGGGTATCCAGACGGTTCTGGACACGGTAAAGTTTGACGAAATGATCAGCGATGCAGATTACATTATCACCGGTGAAGGAAAGCTGGATTCCCAGAGCCTTCGCGGCAAGGTAGTAATTGGCATTGCAGAGCGTGCAAAGAAACAGAATAAAAATGTGATCGCTGTTGTAGGCGGAGCAGACGACGCAGAGATCGATAAGGCATACGAAATGGGTGTAACTGCTGTATTTCCGATCAACCGTCTGCCTCAGGACTTCTCCGTAAGCCGTCATCACAGCAAGGAGAACCTGGCTTATACAGTAGATAACATTTTAAGACTGATCGCAGCAAAATAAAAATCATGTGACGAGGGGGATACTAGAATGAACATTCTGAAAAGCGTGAAAAAAATTCCTGGTGGTTTAATGGTAGTTCCGCTGTTATTAGGCGCAATCATCAACACTTTATTTGGAGGTACATTATGGACCATGTTTGATGGTACATTTACCACATACCTGTGGAAATCAGGGGCAATGCCCATCCTGGCAGTGTTCATTTTCTGTAATGCAACAACCATCAACTTCAAAAAAGCAGGTGTTACCGTTTATAAAGGCGTTGTGATCACTGTTGTTAAAGTTGGTGTGGGTATTATCATTGGTCTGATCTGCGGCAAGCTGTTTGGCGAGAAGGGCTTCCTGGGACTGTCCACACTGGCGATCGTTGGTGCTCTTGCAAACTCCAACGGTGGTCTGTACGCAGCATTAGCTGGTGAGTACGGCGATGCAACAGACGTAGGTGCTGTTTCTATCCTTTCTATCAACGATGGTCCTTTCTTCACCATGGTAGCTTTAGGTGCTGCTGGTGTTGCAAAGATCCCGATGTCCGTACTGATCGGCTGTATCATTCCTGTAATCGTTGGCTGTATCATGGGTAACTTAGACGAAGACATCCGTAAGTTCTGCGAACCAGGTGCTTCTATGCTGATCCCATTCTTCGCATTCCCTCTGGGCGCTGGCTTAAACATCATGAACCTGATCAAGGCAGGTGGCCCTGGCATCATCTTAGGTGTTGGCTGTACTTTTATTACAGGTTTTGCAGGATATCTTGTATACAAGCTGTTAAAGATGGATCATCCGGAAGTTGGCGGCGCTATTGGTACAACAGCAGGAAACGCAGCAGCAACTCCTGCATCTGTAGCAGCTGTAGACGCAACCTTACTTGCAGTATCTGAAGCAGCAACCGCTCAGATCACAGCAGCTATCATCGTAACCGCTATCTGCTGCCCGATCTTCGTATCATGGCTCCATAAGATCGAAGAGAAGCGCAGAGCAGCAAAATAAGGGTTGCTGAAAACGTAACGAACTGGTATTATAAAACATCATAAAACGCAGCTGGTTTGGCTGTAAGATAAGTGGGACCGGGTGGAAGCATCCGGTCCTGTTTTCAGGAGGCAGATATGAGCGAAAAGAAGATCGTGGGTATCACCATGGGAGATCCGGCCAGTATCGGACCGGAGATCACTGTAAAAGCATTTGCGGACAAGTCCTTATATGACCTGTGCAATCCGGTAGTAGTAGGCGATGCCTGCGTAATGGAAGCAGCACTTCCCATTGTAGGACATACAGAAATGAAGATCCATGCCATTAAAGACGTTTCAGAGGCAAAATATGAATACGGGACTATTGATGTGCTGGATATGGGCCTGGTTGACATGGCACAGTTAAAAAGAGGGGAAGTTTCTGCTATGTGCGGAGACGCCGCTTTCAAATATGTAACAAAGGTCATTGAACTGGCAATGGACAAGAAGGTAGATGCTACTGTTACCAATGCCTTCAATAAAGAAGCTGTAAACCTTGCAGGACACCATTATTCCGGACATACAGAGATCTACGCAGATATGACCGGTACAAAGAATTATACCATGATGCTGGCACATGAAAACCTGCGTGTAGTCCATGTTTCCACCCATGTTTCCCTGCGTGAAGCCTGCGACCGCGTAAAGAAGCAGCGTGTATTAGACGTGATCCGTATTGCAGATAAGGCATGCAAGGATCTGGGCATCAAGGAGCCAAAGATCGGCGTAGCCGGTCTGAACCCACACAGCGGTGAACATGGCCTGTTCGGCAGAGAAGAGATTGATGAGATCATCCCGGCTATTGAAGCAGCAAAGGCAGAAGGCATCAACGCAGACGGACCTGTACCACCGGATACTGTATTCTCCAAAGCAAGAGGCGGCTGGTATGACATTGTCGTTGCCATGTATCATGACCAGGGCCATATCCCGTTAAAGGTAGTAGGCTTTGTATACAACCATGAAAAGAAAGTATGGGATGCAGTGGCAGGTGTTAATATTACTTTAGGTCTGCCGATCATCCGTGTATCTGTAGACCACGGAACCGCATTTGACCAGGCCGGAACCGGTATGGCAAGTGAATTAAGCCTTAGAAATTCCATAGAATATGCGGTAATGTTTGCAAATAACAGGAATTAGGCAGGCACCGCTGACAGCGGTGGACATGATCATAAGAAAG
>CAVIPV010000066.1:0-14701 GCA_963644495.1 Prevotella sp. | reverse complement strand
TGGCGTTATCAATGATCTGCAGGCGGGATGACAGCTCCCGGTAGTCATGTATGGTGCGATAGCTGTCTTTGATCTGAAAAAAGGAGGATTTTTTGAGGGGAACAGGCTGATCTGCGCTCAGGTCCTTTAAAACAGCCTCCAGAGCCAGAGCTTCATCGCAGCTTAATGGGATATCGAAGCGGCCAAGTCCGCCGGACCGGTAATTGTCGATCAGAAGCGGAAGGTTATCTAGATCCCCATTCAGGAGCATTTTTTGCAGCTTTGGGTCAAAATCACCGAAATCAAGAGCGGTAATCATATCTTCTAATTCAGAACCATCAAAACTCTCAAAATCAGCCGGTTCATCTGCACGGTCATCGTAGAAATCCGCTTTATCAAAGATGGTCTCCAGATCAAAGCTGATCTTATTTTCAAGAGAATAACCTCTGTAGTTTCTTTTCTCTGTTTTTGCCTCCCATTCCAGAATGGCCGCTATATCCTGACGGATGACGGAAAGGGGAAGCTGTGTGTGCTGATGAAGCTCAAGGATAGACATACCAAGCAGATCGTCACTGCTGCAGGCCAGCCAGCCGTAATAAGTCTGGAGACGGAGATAAGGGTTTGTGTAATTATTCATGGTCATCCTCCTCATATCTTGCCAAAGTCCGTTTTACGGAAAAATTCATTTTCTCCTTTAATTCAGCAGGTGCTATAACGTGAACGTTGCGGCCGAACTGGCGGAGATAATTGGCAAAATCAGCAAGACCGCGGATGGTATCCCGGTATTCCAGCTGGTTTTCTTCAGGGAAATATCGGATGGAAGCGGTGTTTCGCTGCCTGCTTAAGTATTTTATTTTTCGGTTTACGTTAGCCTCCAGATCGAAGCGGACCGTGACCTGAACCGGCTCCTCCAAAGATATGCTGAACATTTCACAAAAGATGCGTCGGTATTCATCGGACTGGTAGCCGGCATTGGAAAATTCCGTATCTTCGATCCGAATGATGGTGCTCATATCAATAATGGAATGATATTTTTCAGCATGAATCGGATCGGATGTATATTCTTTTCCCAAAAGATACAGCCGGGCTTTTTCCACGCTATAGACAGCCATACCGGTCTGGAACAGAACTGTAAGTGCCTGACCGGAACGTGTGTTGTAGGTAACCCGGATCAGTTTTTCCGTGTAATTGGAATCGGAGAGCTTTTTCATCCACTGGCTGACCTGCTCCAGCATTTCATGATTTTTGCCATAGGTCAGGTAGCCGGGACCGGAAACAGAACCAAGATTACAGGAAACTTTTATGATTTCCAGCTTTCTTGCAATGGAAGCCAGCTGCCCATGGTAGGGGGAACCGGAGGGAAGCGTTTTCAGCTGCTTAAACAGTCCAAGAATCTCTTCCCGGGAAAAATGATGAAGGATCGGGATGGTGCGTCCGGTGGGGCGATATACGCCGCTTGTGCTGCACTCGATCTCATGTTCCTGTTCTAATTCCTGTATCAGGCTGCGAAATGCAGAGTAGCCGATATCCATAGGCTGCTTGAAATCATGGTAGGAATAGTCCTCCTCCTGATTGACGGAAGAACAAAAATAATAACGCTCCTCCAGTGCCTTTGGAGTGGCTGAAGCCGTCTGGAGATTTTGCACAATGTTGTATTTTCGCAAAGTTTTATCTGTCAGAGGGATGCAGGAAGCCCAAGCTGCACCGGTGTCATCGGAAACAAGGTGATAGTAAACGGTGCGGCTGTGCTTTTTGCATTTCAGTTCAATGCCGCGTTCACTGAGACGGTTCACGTAATTATAAACACTCTGACGGTTACAGGATAAAAGCTGAGATATGTCATTTACAGACAATTCCTTTCGTTCCTGAAAGGCCTGGAGCAGATCTGCAAGCTTTTCCTCAACGTTTTTCTTTTTCACATTAAAATCCTCTCGTATCTCATGTTTTTGTCAGGTTCAAAAATCATAATGTTGGGGTTAAAATACTGTTTGCCCCGGTATCATCATAATTATAGCAGATATAGGGGGAAATGTCACAGAATATGTTTCCTGTAAAAGTTTCGCCGGATTTCTCCGGCGTTTTTTTGTGTCCAAAAACCGTAAAACACATCGTTTAAGATAAAAACATAAGAAATAAACAAACAAATAAATCATTTTAAAGGAGAATCATGAGTATGAAAAACAGTATAAAATGTATCGTAACAGCAATCTTAATAGCAGGCGCTATGAGCATGACCAGCTTTGCAGCAGGCTGGCAGCAGAATGAAACAGGCTGGTGGTATGGAACCAATGCAGATAATACAAGCTGGTACAGCAATACCTGGCAGTGGCTGGATGGCAATGGTGACGAGATCGAAGAGTGTTATTATTTTGATGCCAACGGCTATGCCCTGTTAAATACCAATACTCCGGACGGCTATACAGTAGATGCCAATGGAGCATGGGTGCAGAACGGTTTTGTCCAGTGCAGATCCGTGATAAATCCAAAGCATGCAGAGAGTGAAGAGAGTGCAGAGGAAGAGCACTGGGAGGAACAAACAAAAGAAGAGGCTGATGCTAAGGACAACAGCAAGGCGATGACTGCTTCAGGCAAGAGCGGCACATCGGCAAACTCAACGAAAAGCAGTAAAACAAACTCCGGTTATGAAAACACTTTATACTCCGGTTCCTCAGGCAGCAGCAGTTCCTCATCCAATTCAGATAACATGATCGATCCCGATGATCTGAGCGACTATGCACAGGAGTGCTTTGAACGGATCAACAAAGAGCGGGTAAAGAAAGGCCTGGATGAGCTTGAATGGGACGATACCATTGCGGAAGCATGCCAGATCCGTGCCGAGGAAATTACGGAGAAATTTTCTCACGTCAGACCGGATGGCAGCATATGCTTTACAGCATTTGATGAAGTGGGATTTTTCAGCAGCGCGGAGGGCGAGAATATAGCAGAAGGACAGAGCACTCCAAAGTCTGTTGTAAAAGCCTGGATGAACTCCAAAGGTCACAGGGAAAATATTCTGAAATCCGGTTATAACAGAAGTGCGATCGGCTTTGTCTATGATCCGGATGCAGAATATCATTATTACTGGGTGCAGATGTTCGGAAGAGAATAATCCGAACATCACCCGTAATGGCAGCAGGTTCAGCCGTGTTTTATGAAAAATGTTCTTGCACGGAGAAACTTTATTTGCTAGAATGGGGACGAAGGATGCCCCCATTCAGGGCATTGACACAGCATATTGGTTCCAATTGAAACGTTAATTTTTCTTGCAGAAAGGAATACCGCCTCTTTCAGGGCATTTCCGGGACTCAAAAAAAGATCAGGATTTCTTTTTAAGAATTTTCTGATCTTTTTTGTGTCCAAAAACCATAAAACCCATCGTTTAAGATAGGATCATAACAAATAAAACTTAAAACTAAATAAAATTCATAGTAAGGTAAAAGGGGAAAAGATGATGAAAAGAACAAAAATAGGAGCAGTTATCTGTATGGCATTTTCACTTATGATGTGCATCCCGTGTTATGCAAGAAGCACAGGGGATGATTACCTGCATTTTTTTGATATCAGCGAAGATGCCAAAAACGTGACAATAAAAGTAAATGTCCCGGATGGCTTTGATCAGAGAGTGGATGTGTACCTGAACAAGGAGGCCCACGGCATCACGGCAAATGAAAACTATTCCATTACCATTCCGGTGGATGAAGGCACCTATGATGTTCATGTGATCTTTCCAAAAGATGTGTGGGATCAGTACACTGCAGACGTGCAGGACAGTCTGACGGTACAGTCTGATACAACTCTGGTGGTGAATGTGTCTGAAAATCCGGCACAGGGAAACACAGCTGCTGATGTTACAGAAACAGGCACGGCATCTGCGAATCCGGAAGGTGTGTACGAAGACTTTGAACTGGATATCAGCCCGTCCTTCTATGATTATTCGGACGGAAAGGAAAGCGGCACCATTCATATCCGGGCAAAAAATTACGGTGTTTTTGAAAGCCTTACCTACCGTCTTGCAGGTGAACGTATTTACGATATTACATTGGACAGAGAACATGATTTTGAAGCGAATGTAACGCTCCCGGCGGGAAAATATCATGAGACAGGAACGATTGCCTTTAAATTGTGTGATTGGGTGCCGGAAAACCTGGATATGACTTTCAAATGGGAACATAAAGACCATATAGGAGACTTCGGCAGATATTTTACAGTGAACAGCGGATCAACGACGGAAGATGGTGATCTGATCGTTTACATGGTAAACAGCAGGGAAAGCACAGAGGTAAATGCGAATCAGATCAACAGCGGACGTGTGATCAAAGAACAGATTGAAGCCGAACAGGCACATGAAAATGAGAAATTAAAGGAAGCATTCCCGGAAGATTTTGCATCGGAAGCCGTTGAGACTGATGCAGCTGTCGGTACAGAAGCTGCCGGGGCCGATGCAGAAGCTGCAAATGCTTCTGCACCGGAAACCAAAGCCGAAACAGCACCGGATGATACCGAAAACGAAAACGCTGAGACAGTGGAATCAGAAGAATCAAAACCGGTAAAATCAGAAGGATCAAAATCAGTGGATTCAGGGAAAATAGCGGGAATCTCAACGGTGTTTGCCCTTGTAGTGATAGCCGGTGTATGTATTTATCGTAAAAAAAGGTAAAATCTTAAAAGGATGCCAGCTTCCAGATATCCCTGTTATATTCCTCAATGGTTCTGTCAGAGGAGAAATATCCGGCCTGACTGATGTTGACCAGCATTTTTTCAGCCCAGGAGGTGCGGTCTTCGTAGTCGGCGAAGGCCTTTTCCTTTGCTTCGCAGTAGGCTTTGAAGTCTGGGAAGGTCATGAACCAGTCTTTGTTTAACAGTTCGTTGTACAGGCGTTCCAGGTTTTCTTTGTCGCCTGCGGCTAACATTTTCTTGCTGATGATGAAGTCTACGGCTTCTTTGATAGCCGGGTCTGTGTCGTAGTAATCTTTGGAGCAGTAGTCGGCTTTCTTGTAACGCTCGATTACTGTTTCACTGGAGTCGCCGAAGATGTAGATATTGTCATCCCCAACCAGATCGTGGATCTCTACGTTGGCGCCGTCTTCCGTTCCAAGGGTTATGGCGCCGTTTAACATAAATTTCATGTTTCCGGTTCCGCTGGCTTCTTTGGAAGCAAGGGAGATCTGCTCGGAAATATCGCAGGCCGGGATCAGCTTTTCTGCCAGAGTGACATTGTAGTTGCCTACCATCACTACATTTAAGTATGGTTTTACATCAGGATCATTGTCAATAATCTGCTGCAGGCAGAGGATCATATGGATAATGTCCTTGGCAATGATATAAGCAGGTGCTGCTTTTGCACCGAAAATGGCAGTGATGGGTGTGGTCGGCTTTTTGCCTTTTTTGATCTCTAAATATTTGTGGATGAGATACAGGGCGTTCATCTGCTGTCTCTTGTATTCGTGGAGACGTTTGATCTGGATATCGAAAATGGAGTCCGGGTTAATGGTGATGCCCTGGGTTTCTTTCAGATAATCAGCCAGTTCTGCCTTTTTCTGCGCCTTGATGTCTAACAGGCGGTAAAGCTGTTTTAAGTTCTTTGTGATCACTGGTGTATCTAATTTCTTTAATTCTTCTGCGTCTTTCTTAAAGCCGTTTCCGATAAATTCTGTGATAAAAGCAGTCAGCTCCGGATTGCTGTGCAGCAGCCAGCGGCGGAAGGTGATACCGTTGGTCTTATTATTAAACTTCTCAGGATAAAGCTTGTAGAAGTTGTTTAATTCGGTCTCTTTTAAAATATCGGTATGAAGGGAAGCAACTCCATTTACACTGAAACCATAGTGGATATCAATGTGCGCCATGTGTACCAGGTCATTTTTATCGATGATGTATACAGATGGATCATCAAATTTACGGCGTACCTTATCATCCAGGACTTCCATAATAGGAAGGAGCTGCGGAACGGCCTCTTTGAAGAATTCTACCGGCCATTTTTCCAGTGCTTCTGCCAGGATCGTATGGTTGGTGTAGGCGCAGCAGTGACTTACTACCTCAATGGCATCGTCCATTTCCATGTTATGTTCGGTGGTCAGCAGGCGAATCAGTTCCGGGATGACCATAGTCGGATGTGTGTCGTTGATCTGGATCACAGCGTAGTCAGCCAGGTCGTAAAGAGTGGAACCTTTGGCAATGGCTTCGTCTAAGATCAGTCTTGCGGCGTTGCTTACCATGAAATACTGCTGGTAGATACGAAGGATGCGGCCCTCTTTGTCGCTGTCATCCGGATAGAGGAAGAGAGTCAGGTTCTTTGCAATATCGGTCTTGTCAAAGGAAATGCCGTCTTCTACAATGCTTTCATCTACCGTTTCTACATCAAAGAGGTGCAGCTTGTTGGTGCGGTTATTGTAGCCGGTAACTTCGATGTCATACATACGGGATGTGAGAGTGAAGTTTTTATATGGGACTTTGTAGGTCACATCTGTCTTAGTCAGCCAGGAAGTGTTCTCGATCCATGGATTTGGCTCTTCTGCCTGTTTGTTGTCTTTAAACAGCTGTTTGAAAAGGCCGAAATGGTAATTTAAGCCAACGCCGTCTCCGTTTAAGCCTAAAGTAGCAATGGAGTCTAAGAAGCATGCAGCCAGACGTCCAAGACCGCCGTTTCCAAGGGATGGCTCTGGTTCTACTTCTTCTACTGCGCTTAAAGATTTTCCATTTTCTTCCAGAAGTTTCTTTACAGTATCGTAAATTCCCAGATTGATCATGTTGTTGGAAAGCAGTTTTCCGATGAGGAACTCAGCGGAGATATAGTAAAGTTTTTTCTTTCCCTCATTGGATCCTTTGTCTTTTGCCATTTCCTGTACCAGAGATAAAAGTCCGGTATAAAGCTCTTTTTCAGAGCAGGCGGAAATTTCTTTGCCGCAGAGTTTCTTTTGTCATTGTACGTTCAGCCATGAAATATTTTCCTTTCTGCTGGTGATATGTTAATGTTTGTCCGTGTTTCTTTTCCTGTATTTTATGGGATCATTATAGAAAAAAATTCCGTTTGTGTCTTGTAGAATGCCAGTATATTATAGTACAATACTACCAAAAATGTAAAATGAGATGAAAAAGTGACAGGTGAAGGAAAAATCAATGAGAAAAAACGGTGGAATGAAAGGAGAAGAGAGGGATGAACCAGGGCTATCATGAGATCAAGGAACATGGAAAAAGAGAGTTTCCATTTAATATTTATCCCTGCTCTATCCCGGTGGATTTCACTCATGTGGCTCTTCACTGGCATGAGGAAATGGAAATTATCGCTGTGAAGAAGGGAAATGGGCGGATCACGGTGGATACTGTATCTTATCCTGTGGCAAAAGGAGATATTCTGGCTGTTTTTCCGGGACAGCTTCATGCGATCTCCTGTGAAAATGGGGAAAGAATGGAGTACGAAAATATCATTTTCCGCCTCTCTATGCTTATGGGGGATAATGGAGACGGCTGTACGGTGCATTTTTTAAAACCACTGCAGGAAGGACAGGCGAAAAAGCCGGTTCTGATACAGAGGGGGCAGCCGGACTATGAGGTATTCGGGCAGGTGATACAGGAGCTGGACAAATTTTCAAAGCAGCGGGGAAATGGGTATCAGCTGGCAGTCAAAGGGCAGTTATTTCTGTTTCTGTATTATGCTTATGGCAGAGGAATCTTATTTGCAGAGAAGAAGCCGGGGCATGCAAGGGAGAAGATCAAGGGGATACTGGACTACATCCGGGAACATTTTGGGGAAGAGATCACTATTAAGCAGGCGGCAGAGCTGTGTTTTTACAGTGAGTCCCATTTTATGAAGTATTTTAAGCAGTATGCGGGGATGCCTTTTATCCAGTATCTTAATGATTACCGGCTGACCAGGGCCGGGGAATTTTTAAAAATGACAGAGGAAAGTGTGACCCAGATCGCATTGAAATGTGGGTTTGAAAATCTGTCTTATTTTAACCGGTTGTTTCGGAGAAAGTTTGGGGTGACGCCGGGGCAGTATCGGGAAGAGAAAGAGCGTTCGCCTTTGTTGTAGGGGAATAAGAAATGTGCTACACTAAGGTATAAATAACAACACTTTCATGACAAAAAGGGGATAAATAATATGAGAGAATGTGGTATGCTTCTTCCGATTGCCAGTCTGCCTTCTAAGTATGGCATTGGCTGCTTTTCAAAAGAAGCTTATGAATTTGTAGATCAGTTAAAAGAGGCGGGACAGAGCTACTGGCAGATCCTTCCGCTGGGGCCTACCGGTTTTGGGGATTCGCCTTATCAGGCGTTTTCTGCTTTTGCAGGAAATCCTTATTTTATTGATCTGGAGCAGCTGATCAAGGAAGAACTTCTTACAGAAAAAGAGTGTGAAGAGGCAGATTTTGGGAATGATGACCGATATATTGCTTATGATAAGATCTACAAAGCAAGGTTTAAAATCGAAGAGGCTGATTTTGGGGATGATGACCGATATATTGCTTATGATAAGATCTACAAAGCTCGGTTTAAGGTCCTGAAAAAGGCTTATGACCGGTGGAAAAAAGATCATCAGCAGTTTCTGGAGTCAAAGTTAGATCCGGAAACCATAGAATACTGCTTTTATATGGCAGTAAAAGACCATTTTAAAAGCGCCAGCTGGAACAAATGGGATGAGGATATCCGGCTTCGCAGGCCTGCAGCAGTAGCAAAATACAAAAAAATGCTGGCAGATGAGATCGGGTTTTATGAATTCCAGCAGTTTGAATTTAATAAGCAGTGGAGCCGTTTGAAAGCTTATGCCAATGAAAATGGCATCCGCATTATCGGTGATATCCCAATTTATGTGGCATTTGACGGGGCTGACAGTTGGGCACATCCGGAGCTGTTCCAGTTTGATGAGGAATGTCTGCCAAAGGCAGTAGCCGGCTGTCCGCCGGATGCATTTTCAGCAACAGGCCAGCTTTGGGGAAATCCGCTGTATGACTGGGAATATCACAAGAAAGATCATTACAGCTGGTGGATCAGGCGTATGGAATACAGCCTGAAACTGTATGATGTAGTGCGTGTGGATCATTTCAGAGGATTTGAGGCTTATTATTCCATTCCTTATGGTGATCCTACAGCGGAGTTTGGCCACTGGGAAAAGGGACCGGGACTGGACCTGTTTGCCCGGTTGAAGAAGAGCCTGAAAAAAGAAGAACTGCCCATCATTGCGGAAGATCTGGGATTCTTAACTCCGGAAGTACATGAGATGTTAAAAGAAAGCGGTTTCCCGGGAATGAAGGTGCTGGAATTTGCCTTTGATGACTCGGAAAACAGCGATTATCTGCCCCATAAGTACAGGGAAAATTGCATTGTGTATACAGGAACCCATGATAATGAAACACTGGTGGGCTGGTATGAGACCATGAGCCGTAAGAATAAGTCCTTTGCAAGGGAATACATGGGCTGCCACCATACACCAAAGAAGGAAATGCACTGGGAGTTCATCCGCCTGGCTATGGCAAGTCCGGCAAAGCTGGCAGTGATACCGGTTCAGGATTATCTGGGACTGGGAGCGGAAGCACGGATCAATGAGCCGTCCACACTTGGAAAAAACTGGAAATGGAGACTGCTGCCGGGAGAAATGAATGGTGAGGTTTTAAAGCAGTGCAGGAGAATGGCGAAGTTGTATGGACGTCTTCCTGAAACACCAGGTGAAGCCAAAGAGGAAGAGAAAGTCGTTGAAAAAATGAGTGAAAAAGAACCAGAAGCGACCACATCATCTGAAATAAATATGTAAGATGTTTAAGGAATTGTTATATAAATATTCAAAATTAATTCATGCATTTATGATTATTTTCTGATAAAATAAAATCATCCGAAGGATAGAACAATATCCGATTTTCAGGAGGGGCAGATTATGAGAGATCAGAAACGTTGGATGAAAAACTGGATCAGGGCATTGGCTGTGGGAACTATGATTGCCGGAGCGGTTCCGCTTTCTGTTATGGCAGCGGAAAAAGGCTGGATCAATGAAAATGGTGTGGTCCATTTTGTGGACAGCAATGGTTCTTATGCAAAGAATGAGTGGAAAACTTCCCAGGGAACATCTTATTATCTGGATGGAGAAGGCAATCTGGCAAAGAATACATGGGTTGACGGGACTTATTATGCCGGTGAAGACGGCAGCATGACAAAAGAGACCTGGATCCATGTAGATGAAAATGAGGGCTCCATGAAATCAGGCTGGTATTATCTGGGCCGGAACGGAAAAGTGGAGAAAAATGACTGGAAGACCATAGGAAAGGCAAAGTATTGTTTTGATGGTGACGGACGGATGCGTACTGGCTGGCACTACGAAAATGGAGATATTTATTATCTGGGAAACGGCTCTGAAGGCTATACCAGAAGCGGCTGGTATTTCCTGGAAAGTGACGGAAAGAAACGTCCGGCAGAGGGAAGTATTTCAAAGGATCTGTATACAGATTCTGAAAATGGAAAATGGTATTATTTCCAGTCTAACGGCAAAGCAAGAAAGGGTGAAAACGGCACTCCAAAGGAAGCCACCATTGACGGAAAGAAATATTATTTTGATGAAAATGGTGTTATGCTTACCGGCTGGCAGTGCGTGAAGGAAAAGGCAGAGCCAGGAGACGGAACAGGCATCAGCCGCTTTGTATACCTGGGCGGAAAAGCCGAAGGCATGTTAAAGGGCCAGTGGTTTGAGACTTCTGAAAAACCATGGGATACAAAGGCATGGAGCACTGCGTTGGACGAACAGGCAGTGAGAAAGACCAATGCTGATGAGACAGCCCTTATGAAAAAAGACGGCTCCCGCTGGTTTTATCTGGGAAATAACGGAAGTCCGCTGTTCTTATCTGCAGATGCTATCGGGCTGAAAGACGGGGCTGCAAAAATAGACGGAAAATATTATTTATTCGACTCTTACGGTGTCTGCCAGTCCGGGCTGATCAAATTTACCTCTGGAGGCAAGACAGAGACGGCTTACTTTGATCCGGAAGCAGGCGGTGCATTAAGCATTGGACGAAATACCAATGCTGTGGACAAGAGAGATAAGGTGTACACCTTCTGTTCCGGTACTTCCGGCTCTGAAAAGGGCTGCGGCGTTACCGGCGAAAAAGACGGTTTTCTCTATTATAATGGCCTTTTAGTCAGCGCTAAAGAAGGCAGCTCCTATGAGCCATTTAAGGTTGCAGGTAAGGTTTATCTGGTCAATGAAAACGGAAAGATACAGACAGAGGAAAAGAAGTATTCTTCTAATGGAAAAGCTGCGTATGTTGTGGAAGACGGAAAGGTATTTACTCTGGATGAAGATGGAGAGAAAAAGAGCGAGGCAACTGGCCTTAGCCTTCCATATGCAGGCTGGAAGATCCAGTATCAGAGATAGAAGTGAACTGAGAAATTAAATCAGGAGATAAAAAATGCTGCCGGGCGTTGAGCCTTGCAGCATTTTTGCACTTCACTGTGTACATGGGAATACTTGAAAAAAAAATGACGGTCTGTTATACTTGATTAACAAAAAACTCCGTAAACATGAGGAGACCCCGATCGTTTCCAACCGGGGCAATTATGAAAAATCTATGTGCAATTTGACTAATAACCTGTTTTTTGCTATCTCTTTCTTATGAAAATAGTATAAAAAATAAATGTGAACGAAATGTGAACATACTGTAAACAGATTATAAATCATTGTACATAAAACAGGCACTGTGTGTATAAAGCAAAAGAGAAAAGAATGAGCGCGATACGCTTCTCAGGGAGGGAGAAATGGAACAGGATTTAAACAGAAAAACCATGGTGATCGGACATAGAAATCCGGATACGGACTCTATTTGTTCAGCCATCTGTTATGCAAATCTGAAGCAGGCAATAACCGGGGAAGAATATATGCCTGCAAGAGCGGGACATGTAAATGGAGAGACTAAATTTGTACTGGAGTATTTCGGTGCAGAGGAACCGCAGATGGTGGAAGATGTGCGCACCCAGGTAAGAGACATTGAGATCCGCAAGACAAAGGGCGTAGCAGACAATATTTCCTTAAAGAAAGCATGGAACATCATGCAGGAGAACAACGTTGTGACCATTCCTTCTGTAAGGGAAGACGGCACACTGGAAGGCCTGATCACAGTAGGTGATATCACTAAGACCTACATGAACATTTATGACAGCAGCATTTTGTCAAAGGCAAATACCCAGTATTCCAATATTATTGAGACGCTGGAAGCGGACCTGATCATCGGAAGCGCAGAGGCCTATTTTGACCAGGGAAAGGTTCTGATCGCAGCTGCAAATCCGGATCTGATGGAATTTTATATTGAGCCCCATGACCTGGTTATTTTAGGAAACCGTTATGAGTCCCAGCTTTGCGCCATTGAAATGGGAGCAGACTGTATTATCGTGTGCGAAGGCGCAGGCGTTTCCATGACCATTAAAAAGATCGCCCAGGAAAGAGGCTGCACCATTATTGCAACCACTTATGATACCTATACAGCAGCCCGTCTCATTAACCAGAGCATGCCCATCAGCTACTTTATGACCAGAGAGCATCTGATCACATTTAACAGTGATGACTATATTGACGAGATCCGTGAAGTAATGGCAAGCAAGCGCCACCGCGATTTCCCTATTCTTGACAAGGATGGCCGTTATCTGGGAATGATCTCCCGCAGAAACTTACTTGGTGCAAGAGGAAAACAGGTCATTTTAGTAGACCACAATGAGAAAAATCAGGCAGTGGCAGGTATTGAAAATGCAGAGATCTTAGAGATCATCGATCATCACCGGCTGGGAACCATCCAGACCATGTCACCGGTATTTTTCCGCAACCAGCCTTTAGGCTGTACCGCGACCATTATTTATCAGATGTATCAGGAAGCTGGCGTGAAGGTAGAGCCGAAGATCGCCGGACTTTTGTGCAGTGCTATTGTATCTGATACACTTCTGTTCCGTTCGCCAACCTGTACTCCGGTGGATGAAATGGCAGCAAGAGCATTGGCTGATATTGCAGGAATTGATATTGAAAAATATGCAATGGAAATGTTCAGCGCAGGAAGCAATTTAAAGGATAAGAGCGATGAAGAGATCTTTTATCAGGATTTCAAGCGCTTTACTTCCGGAAAAGTGACCATTGGCGTTGGTCAGATCACCTCTTTAAATGGTGGCGAACTGGATAAATTAAAGGGCCGTATGGAAGCATTTATGGAAAAAGTACTGGAAAATAATGGCCTGAATATGATATTCTTTATGCTGACGAATATATTAACGGAAACCACAGATCTGATCTGTGAAGGTCAGGGAGCGCTGCAGTTAGCCGGAAAGGCATTCCATAAGGATATTGAACTGTTAGAAGAGGAAGGCTTAAAGGAGCCGGTACTGTGTCTGCCGGGGGTTGTTTCCAGAAAGAAGCAGCTGATCCCGGAACTGATGTTAGCTGAACAGGAGTAGGATCTGAGGCTGGTGCCCGTGTATGAACGGTAACATGGAGTTTGTGAAAAGGGCAGAAAGGATAGAGAAAATGAGCAAAGAATACTGGAAGCCGGGAAATATGCTGTATCCTGTTCCTGCAGTTATGGTAAGCTGCACAAGAGAAGGGGAAAAACCGAATATTATTACCGTTGCATGGGCTGGAACCATCTGTTCTGACCCGGCTATGGTTTCTATTTCCGTGCGGAAAGAGCGTTATTCCCATGATATTATTAAGGAAACAGGGGAATTTGTCATCAATCTGGTGAATAAGAGACTGGTGCGTGCTACAGACTACTGCGGCGTAAAATCCGGCCGTGATGTAGACAAGTTTGCAGAGACACGTTTAACACCTCAGGCATCCCGTTATGTAAAGGCACCTGGTATTGAGGAAAGTCCTGTAAATATTGAGTGCAAGGTAACAGAGGTAAAAGAACTGGGAAGTCATGACATGTTCCTGGCAAAAGTGGTAGGCGTGACCATTGACAACCAGTATATGGATGACAGGGGCAAGTTTAACCTGAATGCTTCCGGTCTGACTGCTTATTCCCATGGCGAATATTTTGAACTGGGAAAGAAGTTAGGAAGTTTCGGATATTCTGTGCGTAAACCTGCTAAAAAGAAAAAGAAACGTTAGCTTATACGCGCAACTGCTCATAAGGAGGAAACGAAAAAATGAAGCCGAATATTACAATGATCGGCATGCCTTCATCGGGTAAAAGTACCGTAGGTGTGCTTCTTGCAAAGAGACTGGGATTTTCTTTTATTGACGTGGATATTGTGATCCAGGAAAAAGAGGGAAGACTGTTAAAGGAAATTATCGCTGATGAAGGCATGGACGGCTTTCTGGAAGTAGAGAACCGCATTAATGCAGGTCTGGAAGCGAAAATGTCTGTTATTGCTCCAGGCGGCAGCGTGATCTATGGTAAAGAAGCCATGGCTCATTTAAAGGAGATCAGTGAGATCGTTTACCTGAAAATGAGTTATGAGGAAATGGAAAAGCGTATTGGAAACGTAGTAGACCGCGGGGTTGCGTTAAAACCGGGATTTACGCTGCGTGACCTGTACAATGAGCGTGTTCCTTATTATGAGAAATATGCGGATATCGTCATTGATGAAGAAGGAAAAAATGCCGGTGAGACCGTAGATGAGTTGAGAAATATCATCGAAGGCATGATGGACCAGAAGATGATCCAGATGTTCATTGATGAGCAGAGATGTAAGCTGGAAGAAAGAGACCGGCTGTTAAGTGAGAAGGATGAGGAGATCCGTCAGCTGAAGGCGTACATCGCCC
>CAVIPV010000065.1:14154-14997 GCA_963644495.1 Prevotella sp. | reverse complement strand
CTGGCAGCGATCCGCAATGAATAAATTATAAGAAAAACTAATAAGTAAAACTTCTAAAAAGCACTTGCATTATTAGTAAAAACCATATATATTAAAAACAGTTAGAGAGCACAGCGTGTGACTGGCGGAAAGTGGATCAACCACAGGGAGCACGCGAAAAGTGAGAGCCGTCCGCCTGGGCACGAAATGATATTTTTGTGCGCAGGTGGGCGGCTTTTTTACACGCTATATCTGCTGTATTTCCCGCTTTGGCGGGAACACACCCCACATTTGAGTAAACAGGAGGATCATACCATGTATATGAAAAATCTGGAACAGGAATTAAAAGAAAACGCATACCCGGGCAGAGGCATTGTCATTGGTGAAAGTAAGGACGGCAAGAAAGCTGTCATCGCTTATTTTATCATGGGACGCAGCTTAAACAGCCGCAACCGTGTGTTTGTAGAAGAGGGCGACGGCATCCGCACCCAGGCATTTGATCCTGCAAAGCTGGAAGATCCAAGCCTGATCATCTATGCGCCGGTACGTGTGCTGGGAAATAAGACCATTGTTACAAATGGCGACCAGACCGATACCATTTATGAGGGAATGGATCATCAGCTTACCTTTGAACAGTCCCTTCGCAGCCGTGAATTTGAACCGGACGCTCCAAACTACACCCCACGTATTTCCGGAATTCTCCATGTGGAAAACAAAAAATACAGTTATGCCATGTCTATTTTAAAGAGCAACCAGGGAAATCCTGATTCCTGCCTGCGTTTTACATTTGCCTATGAAAATCCGGTTCCGGGAATGGGCCATTTTATCCATACCTATATGCATGACGGCAACCCGCTTCCAAGC
>CAVIPV010000065.1:0-14040 GCA_963644495.1 Prevotella sp. | reverse complement strand
AGGGAGAGCCAAAGCCAGTGGAGATCGACGGTACCATTGATGAATTTACAGATAAAGTATGGAACAGCTTAAATGAAGACAACAAAGTATCCCTGTTTGTACGCTTTATTGATATTGAAACAGGTAAATGGGAGACCCGTATTGTAAATAAGAATAAGTAATGATCAAAAACCAGACATTCCAAAAGCAAGAATACATTCAGAAATACGTTTAACACAAAAGGAGAACTCCAACTATGAAAGAACTGGAATTAAAATATGGATGCAACCCAAATCAGAAACCTGCAAAGATTTTTATGAATGACAATAAGGACCTGCCTGTTACTGTTTTAAGCGGCCGCCCAGGCTATATCAACTTCTTAGACGCATTAAACGGCTGGCAGCTGGTAAAAGAATTAAAAGAAGCTACCGGACTTCCTGCAGCTACTTCTTTTAAGCATGTTTCCCCGGCCGGAGCAGCAGTTGGTCTGCCCCTTAGCGATGTTTTACGCAAAATCTACTGGGTAGATGACCAGGGAGAACTTTCCGCACTTGCATGCGCATATGCAAGAGCCAGAGGCGCTGACCGTATGTCTTCTTTTGGAGATTTTATCTCATTATCTGATGTATGTGACGTTGCAACTGCAAAGCTGATCAAGCGAGAGGTTTCTGACGGTGTGATCGCCCCAGGCTACGAGCCGGAAGCACTGGAGATCTTAAAGTCTAAGAAAAATGGCAATTACAATGTGATCCAGATCGATCCTGACTATGTGCCGGAAGAATTAGAGCGCAAGCAGGTATTTGGCGTTGTGTTTGAACAGGGCCACAACAATTTAAAGATCGACAAGGATCTTCTGAAAAATATTGTTACAGAAAATAAGGATCTGCCAGAAGAGGCAGCTATGGATCTGGTTATTTCACTGATCACCTTAAAATATACACAGTCCAACTCCGTATGCTTTGTAAAAGACGGACAGGCCATTGGTATCGGTGCAGGACAGCAGTCCAGAGTCCACTGTACCAGACTGGCTGGCAGCAAGGCAGACAACTGGTATCTGCGCCAGAATCTAAAGGTATTAAACCTGCCGTTTATTGACGGTATCCGCAGAGCAGACCGTGACAATGCCATTGACTTATATATCGGCGAAGATTATATGGATGTTCTGGCTGACGGAAGATGGGAGAAGACCTTCAAAGAGAAGCCGGAAGTATTTACAAGAGAAGAAAAGAGAGCATGGTTAGACGGGCTGACAGATGTAGCTTTAGGTTCTGATGCCTTCTTCCCATTTGGAGATAACATTGACAGAGCATACAAGAGCGGTGTAAAATATGTAGCACAGCCCGGCGGTTCTGTAAGAGATGATCAGGTCATCGATACCTGCAACCAGTACGGTATGGTAATGGCATTTACCGGTATCCGTCTGTTCCACCACTAAGTTTTGAAATACTGTATTTTTAAGTATAGCATAACAAAAGAACAAGGCAGCAGAATATGCGTCCGTCCGGCTGAATTTCAGGGGGGAAAATACTTATGATGAAAGACCTTACCAGAGAGCACCCGGGCAAGATCTTGTGGCGCTTTCTGCTGCCTATGTTAGTCAGCGTTATGTTTCAGCAGATCTATAATATTGCAGACAGCAGTATTGCCGGCCGTTTTGCAGGAGAGGATGCCTTAGCTGCAGTAGGGGCATCTTATCCTATTACTGTTATATTTATGGCATTTGCCGTAGGGACCAACCTGGGAGCCTCTGTTGTGGTTTCCAGGCTTTTTGGCGCTAAAAATATGACAAGGATGAAGTCGGCAGTAAGCACAGCTTTTATTGCCTGCGCATTTATGAGCATTTTTCTCACGCTCATTGGCTATTTCTTCTGCGGCAGCATGATGCGGGCTGTCCACACACCGGAAAATATCTTTGCAGACGGACAGCTGTATTTAAAAATCTACGTCTACGGCATCACATTTTTACTTTTATATAATGTGTGTACCGGTATCTTTACAGCTTTGGGGGATTCAAAAACTCCGCTGTACTTCCTCATCGGTTCTTCTGTGGGAAATATTATCCTGGATTACTATTTTGTAGCCTGTCTGGGACTGGGGGTAGCAGGTGTTGCCTGGGCTACCTTTATTGCACAGGGGATTTCTGCCATTTTAGCTCTTACATTTTTGGCAATGCGCTTAAAAAAGATAAACTGTGAGGGTACTTTTAAGTGGCTGGATCTTGTACTTTTAGCCCAGATCGCTGCCATTGCCATTCCAAGCATCATGCAGCAGAGCGTGTTATCTATTGGAAATATGTTTGTACAGGAGATCGTAAACCGCTATGGTTCTGCGGTCATTGCAGGTTATTCCGGCGCTATTAAGTTAAATACCTTTGCGATCAACTCTTTTATGGCTCTTGGAAGCTGTCTTTCCAGTTATACAGCCCAGAATCTGGGAGCAGGAAAGAAAGAGCGGCTGCCTCTGGGATTTCATACAGGCGTCCGGCTGTCATTGATCGCCTCCCTTCCTTTTGTGATCCTTTATTTCTTTGCCAGCCGCCAGATGATGGGACTTTTCTTAAATGATTCCAGCGTAGATGCCATCAATGCAGGACGGGAATTTCTGCATATTGTAAGTCCTATGTATTTTATGATATCCATTAAGTTAATGACGGACGGTATTATCCGCGGTTCTGGTGCCATGCATTACTTTGTAATGGCAACGATACCGGATCTGATCCTGCGCATTTTGGTTGCATTGTTTTTAACAAGATATTTTGGAAGTACAGGTATCTGGATGGCATGGCCATTTGGCTGGATCGCGGCTACCGTTCTGACCGTTATTTTCTATCGCCGTATTATTTCTGGAAAATATGTGATCCGTCTGTAAAGATATTAAAACTGGACATATCCTGCCAGATTGATTCTTGAAAGTGGTTACAAGATATGATAAAATTTTTAATAGTATGCAAAAAATGTGTGCGAGAAATGATATCCCAGATATGTGGTGATACGGGAAGAGAAGGATAGACGCCGGTGACAGAAGAAACCAGAAACACAGAGGAAACTAAGAATACAGAAAATGCGATCACAAAAAAAGTATCTGCTAAAAGCAGCAATTTTTTTCTGACCATATGTAAATATATCATGAAAGGCACAGGCTATCTGTGTCTTTTTCTTGTTCCATGCATGTCATATTATTTATTTGAGTATGTAACAGGAAACCTGGAAAATATCCCGGTTTTCATGGCAGTTTTAAATATCTGCTGGGCCTATGTGCTGTATCTGGCTTTTACAGGCATTACAGGAACGACCCGTATATCGGTACCCATTGTGTCCGTTGCGTTACTTTTAATATCTTTTGCAGAAACCTTTGTAGTGGATTTCCGCGACCGTCCGATCATGATCTGGGATGTGCTGGCAGTGCGTACGGCTATGACGGTATCCGGCAATTATGCCTTTAATATTACTCGTCAGATGATACAGGCGGCAAAAGCAGTGATAGGGGCAAACATTATCATCTGGTTTTTCCCAATCCATATAAAAGGCTTAAACTTAAAGAAACGGCTGATCTTTGGAGTTTCCTGTGTGGGAACAGCGGCGGCTTTTGTTTTCGGATTTTTCCACAGTATTGTTCCCGCTCATCAAATGGGGATCAATATGTGGGAAGTGAATGACACCTATGAGTCCTGCGGCTATATTTTATCCACAGCTCTGTCCCTTCAGTACGTAGTAAAGAGACCGCCTGCAGAATACAGTCATGGGCGGCTGGAAAATATTTATGAGGAAATTTCCGCAGAAGAAGAGCAGGGGAAGGAAACCGGAGATGCAGGAAATACGACTAACGATGAGATTTTATCTCACGAAGTGACGACGCAGCCGGTTAACCTGATCTGCATTATGAATGAAAGCTTATCTGATCTGCGGGTAGTTGGAGATTTTTCCACAAACCAGGAATATTTTCCGTTTATCAACAGTCTGACGGAAAATACCATAAAAGGAAATCTGTGTATGCCGGTATTTGGCTCTATGACCAGCAACTCTGAATTTGAATTTCTTACCGGGGATTCTGTGGCTATGCTTCCCTCTAACTCCATTGCTTATCAGTTTAATGTAAAACCGGATGCCTGGACTATGGTAAGTACTATGAAAGACCAGGGATACCGTACTGTAGCCATGCATCCTTATCCAGGTGAGAACTGGAACAGGAATACCTGCTATGCTAACATGGGATTTGATGAGTTTTTGGACTGGGATTATTTTGAAGATAGCGAGCAGCTGCGTTATTACACCAGTGACCAGGGAGATTTTGAAAAGCTGATCCAGGTAGTAGAGGATAAAGAAGATCCACAGGAAAAGCTGTTTTTATTTAATGTTACTATGCAGAACCACGGTGGCTATGAGGGAACCTTTGATGAGTTTGACCAGACTGTGTGGCTGACGGGTGATATGGAAGGAAAATATCCAAAAGCAGACCAGTATCTTTCTCTGGTAAAGCGTTCCGATGATGCCTTTGCCTATTTATTAGATTATTTCAGCCACAGCGATGAACCTACTATGATCGTTATGTTTGGGGATCATCAGCCAAGCGTGGAAGATGAGTTTTTTGATGAGGTATACGGCACACCAAGCTATGAAGTGCCGGTGCAGGACCGCCTGATGTGGTATGAGACTCCATTTATCATTTGGACCAACTATGAGCAGCCTTCAAAGGATATGGGCAAGCTGGGAGCTGTGTATCTGTCTTCTTATGTTTTAAAACTGGCAGGTCTTGATATGACTCCATACAACCGTTTTCTCTTAGATATGTCCCAGACCTATCCGGTCCTTCATTTTCTGGGATTTTATGATAAAGAGGGAAATTATCAGTCCTGGTTAGAGGCAGAATCCGAGGAAAATCCAAATAGAAAGCAGGTTTTGGACTACGAGGCTATGGCTTATAACCACAGCATAGATAGCCATAAATATAAGCCGTTGTTTACATTGGGAGAAGAAAATGATACAGCTGAAAAATGAGATAGAAGAGATACGCATCTTTATTAAAAATAAAAAATGCGGACTTTTTCTGATGACAGTGGTCCTGATGCTTGTATATGGGATCAGGGCTGTTCATGATGATTTTTATATTGACAGCGAGATCATGTTCCAGAAACCGGGGCTTTTCTGTCTGGTCTTATCCTGGGGAGTTTATCAGGTTTATGTGCCGTTATATATTACTTTGATTTTAGTATCATTTGTTCTTGTATATCTGAATGGGGATCCCAAACGGGCTTTTGAGTATGGGGTCCGTCATATTCTTTTATTTTTTATTGGATGTCTGACTTATATGATCCTTGTAAAGGCAGTAAGGATAGCTGTACATACAGATTCTACCTATGTGTCAGATCTGATCCACTGGAAAACAGAAGGAATAGCAGCAGGCATACAGGCTGTTATCACAACCATGATGCGGGCGGCTATTGGTCATGGGGTGTTCTATCAGAAATGGTATGCACCGGCCATGCTTTTATTTTGTATACAATGTATGTACCTGGGCTGGAAAAAGAAGAAAAGCTTAGTGGATTACGGGATCTTTCTCATAAGCGGGATCCTGCTGGTTTTATCTCCTTTTTACCTTACCATATTATCGGGAGCGGTCCAGTCTGTGCGTACAGAAATGGTATATCCTGTAGCGGCAGCCCTTTTTCTGGCTCATTTAACGGTGTGGCCGGAAAACGGAAGAAAATGGGAAAAATGGAAAACCGCTGCGATCAGTCTGGTCTGCGTCGTATGCATCATACAGCAGGGGGCCGTGACCCTTCAGCTTTTTCAGTCATCTTTAGAAGCATACCGCAATGATGTGCTGACCATGACACAGATGTATCCCAAGATCTGTGAGGCTGCATATACAGAAGATATGTCACAGTGCAAGGTGATCTTTTTGGGGAAGAAAAGTGCAAACTTACATGGGCCGGTTGTTTATGGAGAACTGTGCGGTCATTCATTTTTTGAACCGGAAGCAACCAGTGCGCTGGGAGTGACCGGCCGCGTTGCTCCGGTGTTTGGGATCCTTGGAATGGATATGCAGGCGATCGGAGAAGAGGAGAAAGAATTGTATGACCAGGCAGTGCTTTTAATGGAAGAGGCACCTTCCTGGCCCGTAAAGGGAAGCATTCAGAAACTGGATGAAAATGTAGTTGCAGTAAAATTATCTGGTGATTGCTTTTAGATAGAATGATCAGGTGAAATCTATAAAACTGGGAATAGCACCGGGCAAGCCGCCTTCGCATAGTATGTAAGTAAGAATATGCGGGGTGGCTTTTTTTGAAGACTTTTCCGAAACCACTATCTCACGGAGAAGAAAAGCTGTACCTGAAACGCTGCAAAGAAGGCGACCAGACCGCCAGAAATATGCTGATCGAACATAACATGCGCCTGGTGGCTCATGTGGTAAAAAAATATCAATGTCAGGAATATGATACAGAAGACCTGCTTTCCGCTGGAACGATCGGACTGATCAAGGCCGTGAATACCTTTGATGCAGATAAGGGGTCCAGACTGGCCACCTATGCGGCAAGATGTGTGGAAAATGAGATCCTTATGCTCCTTCGGGCCGGAAAAAAACGGGCAAAGGAAGTGTCATTATTTGAACCTATTGGAACAGATAAAGACGGGGAAACGGTCAGTCTGGTAGATGTGATCGAAATGGAAAATCCCAGGACCATTGACCAGCTTATATTAGACCAGGATATCAAAGAACTGTATGAAGCCTTTGACGCCTGTCTTACGGAAAGTGAAAAACAGGTGATCTCCATGCGCTACGGCCTGTTTAAGGGAAAAGAGCACACTCAGCGGGAGGTTGCTGCAGTTTTAGGCATTTCCCGGTCTTATGTGAGCCGGATCGAGAAAAAGGCCATTGGGAAAATGCGGGATGTGTTTGAGAAAGACCAGGTCCTGGAAAAATAAGATGATAAAAAGAAAGATAAAAAGAAAATCGTAGGAAGACAGAAAAAATGTGCATTGTTATTGGGGCGATTTAACGCTATACTATTAACAATAGAAGTCCTGGGGGACTGATGTGAGAAACAAGGAGGATAATGCAATGGCTATTTTAGTGACCGGAGGAGCCGGATATATAGGCAGCCACACCTGTGTGGAGCTGTTAAATGCAGGTTATGAGGTTGTAGTGGCAGATAATCTTTATAACTCCAGCAAAAAGGCTTTAGACAGAGTGGAGCAGATCACAGGAAAGAAGTTAAAATTTTATGAGGTAGACCTGCTTGACCAGCCAAAAGTAAAAGAGATCTTTGACAATGAAGATATTGAGGCGGTAATTCATTTCGCAGGCTTAAAGGCTGTAGGTGAGTCTGTCCACAAACCTCTTGAATATTATAATAATAATATCACCGGAACTCTGATCCTCTGTGATGAAATGAGAAATCACGGAGTTAAGAACATTGTATTCAGTTCTTCTGCAACTGTTTACGGTGATCCGGCCCAGATCCCGATCACAGAAAAATGCCCCAAGGGCGAGATTACCAATCCTTATGGACGCACCAAGGGAATGTTAGAGCAGATCCTTACAGACCTGCATACTGCAGATCCGGAGTGGAACGTAATGCTCCTTCGTTACTTTAACCCGATCGGCGCTCATGAAAGCGGTCTTATTGGCGAAGATCCTAAGGGTATCCCAAACAATCTGGTACCTTATATCGCACAGGTAGCTATTGGCAAACTGGATCATTTAAATGTATTTGGCAATGATTATGACACCCCAGACGGAACCGGCGTCAGAGATTACATCCATGTAGTAGACCTGGCAAAGGGCCATGTAAAGGCTATGAAGAAGCTGGAAGCAAAAGAGGGCGTCAGCATCTACAACCTGGGAACCGGCGTTGGATACAGTGTATTAGATGTACTTCACGCTTACGAAAAGGCTTGTGGAAAGACATTAAAATACGAGATCCAGCCACGCAGGGACGGAGATATCGCAACCTGCTATTCTGACTGCACCAAGGCAAAGGAAGAACTTGGCTGGGTAGCAGAAAAGGGAATTGAAGAGATGTGTGCAGACTCCTGGAAATGGCAGAGCATGAATCCAAATGGTTACAGAGATTAATAGATTAATAAGATATCATCTGTCAAGATGATTTAATAACACGGCAGTATGGCGTAAGATGCGCGATGCTGCCGTGTTTTTTGCCCTGTGTCCGCAAATTACCATATTTTAGAACAAATGTTCGATTTTGCCATTGCATTTGTTGTTTCTCTGTGATAAGATAAAGACAAACAAATGTTCGGGCGGTGATGAAATGCTGATACAGGAGAACCTTACTATAGATGAAAAACTGAAAATACTTACAGATGCGGCAAAATATGACGTTGCCTGTACCTCCAGCGGCGTAGAGCGCAGAGGGAAGAAAGGGCATCTGGGAAATTCTTCAGAAGCAGGTATCTGCCACAGCTTCGCAGCGGATGGGAGATGTATTTCCCTGTTAAAGATCCTTTTTACCAATCAGTGTATCTATGACTGCAAATACTGTGTAAACCGGTGCAGCAATGATACACTGCGGACAGCCTTTACTCCAGATGAGGTATGTACCCTTACTATGGAATTTTACAGGAGAAATTATATTGAAGGCCTGTTTTTAAGCTCCGGTATCCTTTCTACAGCAGATCATACCATGGAACTGATCTACGAGACCCTTTATAAACTGCGGAATGTGTATCATTTTAACGGATATATCCATGTAAAATCCATTCCCGGCGCTTCCAGGGAACTGGTAGAGCGGACGGGATTTTTGGCAGACCGTATGAGCATTAACCTGGAGCTTCCCACAGCGGCCGGTCTGCGGGAACTGGCACCTGGAAAGACGAGAGAAAAGATATTGGCTCCTATGCGCCAGGTACAGCAGGGGATCGCTTTATCCGGACGATTGTTAGGATATGACAGGGGATATAAGAAGCTGTATCCCTCTGACAGAGCCGGTTTTGCAGGAGGCGCCTCTCTTATACGGCCGGAACTGACAGAAAAAGAGACAGTGGCGCTGGCTGACGGGATGGACAGCCCAGCGCTGGTCCTAAAAGAACATCACTATGGGACCAAAGCCTTTGTACCTGCCGGTCAGAGCACCCAGATGATCGTAGGTGCCACCCCGGAAAATGATTTCCAGATGATTTCTGTTACTCAGGCTCTTTACTATAACTTTGGTTTAAAACGTGTTTTTTATTCTGCCTATGTTCCGGTCAATGAAGACAGTCATCTGCCGTCTCTGCCAGGAGGCCCGCCTCTTTTAAGGGAACACAGGCTTTATCAGGCAGACTGGCTGTTACGCTTTTATGGATTTAAGGCAGAGGAACTTCTTTCTGAGAAAAAGCCGAATTTTAATCTGTTTCTGGACCCTAAGTGTGACTGGGCACTGCAAAATCTGAAGGACTTTCCTGTAGAGATAAACAAGGCTTCCTATGAGCAGCTGCTTCGCATCCCTGGTGTGGGAGTAAAGTCAGCCAGGCGGATCATTGCTGCTAGAAAGCAGGGAAAACTGGATTTTGACGGTTTAAAGCGGATAGGCGTAGTCTTAAAGCGGGCCCGTTATTTTATCACCTGTTCCGGGAAAATGGAAACTTCTTTCAGAATGGACGAAGATGGGATCGCCAGTGCCTTGATAGGAGATGAAAGGCGGAAAGTGTGGGATATAGAAAACAGGAACAGTTACAGGCAGTTATCTCTTTTTGATGATATGCATCTGGAAGAAGAAAAAACAGGTCTGTTTCAGGATGCTCTGGTAAAAGAAGCAGTAGGAAGTGCTGTATTTGGGCAGTTGTAAAGGAACAGGAGAAAACATATGACCGTTTTTGTATGTGAACCTACTTACGAAGGGATCCTAAGCGGCATTTATGATGCAGGCGTCAGTAAGATCCCACAGGATGAGCTGCGTCTTGAGATAAAGAACAGCGGAGAAAATGTAGAACTTTTTGCCTCTTATGTGGAGTGTATTTCAGCCGGAGAAAAAGTGAAAAAAGTAATGGAAACAGTACGGACACGTTTAAACTCCCAGATCCAGGAACAGTTATATATAGCCTGTCTCAGTAAAGATCCACTGCGGGCAGATAAGATATACCGGTATTTGAAGGTATTGTTCCTGCGGGGCGCATCTGCGGCTGACCAGCTTCAGATCCCTGCTGTCCATGAGGTGTTTAAACTGTGCCGCAGTGTATACAACGAAAAGCACCAGTTTATTGAATTTTTGCGTTTTTCACAGATGGAGGAAGGAATCTTATCGGGAAAGATACAACCGAAAAATGATGTGCTGGAGCTGATCGCGCCTTATTTTGCTGATCGTCTGCCAGAGGAAAACTGGCTGATCTGTGATATAGGAAGAGGAAAAGCGGCAGTTCATGAAAAAGGGAAAAAATGGTTTCTGGCAGAGCTTTCACCAGAGGAACTGGAAAAACTGCAGGTACAGAATGAAGAGGAAGACTGGGAAAAACTCTGGAAGACTTTTTTTACAGCCATTGCTATTGAACAGAGGAAGAATCCAAAGTGTCAGAGAAATCATCTGCCACTGCGTTTTCGTCCTCTTATGACAGAATTTCAGGGATCTTGATGAAATTTAAATCATAACATTTGGATCACAAACATTGAGTATTTACTAAAATTTGCTTGCAATTTGCTCTTTTCTTGGATACACTGAGGTTATCTGTAATTCAATATTTTTTATTCTGATATATCTATCATTTTATATTTTATCGATTCTATATTTTTATTCCACAGGAACAAACAGAGTATAAGAAAACAGAAAGGAGCATTGCGCATGTTTACGAAGATAAACAGTGCCGGGATCCGGGGTATGGATGGATTTCTGGTATCTGTAGAAGCAGATGTATCTAACGGATTGCCGGGATTTTCCATTTCCGGACAGCTGGCACTGGAGGTACGGGAGGCTCAGGAGCGGGTCAGGACGGCTCTGAAAAACTCAGATTTTCAGCTCCCAGCCAAAAAGATTACGGTCAATTTGTCACCGGCAGGAAGCAGAAAAGAGGGGACAGCCTTTGATCTTCCCATTGCAGCAGCAGTTTTAGGGGCTTTTGAACTGTTGTCAGCAGAAAAGTTAAAAGATTCCCTTTTAATTGGTGAACTGGGACTGGACGGCAGTGTAAAACCGGTAAGAGGCGTATTGGTCCTGGTATCCGCTGCTAGGAAAATGGGGTTTCGCAGATGTCTTTTGCCAGTGTCAAATATGGCAGAAGGGGCTTTGGTAGAAGGGATACAGATCATAGGTATAAGATCTCTTCGCCATTTACAGGAAGTATTATCACTGAAAAGTTTTGAAGATATAGTCCAGGAAGTGCCGGAGACAATAAACAGCCGTACATTTAAACCAGAGTATCCCTTTGATTTTAAAGAAATCTGCGGCCAGAGCGTTTTGCGCCGGGCAGCAGAGGTAGCTGCAGCCGGAAGACATGGCCTTTTAATGTGCGGAAGTGCTGGAACAGGAAAATCCATGGTAGCAAAACGTATCCCTACCATTCTCCCGGCTCTTTCCTGGGAAGAAAATATAGAGATATCAAAAATATACAGCCTTTGTGAACTGCTTCCCAAAGGACAGCCATTACTTTCTCAAAGACCTTTTCGCAGTCCCCATCATACCATTTCCCCTCAGGGGCTTACTGGAGGTGGAAAAGTGCCAAAACCAGGGGAATTGTCCCTTGCTTCCGGCGGCGTTTTATTTTTAGATGAGTTGCCTCATTTCAGCAGAGGTGCTATAGAGGCACTTAGGGAACCTTTGGAGGAACACCGTATTACAGTAAGCCGTGTAGCAGGAAGCTATGAATTTCCAGCAGATTTTCTTATCCTTGGAGCCATGAATCCCTGTCCCTGCGGTTTTTTCCCAGACAGAAGCCGGTGTACTTGTACACCTATGCAGATACAAAACTATTTAAACCGGCTTTCAAGACCCATTTTAGAGCGTTTTGACATCTGCGTGGAAGCTGCACCGGTTACATTTTCAGAGCTGGAAGGCCAGACCATGGAAAATGAAGATTCTGCGTCCATACAAAGCCGTGTGGAGAAAGCAGTAAAGATACAGACCCATCGTTTCCAAGGGACAGATGTACGAAATAACAGCCGTATGGGGCAGAAAGAGATCCAGCAGTTCTGTAAACTAAAGGAGCCGGAGAAGCGTTTTGCAAGACGGGTATATGAAACCAGAGGCATAAGTGCCAGAGGTTATCACAGAGTGTTAAAGACGGCAAGGACCATTGCAGACTTGGCTGGGGAAGAATGGATCCAGAAAGAACATTTATCAGAAGCTTTTAGCTACAGGGCATTGGAGGAACGCATATGGGGACAGAGGCATTAGAGAAAGTATTTTTATACTGGCTGTGCCATTTGCCGGATGCCGGGGCGCTGCAGATACGCCGTATCGGGGAAGAAGCAGGTGGTTTCAGGCAGGCATATTATATAGAAGGAACACGATTATGGAAAAAAGGAATCTTTAAAAAAGAAGAAAATGCCCGCCGTTTTGATGCCTGGAAAGTGGAATTTTCCAGACTGGAAGAGGAATATTATAAACTAAGTGAGAAAGGGATCTGTTTTATCACTTCTTTGGATGAAGAGTACCCCAAACGGCTTTATTCTGTATATGACTATCCCTTAGGACTTTATGTAAAGGGAAGTCTTCCAAAAGAAGAGAAAGCTACTGCGGCTGTGATCGGCGCCAGAAATTGTACCGCCTATGGAAGAGAAGCAGCTGCTTATATGGCGAAAGAGTTGGCCGCTTCCGGTGTCCAGATCATCAGCGGTATGGCGCTGGGCATTGATGGCGCAGGCCATGAGGGAGCATTGGATGGAGGCGGAATGACCTATGCAGTGCTTGGCTGTGGTGTGGACCAGTGTTATCCAAGAAGCAATTATGAGTTATATGAAAATATTCCTTTTCATGGGGGACTGATCTCAGAATATGCTTTAAAAGCTCCCCCGGTGCCGAGAAACTTTCCCATACGGAATCGGATCATCAGTGGACTTTCCGATGTTATCCTGGTCATAGAGGCAAAAGAAAAAAGCGGTTCCCTTATTACGGCACAGTCTGGATTAGAGCAGGGAAAAGAGATCTATGCCCTTCCCGGGCGGATCACAGATGCCTTAAGTACAGGCTGCAACCGGCTGATCGCAGAGGGAGCACAGGTCCTTCTTTCACCGGAAACAGTCCTTGAAAATCTGGGGATTTTTGTAAAAGAGAAAGAAAAGCTTTCTGAAAAAAAGCAGAAGGGACTTGCAAAGAAAGAAAAAATGGTGTATAGTTGCCTAGATTCCGAACCGCGCCATATAGAGGAAATAGCATCAAAGACAGGACTGTCAGTCAGCCAGTCTATGGATGCACTTCTGGAATTAGAACTTGGCGGATATGCAGTGAGGACAACAGGGCTTTATTATACGAAAAAGCTGTTTTAAAGGCCTGAGACAGTTCCAAAATGCGTATCTGACCATGAAAATTGAAAATAGAAAAGGCTCCTGGAAAATACCGGGACTATTGTTGGGGATATGGCCATAAATTTAGGAACAGGAATAAGGAGTTTACAATGGCGAATCATCTGGTAATCGTAGAGTCACCTGCAAAAGTGAAGACCATAAAAAAGTTTTTAGGAAGCAATTATGAGGTAGACGCTTCTGGCGGTCATGTAAGGGATCTGCCAAAGAGCCAGTTAGGCTTTGATCCGGAACACGACTACGAACCAAAATATATTACCATCAGAGGAAAGGGAGATGTACTTGCCAAGCTGCGCAAGGAAGTAAAAAAAGCAGATAAGATTTATCTGGCAACTGACCCTGACCGTGAGGGAGAGGCCATCTCCTGGCATCTGATGAAGGCTCTGAAACTGGATGAGCTTAAAAATAAACAGGTATACCGTATCAGTTTTAATGAAATTACAAAGAATGCTGTAAAGGCATCCTTAAAGGCTCCGAGAGAGCTGGATCTGAACCTGGTCAACGCACAGCAGACCAGACGTATGTTAGACCGTATGGTTGGTTATCGTATCAGTCCTCTTTTATGGGCAAAGGTAAAAAGAGGCTTAAGTGCTGGCCGTGTACAGTCTGTGGCAC
>CAVIPV010000064.1:12664-15007 GCA_963644495.1 Prevotella sp. | reverse complement strand
GATCCGGTCCGGGTGCAGATAAAGGAAACGGTTCACGAACTGTCCGCCTCCTGAATGTCCCACTAAGAAAAACTTGTCGGTGTCTATATTTCCATACTTTTCTGCAACTTCATCTATCATTGCTAATAAAAGGTCATCATAATGAAATCCGCTGCTTACGATCAGCTTATAGTCATTATAATTATTGGCTTCTACTGCACCTCCAGGAAATAATGGAAATAAGATCACACAGTTATTAGTTTCCGCAAACTCACAGTACACCTGATACTGTTCTGTTTCATATCTGCGAGCTGTCCCATGGATGCACACAAAAACTTTACTTGGCTTAGATGCATTCACTCTACTTGCAGGAACATACACGTAATAACAGAATCTGTTATCCCATTTGCATTGCCACAGCATCCTTCGATCTGACAATCCAAACAGATTCTGCATGGCCTGGTCGTCCAGTCCTGCTTTCAGTAAATCTTCCATCGCATTCCTCCTGTTTGCTTTCATGTTCTTTCATGATCTTTATTAAAACCGGTTTTTTTATGCTTAAAGATTACCTGTTTTTCCCAGTGTTATCAATGCTTTGGTCCCTTTATACCATTTCAAAATAATATGGGCTATTTACCAGAAAAAATGGGCCATAGCAAAATGCTATAGCCCACCTGACTAACTGCTGTCTGTTTAAAATTTCATATTAGTCACCACATTCCAAACAGCCTGCGCAGCCTCTGAAAATTGTGTTTTTTTATTTTTTGCAATGACCGCATACCGGCACATTTCCGCATTTTTCAGCGTAGCGTATATGATCTCCTCTTTTCCACTGACATTTTTTCTTATACCAGTTTCCGGCAAAAGGATAATACCACCGCCTCCGCACGCCATATGAAAGCCTGCAGAGATCGTACTCAGCTGTATAATTTTTCCCGGCTTAATATGATGTGCCTCTAAAAATTTCTTCGTGAAGCGATACAGGCCTGTTTTCTGGGATGTGACAATAAAAGTCTGTCCATTTAGGACTTCTGCATTTAATACATAAGGATGCTCAAAAGAATTATTCTGGATATGGCTTCCACGGATCAATGGATAGTCTTTTGCTATAACAAAAACCATAGGGATCCGGTATAATTCACAGGTCTCTAACTCCTCTGACAGATCCCCTGATGTCATAAAAGCAAGTTCTGCTGCATTTTCCACCAGCTGTTCCTCACAGTCCTGAAGCGGTAATTCAGAAATATTCAGCCGTACATTCGGAAGCTGCGTATGGATATCCGAAAGGCAGCGGGATAATGCAGCCATTCCCGCAGATGTAAGGACGATACGGGCTTCATTTCCATTCTCATCATGGGCACTGTCCAGATCTTCCCTCATTTTCAGATCCTGCTCTGCGATCACCTTTGCATATTTTAAAAAGATCTGCCCATACTTTGTAAAAGCGACCGGCGTCGTCCCCCTCTGGATCAGCGGAACCCCTAATTCCTGTTCCATTCTCTTAATATAATTCGTTAAAGCCGGCTGCGTCATAAAAAGTTTCCGGGCTGTAGCTGATACAGTTTTATACTTTTCCAGTGCAACAAAATAGCGATATCCGTTTATGTCCATAACCTAAACCCCCCAACTATATTCCCATTCCTTCTTGTACCAGTCAAAATCCTTTTCTCCAAATGTATAGATGTACCTCCGGTCTTCTTCTGGCTGCTGATTTCCAAGGGTGTACATCCGAACATTCATCACGCCTTTTCCATCTTTGGTTGAAATAAAATACATCCGGTGCATGATCGGCGCACTGGCGGTCCGCACAGTAATAAAATCATTTTCTCTGGCTGTTTTCTGCCATTTTTCCAGACACTTTTCAAATGTTTCATATTTTCGATCTGGACTGCGCATACCAGCTGCTACCTGATCGATCACATCACTGGTATTTACCAGTATGCGAAGAGGTATTTTCTCTTTTATCATTTTTCTCAAAATTTTTTTCTTTCCTTCATCCTGATCCCATTGCATTCCTGAATGAAATGCCATTCCTATATACTCAATGTTTCCAGCATATTCTTTTAAATATGTTTTAAAAAAATCACAAGTCTCCAATACTTTTTTAGGCACATAAGAAGCTTTTGATATTTCTAAAAGTCCCATTGCCAGTCCTTTAAGTCCTTCTTTATCTAACTTTTTCCCTTTTGCCCAGGTTTTATATAATTGCTCTATTTTTTGTTGTACGTCAGAGTTTGTCTTTTTCTGTAAATACCGGCATATATCTTCAACCGAATAGCCCCGGCTGACCAGATCTTCTAACCCGGCAGTCAGCGCCTCATTTTCATCTTCACGAAGAAATAATCGAAATCTGGATCCAGGATC
>CAVIPV010000064.1:0-12654 GCA_963644495.1 Prevotella sp. | reverse complement strand
CGCCGTACCGTTCTTTCATTTATCCCAAAGATCTTAGCTACATATTCCGCAGAAAAAGTTTCTGATGACTGTCCAGACCATTCCACCAACATATTTAAAAGCATTTTATGGGTCAGCCCTTTATCCATCACTCTGTCATTCATACTACTCCTCCCATCTGCTGTTTTGTGCAATTATTTGCCCATATTTGCCGTATATCTTATTTCGTAATTTTACGATACCCTTTTATTATAACAAAAACACCACAGAAAGGAAAAATTACCATGAAAAAAATCGATCTGCATTTACACACCGATGACGGCCTCAGACAACTGATCCAGGATGCCCAGAAAGACAATTATCATATGATCGCCATCACTGATCATAACCGTTTTACCATCACTGCTCCCTTTATGGAAAAAGAGCTTCTCGTTCTCCCCGGCTGCGAATTTGACTGTCGCTATGCAACAGAAAAACAAACCTGTTCTGTGCACATTCTTGGAATCTTCCCTGATGGCATTGAGAACACTGGGATCTTCTTTTCTGATCATATGGAAATCGATTATAGAAATTATCTGGAAGCCATTTTACAGAAACTTTCAGAAAACCAGGTTCCCATCTCACTTAAAGAACTTCTCTCTGATCCAAATACCAGTCCTCTGCACATTAACCGCCTGCATATTGCTGCCGCCATGGTAAAACACAACTACGTATCTTCTATAGAAGAAGCGATGGATCACTACTTAGGTATAAAAAGTCCCCTGTATGTGGATCCCCTGAGATTCGTTTCTTATAAGGACATGAAAACGATCATCCGACTGATCCTTCAGTTTAAGGGAATACCCATTCTGGCCCATCCTCTGAATGTAATTGGCAACGACCCCACAGATGTAGAACAGCTGATCCGCGACTTTGCTCTGGCTCTGCACGGTTTTGCCGGCGGCATAGAAGTCTGGTACAACAAATATCTCAATACCCCTAAAACAGGATGGCTTCACCAGTTAGCTGTAAAATACCGTTTATTTGAATCTATTTCATCGGATCGCCATCTTTCAGGCACTCCGTTTGCAAAAGGAGTTCATAAAAATGACGAACTGGCTGCTATGTTTTCACCTAAAGTTCTTCGCAAACCCCGGCTGGTTGTGATCTCTGGTCCATCAGGTGCTGGTAAAACAACTATCATCCGTAAATTACTTCCACTGGATCCCAGTATAGAACTTGTTAAGTCTGTCACGACCCGCAAACCCAGAGGAAACGAAAACGGATACTTTTTTGTAAAAGACGAAACCTCTTTTCGCAACTGGCCCGGAGGCTATCTGGAAGTAAACCGGTATAATAACAATTTTTACGGAACTCCGTTATCTGAGATAAAAAGGATTATGGCAAATGGAAAAATCCCCTTGTTAGATATCGATATCCATGGTTTCAAGCAACTGCAGGCACTTGGACAATATGAGATCACCAGTTTCTATATCAGTGTCCCTTCGGATGTACTTTACAACCGTCTGCTTGCCAGAAACACAGAACCACTTTCCATTATCCTACAGCGTCTTTCCATTGCCTCAAAAGAAATGGAATCTCCCATTTTAGATGCTTATTCCTACAGCATACCAAATGATGCCACACCTGAAAAGGCTGCTTATATGATCTCACAATCGTTAAAAAAGAGAAAGGAGCTCTAAATATGATCAACACAACTGCTTTAAAACCTGTATATGCCGAAAACTCAAATTTCAAAATTGTTAATCCTCATAATGAGAAACAGATCTGGAACATAACAACCTGGAGCAGAAAGATATTGCTAAGGTTGAAAATAATCTGCTGCCGAAAAAGAAATCACAAAATAGCTTATTCAAAATGGAACGACCCTCAAAATTTCCGAAGAATAACAGCGGAACTGACAGAATCTGCTGTTCCTGAAAATGCAATTTTTGCTGTAAAAACGAATGAACATATCGAACGTACTTATACACAATACTGCATGACCTGCTTAGACGAACTTCGTGAACGCCTTGATCATATAGATGCAGCCATTATAGAGATGACAGCTGTTTGTAAATATCTAAACTCTTTACAGATATACAAATATATCACCCTCAGAGGTTTTGATATTACCCGCTCCAGTTTGAGAAATCGCATACAAAAACTAATGAAATACCGGGTGATCCAGGAACATGAACTTATCGCCGGATATAAAAGAGGCTTAAAGTACTACGAGCTGGATCACTTCGGAAACATCATTGCAGCCAAAAACGGTGTACCTTTTCATAAAGGAAACTGCTATGCTCCCTATTTCAAGAGAAAAGAAGAAGGAATACCCGATGATACTCCCAGTGACGTAAAACGGGTTCTGGTTGGCAATCAGATCATCCTTCATCTTCTTATAAACAACTGCCAGATGAAGAGATTCGGCATTCTGGAAACCTTTCGTGCAAATGACCTTGAACATTCGGGTAAAAACTGCATGTTCCGTACAGCAGCCAACATCCATATTAATGATAAAACTATATTGGCCTACGAAGTTGTCCGGGACACTCCAGATTCATATGAAAAGCTTTTAAATAAAATCAAACGCTATTACGATCTTATCCATAATACTTCATATCTGGCTTCAAATTATCATGGAGACCATGCTTATCCCCAAATGATAATCTGCGGAGAATCATTGGAACATAATATAAAAATTGCAGAATTTCTACGGAGCAACGGCATGTGGAAAAAAGAAGATCCACTGCTCTTCACAGAGGACCTATTAAACATGTATCATTCTTTAATATCCATCTATTCACTAACTGAAGATAATTCACAGATCTGGTATGCATTGCCAGAAAATATCGATCTTTCCCAGGAGGCTGCATCATGAAACCCAGATTAAAACATACTATTAAATACGCTGTTAAATATGCAATCTCACGAGCCTTTTTCTTCTGGTATATTTCCGCAGCTTTTCTTGATTTAATCTCACCAAACCATCCTGAGGAAAAACTTTCTATAGCTACGGCTTCCAATGCCTTCAAGTCTTCTGATACTATGACGGACATTTCACCTGTCCATAAATCGAACTGGGTGATCACTCATGACAACGACGGTTTTATCTTATCAGATACCGAAAACTCTGACCACTACGGTCCAGTCCCATATATGATACAGGACAGTTCTGATAATGATCCTATTTATGGCCGTTACTATATCAATGGACACTGGGGATATTTTTCTTCTACAGATCAGTGGGGCGCTTCTTTTACTCCTCCCATCTACCTTGAGGTTCTGCCATTTGAGCACCAGGGAGAATTTGCACGTGTACGGACAGAAGATGGCTGGTCACTTATCGATCCAAACCACCATACAGTTCTACAGAGTTGTAAACAGATCAACCAGTTACCGTTGGTATATACCTATGGAACCGGTTTGGATGAAAATAATCGGGCATTTATTTTTGAAATCGTCAACACTGGCAAAAACGAAAAATATGATTCTATCGCTAAAATTTATACTTTTTCCACCAGCATTACTTCCATTAGCGCGCCTGTAGAAGATTCGTTTTGTATCATTAACGAAACCGGCATAGCCGATCTGACCGGATATATACTGCTAAAGCCTGGACAATACGAAAAAGTCTCATTTAAACAGTTTCCAGCTACTGCTGACTGCATAAATGAGACTACCTATTTTTTCTGTGAAAAAGATGGAAAAATCCAAACCATCACTTTAGATGAACTTAAAAAGCTTAAACATGAGAGTTCATAATTCCTACAGCAGATTCCCATACCTACCCAGGAAATTCCTGGTTCTCTCATTATCGGAAGCAAATACTTTCTCCGGTGTTCCTTCTTCTACAATAACACCACCGGCCATGAAGATGACTCTGTGGGAAATGTCTTTGGCGAAGGCCATTTCGTGGGTTACGATGACCATGGCGATGTGCAGATCTGCTAAGGATTTAATGACCTTTAAAACCTCGCCGGTGAGCTCCGGGTCAAGGGCGGAAGTTGGTTCGTCAAAGAAAAGGATCTTTGGCTTTAATGCAAGGGCTCTTGCGATGGCTACACGCTGGCACTGGCCGCCGGAGAGCTGGCATGGATAGGCATCTTCTTTGTCTTCCAGACCCATTTTCTTAAGCAGTTCCCTTGCCTCTTTGTAGACCTCGTCTTTACCACGCTTCTGCACCCGGATAGGCGCATCGGTGATGTTTTTAAGCACACTAAAATGGGGGAACAGGTTAAAGTTCTGGAACACCAGGCCGTACTGGCTCTGGATCTCTTTTAAGTCTTTTTTATCTGCGTAGTTTAACTTCCCGCTTTCATCGCTCCACACTGCCTTTTTGCCAAGATAAAGGATCTCGCCGCTGTCCATAGTCTCTAACATGGTAGCACAGCGCAGCAGGGTAGATTTTCCGGAACCGGATGGTCCGATGATGGAGACGATCTCGCCGTCTTCCACACTTAATGATATATCTTTAAGAACGGTCAGGTCATCAAATGACTTTTCCACATGATTGATCTCTAATAATTTCATTGTCCACAATCCTCCTGTATGAAATCACACCCTTATACACACTAACGGTAATAATCCAGTTTCTTCTCCAGCCATTCAAGGAACATGGCAACGATCAGGTTAAATACATAGTAGAAAATGCCTGCTGCAACGAAAGGCATCATGCTTACCTGGGAAGAAGCCAGCGCTTTTGCTGTGGTGAACATTTCCATAACACTTAATGTAAATGCCAGGGAAGTATCTTTTACCAGAGTGATCACTTCGTTGGTAACGGAAGGAAGGATGCGCTTGATCACCTGTGGGAGAATAATGGTGATAAATGTCTGTGACTTGCTGTAGCCTAACAGCTTTGCCGCTTCATACTGTCCTACCGGCATGGACTGGATGCCGCTGCGGTAGATCTCTGCAAAATAGGCTGCATAGTTGATCACGAAACCGATGAATACAGCCCAAAGACGGTAGCTGTTGCTTACCCGCATGCCAAACATATAGTAAGGGCCAAAATAAACTACCAGCAGCTGCAACATCAGCGGTGTGCCTCGCATAATGGAGATATAAACTTTGATGATCGTCTGAAGGATCTTATTTTTTGACATACGTCCCAGGGCCACAAAAAGGCCTAAAGGCAGTGAAAAAATAAGGGTCACTGCAAAGATCTGTATACTGGTTCCCATACCTCCTGCAAGCTGCATAAGGATCTGCTGGAGTGTCATTTTACCCATTTTTTGTACCTGCTTTCAAAATGTTTCTTACGTGTTTTTTTTCATGTCCGCATGGTGCGGACGTATGGTAGAGTCTTTATCATAGAACAAGGGGGCGCAGTTTGTCAACTGCACTCCCCTAAGAATCCATTATATTTGTTCCAAACCTGAAACTTATTACTTTCCAATGGTAGTAACGTCTTCACCAAACCACTTCTCAGAGATCTCTTTCATGGTTCCGTCTTTTGCCATATCTTCCAGAGTTGCCTGAACTTTATCTCTTAACTCAGTGTTGCCTTTCTTGAAGCCTACGCCGTACTCTTCTGCGGAAAGGGAATCATCTAAGATAGTGAAATCTGCATTTCTCTGCTGGATCTGATATCCTGCTACGATCACATCCATGGCAATGGCGTCTACAGAGCCCTGTTCCAGATCCATAAATGCTGTGTTGTAATCAGCAGTGGTTAAAAGCTGTCCAAAGGTGGAAGTCAGATCTGGATCTTCTTTTAAAGCTGCTTCTGCGGAAGAGTCTGCCTGGCACTCTACTACTTTGCCTGCAAGGCCGTCTTTTCCTTCAATACCGGAGTCATTTCTTACTACAAATACCTGAGTGTTTGCCATATATGGTTCCGTCCAGGTGTAATCATCTTCACGGCCTGTCATGGTAAATCCGTTCCAGATACAGTCAATGTTTCCGGATTCCAGTTCCATATCTTTTGCATCCCATGCAATTGGCTGTGCCTTGTATTCCAGACCCAGACGCTTTGCAACTTCCTGTGCCAGTTCCAGGTCAAAACCGGTGTACTCACCGTTATCTCCTAAAAATCCCATTGGCGGGAAATCCTGGTCGAAACCAACGATCAGTGTACCGCCTTCTGTGCCTGCAGCTTCAGCTGTGGTCTCTTCTGCTGATTCAGAAGAAGCTTCCTCTGTAGTTGTCTCTGCCTCAGATGCCTTTGTTTCAGCTGCTGTAGTAGCAGTGCTGCCTGATGAGCAGGCTGTCATGGATAATGCCATCATGGATGCAATTGCTGCACATAATACTCTTTTCTTCATAATAATTTTCCTCCTCTTATATAAACTCACGAACCCCGCACTTGTGTGCTCTGCTGACGCAGATGGTTCGTTCGTTAATGTGCTATCGTTTTGACACGCTATCATGGTAGCACACTAAAGTGTTTTTGTAAAGAGGGAATTTTAAAAAGGTCCAGCCGGCGGTGTCGGTGGACCTTTTTCGCAAGTGTAGAAGGTGACGCAGCGCCTGACGGCGCTGGGTGTGCAAAGCACTGCGGCAGCAGGCACAAACACAAAAATGCGGCACAATGCTAACTAAAGCATTGCACCGCAAAACACAAGCGCGTTGGCAACAGCGCAGGCAAAACGCAGCAACACACATACAGGCTGCAATTACAGCGTATACACCACATTCCCATCACAAATAGTATACTTCACTCTACCCGTCAGCTCCGCTCCCAAAAACGGACTGTTAGTGGCCTTGGACGCAAAGCCGTCTACCACCCACTTCTCATTTTCATCAAAGATCACAAGGTCAGCTGCTGCGCCTTCTTCTAAGCGGCCGCAGTCTAACTTGTAAAGCTTTGCAGGATTTAAGCTCATTTTTTCCATTAACTGCATTAAAGTCAGATGTCCCGGTTTTACCAGGCTGGTGATGCCAAGGGCCAGAGAAGTTTCCAATCCGGTAATGCCGCTTGGTGCTTCTGTCAGCGGCTTTTCTTTTTCTTCTTTGCTGTGAGGAGCATGGTCTGTGGCGATCATATCAATGGTGCCGTCTTTTAAGCCTTCGATGAGCATCTGGCGGTCCCACTCAGTACGCAGAGGCGGGTTCATCTTTGCCAGAGTGCCATATTTTAATACAGCATCTTCTGTAAGGGTAAAGTGATGAGGTGTTACTTCCGCCCATACATTGGCGCCCATTTTCTTTGCCAGGCGTACCATTTCTACGGAATGGCCGGAACTAATATGCTGGATATCGATCCTTGCGCCGGTAGCTAGTGCGATCATGCAGTCTCTTGCTACCAGGGAGTCCTCTGCCAGTGCCGGTGAACCATAGATTCCCAGCTGGTCAGACACTTTTCCGTGATTGATGCCGTTCTGTTTGATGAAAGTCTTGTCTTCCTCATGGAAGCTTAAAACCGTATCCAGTCTGGCTGCCTCTTCCATTGCCTCTTTTACGAAAGGTCCGTCCATTAACGGGATGCCGTCATCTGTAAAGCCTGCTGCACCGGCCTTTAACAGACCTTCCATATCCGTTCTTTCTTTTCCTTCAAAGCCTTTGGAGATCGCTGCGCAGCTAAGTACATGGATACCGGTCTTCTTTCCTTCTTCCAGCACATAGCGCAGTGTTTCTTCTGTATCCACAATAGGCTTTGTATTTGCCATGCACACAACCGTAGTAAAACCGCCCTTTGCAGCAGCTGCTGCACCTGTATGGATATCTTCTTTGTAAGTCAGTCCCGGATCGCGGAAATGTACATGGACATCCACCAGACCAGGCGCTACTACAAGGCCCTTTGCATCGATCACCTGATCTGCAGCTGCTTCTGCCTCTGCAGGTAATGTTCCTTCTGGATATATTTTTTCGATTTTCCCATCTTTTACAACAATATCAGCATTTCTTTCGTTCTTTCCTGCCGGGTCCATCACCCGTCCGTTTTTGATCAGCAGCATATTTTTCTCCTCTCTCTTAAAACAGTCAAACAAAAAGTAATTTTCCTCTGTCTCTTATACATTCCGGTTTTTGTTATAAAAATACATCACCACTGCCGTAGCGCAGATGATCACATATCCCAGGAAACTATAAACATCCGGCTTCTGTCCCAGGACCACAAATCCCATAAGAGCTGAAAACAGGATCTGGGAATAGTCAAAAACAGAAAGTTCTTTTGCAGGGGCATAAAAATATGCCTTAGTCACGAAGATCTGGCCGCCTGCACCGCCAAATCCGGCTGCGATCATAGCTGCAACCTGCCACCATTTCATAGGGACAAAATGTCCAATGAGAAATGGCAATGCAAACAGACAGGTAAAGGCAGAGAAGAACATGACTACCAGTTTTCCATTAACACCTCTTTTACCTAAAACGCGCACATAGGTGTAAGCTGCACCGGCTCCCGCGCCTCCTATCATGCCCACAAAAGCAGCCGGATCTGTCATATTTCCTGTAGGTTTGATGATAAACAAGGCCCCGATGAAAGCTACTACAACAGCGATCCCCTGAAACAGTGACAACCTTTCTTTTAAAAGAAAATAAGAAAAGATAATGGCAAAGAAAGGAGAAAGTTTATTTAACATATTGGCATCAGAAAGCACCAGGTGGTCGATAGCGTAAAAGTTACACACAATACCAATGGTACCGCAGATAGAACGCAGAAACAAAAACTTAAGATCTCCCTTGTGTATTTCCAGTTTTTCCGGCTTGCGGATCAGGCCCGCACCTACAATGAAAAACGCCAGCAGATTGCGGAACAATATCTTCTGCATGGACGGCAGATCACCTGCCAGCCGGACGCACAGCGACATAAAAGCAAAGCAGAATGCCGCTGTCACAATACATATAATGCCTTTTGTCTTAGAATTCATAACCTCTCTCCTTCATCCCCCTTATGTATTCTTATACCCGGAAATCCCTTTATACTCTCTATTTTATACCATCTATGCTTCCCCATGATAAAAGGTCTTCCACTTTCCGCCAAAGAACCGTGTTGCAAAGAAGATGATACGCACGATCCAGTCTATGATCATAGCGACCCATACGCCAATGGCACCCCAGCCCATAGCCACACCGGTGACATAACTTAAACCGATACGGAAAATGAACATGGATGCAATGGATACGCACATAGGAAATTTCACATCATCTGCCGCACGCATGACATTGGGAAGGCAGAAACCCGCCGGCCACAGGAAAATAGCACAGCCATTGTGGATCAAAGCCAGAATAGCTCCCAGATGCCTTGTTTCCTCAGAAACTCCATAGAGCCGCAGAGTAAGAGGCATGGTAAGGATCACTGCCAGACAGCAGAGGCCGCTGATGATATAAGTCAGTTTCATCATTTTCTTTGCATAATATTCCGCCTGTTCAAAATCTCCCGCACCTACGCAGCGGCCCACTACCGTAACGATGGCCAGACACATAGCCGTTCCCGGCAGAACACCCATACTGTCCAGATTGTTGGCAATGGCATTTGCTGCGATCTGGGTGGTTCCAAACATGGCGATAATACTTACTGTAAGCACACGGCCCAGCTGGAAAATACTGTTTTCAATGCCATTTGGGATACCGATGTGTAAAATCTGCTTTACCATACGCATATTTACACCTCTGGTAGTGCCGATACGGATATCCAGCTTTGGATCCCGCAGTTTCCACATAAGGATAAAACATGCCACCATACGGGAGATCAGGGACGCCCCTGCCGCACCTGCTACGCTCCAGTGAAAAACAAAAATAAACAGTGCATCACCGATCACATTGATCACATTCATGATAATGGACGCCTGCATGGATATTTTTGAATTTCCCATAGACCGAAACAATGCCGCACAGGAATTATATACTGCCAGAAACGGATAGGAAATAGCAGAGATGGTCAGATAGATCACTGCATTTTTCATTACCTCTGCCGTAATGCCCTTATAAATAAGGTTTAACAGCTGCCAACGGAACAGGATGCTTAAAGTCATGATCACCAGGGCGACCACACCTGTTACCAGGATCAGCTGGTCCGCTGACTGACATGCCCGATCCTTTCGCTTCTGCCCCAGATATTGGGATGTGACCACGGCACCGCCCGTTGCCACAGCAGCAAAAATATTGATAATAAGCACGTTGATAATGTCTACCAGAGATACGCCGGAAGTAGCCGCCTCTCCTGCACTGGATACCATCATGGTATCTACCATACCAACGGAAACCGCCAGTATCTGCTCAACGATCAAAGGAAAGATCAGTTTTTTCAGATCATCTCCTGTAAAAAGAGTCCCCACAGTTTTTGCTTTCCCCGCTGTTTTCTCTTTTCTCATCATCATTTTCCCAGCACTTCTTTCATTCTGTTCTCCTGGTCGTCAAACAGGAGTTCTTTGTTATAACGATAGTAACGTTCGCAATTATATTCCCTTAAAAACTCTACACCGGCTTCCCCGGTATTTAGACCTGTTACAAAGATCACCAGTTCCTGACCATTTGCAAAGGCTGCCTCCATAAAATCAAAAGCATGTTCCAGCTGTTGACCGCAGGACTCTTTTTTGTCCTCATAGGCATCGCTTTTTTCCATAAACTGCTGCCGCAGCCAGTTCCAGCTGTCCTCCTTCTCCTGTAAGGACTGTGCCTTCATCTGCTGCACATACTGTTCCAGTTCCTCTTTTACCTTCCGGTAGATGCGGTCCTGTCTGCGGTCTGAAAGTCCGCTTTCTTTTTTATGGATACGGATGCTTTCTAATTCAGCGCTGATGCTTTCTAATATCACGGCCGGATGGATATCTGCCCCGTCTAACTCCTTCTTAAACTGCTTTAACTGAGCCATTAAAAGGGTCATTTCCTCATTCATGAACTTTAATGCCTTAAATCCGTCAGTCAGCTTCGCAAGAAGCAGTCCTGTTACAGCCATCCGCTCATCAAAGGAAGCTTTATCCAGTTTATCACAGATCCCTTCTCTGATGGTACCGGAAAGTATCTCATCTACCCGATACTGATCCTGATATTTATAATAAAGTTCCAGATAATTAGCAAAATCCTTGGCGATCTTCGGGTGCTGCAGATATTGTCCCACTACATCGCGGTCCGCCTTCTTTCCCAGTGATTCATATACCCGGATCAGTTGGGATAAGTCTTCCCAGCCTCTTGGTGTGGCAAAGCGCTTTCCGTCTACGGTAGTTTCCACCGTGCAGAAATACTGAGGCCGGATGTTTAAATAAGACATGATCGCCGGATGGATATTCTGGGCATAGGCGTATTCTTTCCACACTGCCAGATCCGGCTCAATAACAATCTTTTTAATACGGTCCAATGTGACCACATCAAATTCCCGGACAGATTTGTTGTATTCCGGCGGGTTTCCTGCTGCTACGATGATCCAGCCTTCCGGCACCTTATGGCTTCCAAAGGTCTTGCACTGTAAAAACTGGAGCATGGTCGGTGCCAGTGTCTCTGACACACAGTTGATCTCATCAATAAAAAGGATGCCTTCTTTTAAACCGGTTTCCCGGATGCGGTCATACACAGAAGCAATGATCTCGCTCATAGTATATTCTGTAACAGAATACTCTTTTCCGCCGTATACTTTATGCTCAATAAAGGGCAGTCCCACTGCACTTTGCCGTGTATGGTGGGTAATGGTATAGGCTACCAGACCGATCTCACACTCTCTGGCGATCTGCTCCATGATCTGGGTCTTTCCCACTCCGGGGGGGCCGATCAGCAGCACCGGTCTCTGGCGGATCGCCGGGATCTTATATTCTCCAAACTCATCTTTTAAAAGATAAGCTGCAATGGTATCTTTTATTTCTTCTTTCGCTCGTTTAATATTCACTGGATCTGTTCCTTTCTATAACACTCATGCCCCCCGCACTGATGTGCTCTACTGCCTGCTGTCGCAGGCAATATCGTCTTCATTGAGCACCACCCGCATGGCCCATGCAGGAAATCCTTCTTCTGAAAATCTTTCCCTGATAAACACAAAGGCCGTATCATAAGTTGGCGCCGCCACCGGATAAATGCCTTTTCCGTCTGTAAAATAAATAAGCCCCTTTAACCCGTTTAACTGCCCCGTTGCCTTTAAGGTATTCACATACTCAAAAGCCGGTCTGAAATCCGTTCCCCCGTAGCCTTTAATCTGAAAATGCTCCATATAGTCTTTCAGGTCATCGGCACAGGTAAGGACCACATCTGACTGCACCTTGTCATCACATTGGATCACGTGGATCTGCACTTTTCTGAAATAGGTCTCTGACTGGGAAAGTACATCGTAGGTCTCTTCTAAAAACCGCTGTACCAGTTCCCCTAAGCAGGACATGCTGGTGTCAATAACAATGACAAACTGCTCGATTCTCTGCACCTCCCTGGTTTCCAATGGTTCGATCAGGGGCATATTTCCATAAAGTGAAAGGCCGTAGGTGTAAAATGCCTGGTCAAAAGAATCTGGATCTGTCTGCATTTCTTCCCGCAGGACCGCAAATTTCCTTAAAAACTGGCGGTAATCATACCGCTCTTCATTTTCCACCTGAATAGAGTCCAACAGGCTTTGTTCATTTTCTGACTCTTCTTCCGATCCCATGGTCTCCATCTGGGTCTGCATCCGCTCTCTGTTATCATTCCACTTGTTCTGACGGGTCATGGCAGCAGACGGGTCCGGTTCCCACAGGTCATGGTCATCTGCATGAAATTCTGCCTGCAGCTGGCGGATCCTGCGCTCTGGAAGAGCCATTTCCATAAGTGCATGATAGACCCGCTCTGCTGTTAAGA
>CAVIPV010000063.1:0-15074 GCA_963644495.1 Prevotella sp. | reverse complement strand
CTGTAAAGGTGATCCTGAACAATGGACGTGTTCTTGAAACAGAGGTGAAAGATCCCGCTGGAAGCGCTGATTCCCCTCTCACCAGGGAACAGATCCTGGGAAAAGCGGAGAGTCTGATAAAAATAGCTTATCCAGGAAAAGAAAAACAGATAGCCAGGGAAGTGTTAGACCTGGCAGAGGCAGATCAGCTGCCTGAATTATAGAAGTGGCAAAGAAGTAAAAACAGTATAAACTGCAATTGGAAAGCCTGAAGAAAGTCGCAAAAACGATGAACTTCAGGCTGTTTGCGTTGCCACAGACTTTATTTTCTGTTACAATAAAACGTACGGAAACGACCAGAAAATGCAGAAAGCCTAAGATCAGGTGACAAAATTTGAATCATAGCACGGATAATAAAACAGATACAATATATCAACAAACCATCTATCAATATGCAAATATCATCATCGACATATCCCACGAAAGCGTAGATAAGACCTTCCAGTACCGTATTCCGGAGCGTCTTTTGGGATGGGTTGAAGCGGGGCAGCAGGTTTATATCCCTTTTGGCGCAGGCAGTCATAAGCGGAAAGGTTATGTAGTGGAGTTGACCAACCAGCCGGAATACGATGTATCCAAAATAAAAGAGATCGATTCTCTGGTAGAAGGAAGCATTACCGCTCAGTCTCAGCTGATCCATCTGGCCTGGTGGATGAAGGAACGGTATGGTTCTACTATGAACCAGGCTTTAAAAACAGTTTTGCCAGTGAAACAGAAAGTGAGGGAAGCGCCAAAGCGGAATATCCATCTGCTGGCAGATGAGGTGACCCTGGAAGAAGCGATCCAGACTGCAGAACGGAAAAATTATAAAGCCCGCCTGCGCCTTTTATATGCCTTAAAAGAGAACCCGGACCTTCCTTATGAAAATACCCTTCATAAGCTGAATCTCACAGCGGCAGCTATCCGCCCATTGGAACAGGCGGGACTTCTCACAGTCCAGATGGTAAATCAGTACCGCAATCCCTTAGAGGAGATGCGCCGCCTTTTAACAGACACTTCCAAAGACCGGTGGAAACCGCCTGTTTTAAATGAAGACCAGAAAAGGATCGCAGATGAGATCTGTGAAAACTATGACAATGGCAGCCGAAAGCCATGTCTCATCTATGGCATCACGGGAAGCGGAAAAACAGAAGTATACATGGAACTGATTAGCCATGTAATCCGCGCCGGAAAGCAGGTGATCCTTCTGATACCGGAGATTTCCCTTACCTGGCAGACGGTGATGCGTTTTTATCTTCGTTTTGGTGACCGGGTATCGGTGTTAAATTCCCGGATGTCAGCAGGAGAACGCTTTGACCAGTATGAACGGGCAAGAACCGGGGATATTGATATTATCATTGGTCCAAGATCCGCTCTTTTTGTACCTTTTGAGAGGCTGGGAATGCTGATCATTGATGAGGAACACGAAAATTCTTATAAAAGTGAACTTTCCCCCAGATATGACGCCAGGGAAGTGGCGAAGAAACGGGGAGAAATGGAGGGAGTCATGCTGGTCCTTGGCTCTGCAACTCCGTCCCTGGAAACCTATACCAGAGCCGTAAGAGGAGAATATGACCTTTACAAGCTGACCAGACGCGCTAAGGTAGACGCTGTTCTGCCTGCAGTGGAGATAGCTGATCTGCGGGAAGAATTAAAAGCAGGTAACCGGTCTATTTTCAGCGCAAGACTGAAAGAACTTCTGGAGGACCGTCTGGAAAAAGGAGAACAGGCCATGCTGTTTATCAACAGACGGGGCTATGCTACCTTTGTGTCCTGCCGCTCCTGCGGGGAAGCAGTAAAATGTCCCCACTGTGATGTGACGCTGACCTATCACAAAGACGGCCGGATGATGTGCCATTATTGTGGCTATACCATCCGACAGCCAAAAACGTGCCCTTCCTGCGGTTCTCCCTATATAGCGCCTTTTGGCACGGGAACCCAGAAAATAGAAGAGATGGCTCAGAAAATGTTCCCTAAAGCCCGGATCCTGCGTATGGATCTGGATACCACTTCTAAAAAGGGCGGGCATCAGCAGATCTTATCTGCCTTTGCAAGAGGAGAAGCAGATATTCTTATCGGCACTCAGATGATCGTAAAAGGCCATGATTTCCCAAAAGTTACTTTGGTAGGCGCTTTAGCAGCAGATCTTTCCCTGTATGCCAGTGATTACCGCTGCAGCGAGGAGACCTTTGACCTTCTGACCCAGGCGGCAGGCAGAGCAGGACGTGGTAATACAGCTGGAAATGTTGTGATCCAGACCTATCAGCCGGATCATTACAGCATCCAGACAGCGGCAGCCCAGGACTATGAAGCCTTTTATACCCAGGAAATGAATTTCAGGAGAATGCTTGGCTATCCGCCGGCAGTGGGCCTTTTGACCATTCAGATCGCTGACAAAAACGAAGGGCGTTTAGAGCAGGCGGCAGTCTTATTAACAGACTGTTTGAAACTGTGGATCGGGCAAAATGAGGATCTGTCAAAGAATGAACCGATCCAGTTTATCGGCCCTGTAAACGCCCCAGTGTACAAAGTTAATGATATTTATAGAAAAATTTTATATATAAAGCAGGAAAACTATGATATACTGATACACATCAGGAAAATGGCGGAACAGCGCTTAAAAGAGGCACAGGGCCTTGAAAGTGTTGTTTTTCAGTCTGACCTGACGTAGTCCTATTGAACTATGGATAAAGATTCCACCTGCCACAGCAGGTGAAATGAATACAATAATACGATATTTAAAGGAGAGATAAAAATGGCAGTTCGTCAGATCCGCGTTATTGGGGATGAAATTTTAAATAAGAAATGTAAATCGGTGAAAGAGATGACCGACCGTACAAAAGAGCTGATCGAAGATATGTTCGAGACTATGTATGAGGCAAATGGTGTAGGTCTTGCAGCTCCTCAGGTAGGAATTTTAAAGAGGATCGTTGTTATTGATGTAGAAGACGGTTATCAGTATGTACTGATCAACCCGGAGATCATTAAGCAGGACGGAGAGCAGACCGGTTATGAGGGATGTTTAAGCGTTCCTGGTAAAACAGGTGTTGTTACAAGACCAAATCATGTAGTAGTAAAAGCATTAGACGAGAACATGGATGAGATCGAAGTAGAGGGAGAAGGCTTACTTGCAAGAGCCATTTGCCATGAGTGCGCCCATTTAGACGGCCAGCTTTATACAGAGTTGGTAGAAGGCGAGCTGATGGATACAGAAACCGAAGAGGAAGAGATCCCAGAAGAATAAAAACGCCCCCTGGTGCATTCCGCACCGGGGAAAGTTGTCTGAGACAATTTTGAAAGGAATGAGAAATACACATGCGTATTGTATTTATGGGAACGCCGGATTTTTCCGTTCCGGCATTAAAAGCATTAGTAGAAGCTGGTCATGAGGTTACAGCCGTTGTGACCCAGCCGGATAAGCCAAAGGGCAGAGGAAAAGATGTCCAGATGACGCCTGTGAAGATCCAGGCCTTAGAATATGGCATCCCGGTATACCAGCCTGTAAAGGTAAAAACACCAGAATTTGTAGAAGTATTAAAGAAAGAAGCGCCAGATGCTATTGTTGTAATTGCTTTTGGCCAGATCTTATCCAAAGAGATATTGGACCTGCCGAAATACGGCTGCGTCAACATCCACGCATCCCTGCTTCCAAAGTACCGCGGCGCAGCGCCTATCCAGTGGGCCGTTATTGACGGCGAAAAAGAAACAGGCGTTACCACCATGATGATGGATGTGGGACTGGATACAGGTGATATCTTAGAGACCAAAGTGATCCCATTAGATCCAAAGGAAACCAGTGGCAGCCTATTTGAAAAATTAAGTGAAGCAGGCGGCCCATTGATCCTGTCTACTCTTGAAAAACTGGAGAAGGGGACCATTACAAGGACCCCTCAGGGAGAACCAGGTACCAGCTATGCAAAGATGCTGACAAAGACTTTGGGAAAGATCGACTGGACTATGTCAGCAGCAGCTATTGAACGTCTGATCCGTGGCTTAAATCCATGGCCAAGCGCTTATACCTTTTATAATGGAAAGACCTTAAAGCTTTGGGATGCAGATGTTTTAGAGAAGGCCGTTTTGGCAGATGCAGTACCTGGACAGGTCCTTCAGGCTGACAAGCATGGATTTACCGTTGCAACAGGAGAGGGCATTTTAAAGATCAATGAACTTCAGTTAGAAGGCAAGAAACGTATGCCTGCAGATGCATTATTAAGAGGTTTTACCATTACACCGGGAGAAATCCTGGGAGAAAGAGAGTGATCTTATGTATGGCTATATGCCAATGTATTATTTTGACCCGACTTATATTCTGATCCTGATCGGTGTGCTCCTTTCCATGGGAGCATCCGCCAAGTTGAATGCTACCTACAGCCGTTATTCTTCCGTAGCCAGCCGCTGCGGTATGACCGGCGCCCAGGCAGCACAGCGTATTTTACAGTCCCAGGGGATCTATGATGTGACTGTGCGCCACGTATCAGGAAAACTTACTGACCATTATGACCCAAGAAGCAAGACAGTAAACCTGTCTGATACCGTTTATGGCTCTACTTCCATTGCAGCAATTGGTGTAGCAGCCCATGAGTGCGGCCATGCTATCCAGGATGCCAGGGATTATGTGCCTTTAAGACTGCGTGCAGCTTTAGTGCCTGTAGCTAATTTCGGCTCCCAGATCTCATGGTTTCTCATCATTCTTGGCGTTGTTTTAGGAGGAACCGGTCTTATTAACCTGGGGATCCTTATGTTTTCACTGGCTGTTCTGTTCCAGATTGTTACACTGCCTGTAGAGTACAATGCTTCTCACAGAGCTGTAACTCTTCTTGATTCCATCGGCATTTTAGAGGGACGGGAAGTAGGACAGACCAGACAGGTATTAAATGCAGCGGCACTGACCTATGTAGCCGCAGCTGCATCATCCCTGCTGCAGCTTTTAAGACTTCTGCTTCTGTTTGGAAACAGACGCAGAAATGACTAGAAAGGGGAACTACGTATGGCAAAAGCCATAGACAGAGGCCTGGAAAACCGGGAGATCGTACTGGGAATCCTGACGGAAGTACTGGATAAGGGTAATTTCGTCCATCTGGTATTAAATCAGGCGTTAAGCAAGTTCCAGTATCTGGAAAAACCAGACCGGGCATTTATCACCAGAGTGACAGAGGGAACTTTGGAATATCTGCTCCAGATCGATTTTATCATAAACAGCTATTCAAAAACGAAAACAGAAAAAATGAAACCGCTCATCCGTAATATCCTGCGGATGAGTGTCTACCAGCTCCTTTACATGGACCGTGTACCAGACAGTGCTGTATGCAACGAAGCAGTAAAACTGGCCATACACCACCATTTTCAGGGGCTGAAAGGCTTTGTAAACGGAGTTTTGCGTACCATTGCAAGAAACAAGGAAGAGTTAGACCTTTCGAAGCCTTATCTGCGCTACAGCCTTCCACAGTGGATGTATTCCATGTGGGAAAAAGACTGGGGAAAAGAAAATGCAGAAGCTATCGCCGCTTCTTTCTTAAAGGAACGGCCTGTATGGGTGCGCTGCAATTTCAACCTTGCTTCAAAGGAAGAAATCCTTGCATCCTTAAAAGAGCAGCAGGCAGTGGCAGAGCCGGTAGAAGGTTTTGATGCCATGGTTGCTTTATCTGGTTATGATTATCTGGAAAGCCTGGAAGCCTTTCAGAAAGGCTGGATCCAGGTGCAGGATATCAGCTCTGCTTTAGTGGGAGAGCTGGCAGCGCCAAAAAAAGACAGTTATATTATTGATGTATGCGCAGCTCCCGGCGGAAAAAGCCTTCATCTTGCAGATAAAATGCAGGGAACCGGCTGTGTGGAAGCCAGGGACCTTACATACCAGAAGGTGGCGCTGATCGAAGAAAACGCCGGCCGTATGGGCGCGTTAAATGTAAAAGCAGTCCAGTGGGATGCAACAGAATTTGATCCTGAAAGTGAAAATAAAGCAGACCTGGTGATCGCCGATCTGCCATGTTCCGGACTGGGAATTATCGGAAGAAAGCCGGATATTAAATACCATACTGCCAAAGAAAACTTAAAAGAGCTTTCAAAGCTGCAGAGAGATATATTGTCTGTTGTGTGGAAATATGTAAAACCAGGCGGCCGCCTGATCTACAGTACCTGCACTATAAATAAAGAAGAAAATACAGAAAATGCCCGCTGGATCGCAGAAAACCTGCCCTTTAAGCCGCTGGATCTGACAGAAACGTTTCCATTAAAGGGAAAAGCCTTTGAAGGTTTAAAAGAAGGCACATATCCAGGTATGGATCTGAAAAATGGACAGATCCAGATCCTTCCAGGTATCCATCCTTTTGAAGATTATGACGGCTTTTTCATCAGCGTTTTTAAAAGAGAACCATAGGAGTATTCATATATATGTTAGACCTGATCGATACAAAAGGTAAAAAAGATATAAAGTCTATGACACTGGGAGAAGTGACAGCAGAAATGACAGCCCTGGGAGAGAAATCTTTCAGGGCAAAGCAGCTTTATGACTGGCTTCATGTAAAGCTGGCAGAAAGCTTTGACGATATGAGCACGCTGTCCAAAGACCTGCGTCAGAAATTAAAGGAGAATTACAGTCTTACTGCATTACAGGTAGCAGGAGAGCGCATTTCTGCCATTGACGGTACCAGAAAATATCTGTTCCGCTTAGAAGACGGCAATGTGATCGAAAGCGTATGGATGCAGTATCACCATGGAAATTCCGTATGTATTTCCTCCCAGGTGGGTTGCCGTATGGGCTGCCGTTTCTGTGCTTCTACTTTAGACGGCATGGAGAGGAACCTGCGTCCTTCGGAAATGCTTGACCAGATCTACAGCATCCAGACCATTACAGGAGAGCGGGTATCTAATATCGTAGTCATGGGTTCCGGGGAGCCAATGGATAATTATGACAATGTAGTCCGCTTTATCCGACTGATCTCCAGCGACAAGGGATTAAATATCAGCCAGAGAAACCTGACTATTTCCACCTGCGGTATTGTGCCGGGCATCCGGAAATTCGCAGAAGAAGGTCTTCAGGTGACACTGGCATTGTCTTTACATGCGCCAAACGACGAGGTGCGAAAGACGCTGATGCCTATAGCAAACAGTTTTAAGTTGAAAGATGTATTAGAAGCCTGCCATTATTATTTTGAAAAAACAGGCAGAAGACTTACCTTTGAATACAGCCTTGTAAAAGGTGTCAATGACAACTTAGAAGAGGCAAAAGCTCTTACGGAGCTTATTAAAGACCAGCATGGTCATGTAAATCTGATCCCGGTAAACCCTATTAAAGAGAGAGATTACGTCCAGTCAGACCGTAAAGCCATTGAACAGTTCAAAAACTATCTGGAACGACATGGGATCAACGCAACGGTGCGCAGGGAAATGGGCCGTGATATTGGCGGCGCCTGCGGCCAGTTAAGAAAGAGCTATCTGGAGGAAGGAGAGATCTGATATGGAAGCATATGCACTGACAGATACAGGAAGAGTCCGTTCCATGAATCAGGATTATATCTATGCTTCTCCTGAAAAAGTAGGCTCTCTGCCGGATCTGTTTTTGGTGGCAGATGGAATGGGTGGCCATAAGGCGGGAGATTATGCCTCCCGTTTCATGGTGGAGAACCTGGTGGTGTATTTAAACCACCGTCAGGACGGACCCTGCGTCACCCAGTTAAAAGAGGGGATCAAAACAGTGAATAAGGCCCTTTATGAAATGTCTTTAGAAAGAGAAGAATTTCAGGGAATGGGCTGCACCTTAGTAGCTGCCGTGATCGAGGACGGTGTTCTCTATGCTGCCAACATAGGAGACAGCCGTTTATACCTGATCCATGACGGAGCCATCCGCCAGATCACCAGGGACCATTCTTATGTAGAAGAAATGGTAGCTATGGGGATGATGCAGCGGGGAAGTGCCGATTACAACCGGAAAAAGAACATTATCACCCGGGCTGCAGGTATCCGGCCGGATATAGAACCGGATTTCTTTGAGGAAGAATTAGCGCCGGGGGATCATATTTTGCTGTGCTCAGACGGACTGAGCAATATGGTGGATAATGATACCCTGTGTTCCATCATTCTTTCAGAAGGAACCTTAAAGGAAAAAGCAGAACGTCTGATCGCAGAGGCAAATAACAGAGGGGGAACAGACAATATTGCAGTTGTACTTGTGAAGCCTCAGGAAGGAGGGATGGGATCATGTTAAATCCGGGAACGTATCTTCAGGACCGATATGAGATATTAGAGCAGATCGGCTCCGGCGGCATGTCAGTGGTCTATAAGGCCAAATGCCATACCTTAAACCGTCTGGTGGCTATTAAAGTACTGAAAGAAGAATTTGTTTCTGATGAAAATTTTGTCAGCAAATTTAAAATGGAAGCCCAGGCAGCAGCCAGACTTTCCCATCCTAACATTGTCAATGTTTATGATGTTGTAGATGAGGGCGACCTTCATTATATCGTTATGGAGCTGATCGAGGGCATTACCTTAAAAAGCTATATCGAAAAGAAAGGTTTCCTTGAGAATAAAGAAGCTATTGGCATTGCTATCCAGGTGGCACAGGGAATTGCAGCTGCCCATGAGCAGCATATCATCCACCGGGACATTAAGCCCCAGAACATGATCATTTCCAGGGATGGAAATGTAAAAGTAGCTGATTTCGGCATTGCAAGAGCTGTATCCAGTCAGACCATGAATGCCACAGCAGTAGGTTCTGTGCACTACATCTCTCCGGAACAGGCCAGAGGGGGGTATTGCGATGAGCGAAGCGATATTTATTCCTTTGGTATCACCATGTATGAAATGGTTACCGGCAGAGTGCCTTTTGAGGGAGATAATACAGTTGCCGTTGCTCTGGCCCATTTAGAGACACCTATCACGCCTCCTGCTGAATTAAATCCTGTAGTAAGCAGCGGCTTAGAGCAGATCATTTTAAAATGTACCCAGAAAAAGCCGGACAGACGGTATCCTTCTATAGGGGATGTGATTACAGATCTTCGCCATGTGATGGTAGATCCGGATTATGATATTTATGGAGTTGTGCCTCAGACGGATGAAGAAAATGATCCTTATGTAACAAGACCTATTTCCAGAGAAGAATTGTCCCAGATCCAGGAGCGCAGAAGACCCCGCGTGGAAGAAACGGCAGTGAAAGAGCCGGAAAATGAGTCCGCTGAAGATGTCCAGACACTGGAAGAAGCAGAAGAGGACAGTTATGAGGAAGAAGAAAAACAGACTCAGGCATCCCCTCATAAAAAGCATAAAGGCAGAAGAAAAGAAAAAGATGTAAGTACCCAGTTTGAACGTATTATCATGGTCATGGGTATTGTTGCAGCTGTTTTAGTAGCTGTAGTAGTCATTTTCGTATTTTCAAGGCTGACCGGCTTATTCTGGCCAAAGAGTGGACAGAGCCAGGAAACAGAGGTAGTTACCAGTGAAGAAGCTACAGAAGGCATTAATGTTTCCCTGGCAGACAACCAGACTTATATGCCAAATGTACTGGGGCTTCCAAAGGATATGGCGGAAGCCAAGTTAAAGGAATATAACCTGGTAATGAGTATTGAAACAGAAGATTACTCTGATAATTACAAAGAAGACCAGGTTATGCGCCAGGATGTGGCAGAAGGGGAAGTTGTAGAAAAATGGAGTACCGTAGGCGTGACCATCAGCAAAGGAAGCGACAAGGTAGATCTTTCCTCTCTGGGACTGGAACAGCTTTCTGGAGAAGATGCCCAGAAGCTTTTAACAGACAAAGAACTGAAAGTGACCTTAAAAGAAGAAGCAAATGACAACATTGAAACAGGAAAAGTCATCCGTTACAGCCCGGAACAGGCAAAAGTAGGAGATACCATTGAATTAGTTGTAAGCACCGGACCAAAGACAGCCCAGGGACAGGTGCCGAAACTGATCGGCAAAGATGAAGTGACAGCAGATGCTCTTTTAAAGGCAGCTGGTTTAAAAACAGGTACTGTAACTTATGATTATGATGCAGGAAAGCCGGAAGGCACCGTTTTAAGCCAGTCTGTACTACCAGGCACAGTGCTGGATCCGTCGTCCACTGTGGATTATGTGGTCAACCAGATGGAAGAAGAGGGAAGCACCCAGGCGCAGGCAGATGATGAATCTTACTATATTGGTTCCATTGATACTACCTGCTCTTTAAGTAATTATATTGGACCTGCTTCCCAGACAAGCAGTGTAAAGATCTCTATCCGCTTAAAACAGAAAGATGTAAGCGGAGCGGATGTTTATACGCCGCTTATCAGTCCAAGACTGGTTGTAGGTTCCCAGGATATCCCTATCGTATTCCCAAGGATCAAAGGGGCATATGGAGTGGAAAATGGTACAGTAGAAGTGGTAGATATGGAGAAGGATACAGTGATCGCCTCTTATCCGGTCTCTTTCTTCCCGGTAGGTTAATATAGAAATTACGAGGAGAAAGAACATGACAGGAAAGATAATCAAAGGGATCGCAGGATTCTATTATGTAAATAACGGCGAAAATGAAGTATACCAGTGCAAGGCAAAAGGCATTTTCAGAAACAGGAAGATCAAGCCTTTAGTTGGGGATGATGTAGAGTTTTCCGTGCTGGATGAAGAAGCTATGGAAGGAAACATTGATGAGATCCTTCCAAGGAAAAACCAGCTGATCCGTCCGGCAGCAGCCAATGTAGACCAGGCGTTAGTGCTTTTTGCCCTGACTCATCCGGCACCAAACTTAAATCTTTTAGACCGCTTTTTGGTGATGATGTCCATGGAAGATATTCCAGTGACTTTGTGCTTTAACAAGCAGGATCTGGGAGATGAGTCTTTAATGGAGCAGTATCGAAGCATCTATGAACCGGCCGGCTATCCGGTATATTTTATCAGTGCTATGGAAGAGACCGGCATTGAACAGGTACGGGATCTTCTTCGTGGAAAGACCACTGTATTGGCGGGACCTTCCGGTGTGGGAAAATCTTCTTTAACCAACCGCATCCAGCCGGAGGCAGAGATGGAAACCGGAGATATCAGCCGCAAGATCGAGCGAGGAAAGCATACCACCCGTCATTCCCAGCTGTTTTTCGTTGAAAAAGATACCTATATGATGGATACCCCAGGTTTCAGTTCCATGTTTACACCAGATATAGAAGCAAATGAGTTAAAGGATTATTTCCCGGAATTTGCTCGGTATGAAGATGACTGTAAGTTTTTGGGCTGTGTCCATATAGGAGAAAAAGTGTGCGGCGTAAAAGACGCAGTGGCAGAAGGAAAAATAAGCCAGAGCCGCTACGATAATTACCGCCTGATGTATGAAGAATTAAAGCAGAAAAGGAGATATTAACATGGAGTACAAAGTAGCACCGTCATTACTGGCGGCAGATTTTACCAGACTGGGAGAGCAGGTCCATGAGATCGAAGAAGCAGGGGCACCATATCTGCACCTGGATGTAATGGATGGAGCCTTTGTTCCAAGTATTTCTTTTGGAATGCCGGTGCTTAAAAGCCTGAGAAAAGTGACAAATATGGTCTTTGACGTTCATATGATGGTGGAAGAGCCGGGACGTTATGTAGAAGACATTAAAAAGGCGGGCGCAGATATCATTACCGTGCATGCAGAGGCATGTGCCCACCTGGACCGTGTGGTAAACCAGATCAAAGAAGCTGGCTGTAAAGCTGGCGTTGCTTTAAATCCGGCTACACCTGTATCTGTTCTGGAATGTATTTTAGGACAGTTAGACATGGTGCTGATCATGTCTGTAAATCCAGGCTTTGGCGGCCAGAAATTCATCCCTTATACCTTAGATAAAGTAAAACAGGTTCGGGCTATGTGCGACGCAAAGGGTCTTACTACCGATATCCAGGTAGACGGCGGCATCAGTGCGGCTAATGTAAGAGAAGTTCTTAAAGCAGGTGCCAATGTATTTGTAGCAGGTTCTGCTGTATTTGGCTCTGATCCGGCAGCAAGAGTAAAAGAATTTAATGAGATCTTTAAGGAATACGAGAAATGAAACGTTGTCTGATCTTAACCGGCGGGAAGTTTTCCCTTGCTTTCGCCGGTTCTTTTTTAGAGAAAAATAAATACGAGAAAGTGATCGCTGTAGACGGAGGACTGGAAGCAGCGAAAGAACTGGGGATCATCCCGGATGTGATCGTAGGGGATTTTGATACGGTCCACCCGGAAATACTGGCTTATTACCGGAAAATGGAACACATCGTATGGGAAGTACACCAGCCGGAAAAAGACGATACAGACACAGAACTTGCCATTAAGCGGGCTCTTGCCATGAACTGCAGCCATATTACTTTGTTAGGGGCTACAGGAGGAAGATTGGACCATATGATCGGAAATATCCACCTGCTGTTCCCGTGCCTGCAAAAAGGCACTTATGCAGAGATTGTGGACAGTCAGAACCGTCTGTACCTTATTGATGGAGAGCATACTTTCCGAAAAGAGGAAATATGGGGAAAATATATTTCTTTTTTGCCTCTTACAGAAGAGGTAACGGGCATCACCTTAAAAGGATTCAAATATCCGCTCACTGACCGGGATATTTCCGTTGGAACCAGCCTTTGCATCAGCAATGAGCTGGTAGAAGAGGAAGGGACCATTACCTTTACAGACGGTGTTTTGATCACAGTAGAGTCCCATGACTGACCAAAGATTTCAAACTGGACTGGTTTAAAATGCATAAACTGGATATTTAATACTATCCATCAAAGTGTTAGTATACCTCCTAACGAAAGAACCGGATAATTTTTTAACAGAAAACCGGTCAGAGGAGGACAATTATGAATACAGCACAGGCAGTACATGAAGAACCAAAGGCAACGGGCAATAAAGTTTATAAGATCGCTCTTACCGGACTTTTTGCCGCATTATCTTATGTGGTATTTACATTTTTACAGTTTAAGATCCAGCTTCCAGGAGGAGATGCAACTTCCATCCATCTGGGGAATGCAGTCTGCGTTTTAGGAGCATTGCTCATAGGCGGCTTTTACGGCGGTTTAGGCGGTGCTATTGGTATGACCATCGGAGATCTTTTTGATCCAGTATATGTGTTCTATGCACCAAAGACTTTTATCTTAAAGTTTTGTATCGGCCTGATCACCGGTCTGGTAGCACATCACATTGGACATATCAATGAAACCAGAGACAGCAAGAAAGTATTAACTTTTGCCATTGCAGCAGCTGTATGTGGTCTGTTATTTAACGTGATCTTTGATCCGTTAGTAGGTTACTACTACAAGTTATGGATCATGGGAAAACCTGCAGCAGAGCTGACACTTGCATGGAACGTAGCAGCAACCTCTATTAACGCAGTTACATCTACCATTGCATCTGTTGTAGTTTATATGCCAGTGAGAACGGCTCTGATCCGTTCCGGTTTATTTGAGAAGTTAAAATAATGCCCTGACATTTTTGTGTGGGCATATAAAGATCCAGGAGTGACGAATGACACAATATCACCAGAAAAAAATCGCAATGATCAATGATCTTTCAGGTTATGGCCGCTGTTCTATTACAGTGGCTTTACCTGTTTTAGCGGCACTGAAGATCCAGTGCTGTCCGGTTCCAACCTCTGTGCTTTCCAACCACACAGGTTTCCCGGCTTATTTTTTTGACGATTACACTGACAAAATGGAACCTTATATTGAAAAGTGGAAAGAGCTTAAGCTGTCTTTTGACGGCATTGTTTCCGGATTTTTAGGTTCTGAACGCCAGATCCAGATCGTCAAAAATATGATCGCGGAATTTAAGGGGCCCAAAACAAAGGTGATCGTAGACCCGATCATGGGAGATCACGGGGAAGCCTATGCTACCTATACAGAGACCATGTGCCGGAAGATGAAGGAGCTGGCAGAGATGGCGGATATTTTAACCCCTAATCTCACAGAAGCCTGTATTTTAACAGACCGTCCTTATAAAAAAGAAGGCTGGAGCCGGAAAGAGATAGAAGAACTTGCCGGTGAACTTCTTGCTATGGGACCGTCAGGCGTTGTAATCACCGGAGTACGGGAAGGAGAGTACCTGGTCAATGCTGTGGCTGAAAAGGGAAAAGAAATAGCTTATATACGCCGCAAAAAGATCGGTACAGAGCGCCCCGGCACAGGAGATGTATTTTCTTCTGTAGTGGCCGGTGTCTGTGTAAGAGGCGGCAGCCTGGCAGAGGGAGTGACTCTGGCTGCTGATTTTGTAAAAGACTGCATCCGCCGCTCTGAAGAACTTCAGATACCTGTAGAAAATGGGGTATGTTTTGAAGAGCTGATGGGAAAACTGGTAAGATATAAAGTAAAATAAGGCTTTTTGGACCTGTTAAGCCTTTTTTAAACACAAAAAGGTCTTTTCAATCTGGGGAAAATGTTATATACTCAATAGCAGTTGGCGAAATATGGCATATATGCCATATAAATGATCGCTATATAATAAGGAAAGAAAAATCCAGGAGGAGTATCATGTTAGATTTAAAGTTTGTCAGAGAAAATCCAGACATCGTAAAACAGAACATTAAGAATAAATTCCAGGACAGCAAGCTGCCGCTGGTAGATGAGGTGATCGAATTAGACGCAGAGAGCCGCACCACCCAGAAGGAAGCAGATGATTTAAGAGCAAGCAGAAACAAACTGTCCAAGCAGATCGGCGCTCTTATGGGACAGGGCAAGAAAGAAGAAGCAGAAGAAGTTAAGAAGCAGGTAAGCGCTAACTCTGCAAGACTGACTGAATTAGAAGCAAAAGAAGCAGAACTTTCCGAGAAGATCTTAAAGATCATGATGACCATTCCTAACATCATTGATCCAAGCGTACCGATCGGTAAAGATGACAGCCAGAACGTTGAGATCGAACGCTTCGGCGAGCCTGTAGTACCTGATTTCGAGATCCCATATCACACAGATATTATGGAAAGCTTCAACGGCATTGACTTAGACGCAGCAAGAAGAGTAGCAGGAAATGGCTTCTACTACTTAATGGGTGACATTGCAAGACTGCACTCTGCTGTTATCGCATATGCTAGAGATTTCATGATCAACCGTGGATTTACTTACTGCGTACCTCCTTTCATGATCCGCAGCAACGTAGTGAC
>CAVIPV010000062.1:0-15240 GCA_963644495.1 Prevotella sp. | reverse complement strand
CCGCTTAGAATGCGGCCTGAGGGACTTTTAACATTAAAAAGCTGTCAAAAACAGGGGTTCATTCGTTAATGGCTTGCAAAAAACAAATGTCTGCTACGCAGCCGCTTGTTTTTTTCTGCGCTCATTATATCATAAGATTTAGTAGAAAAACCGCAAATTTATGAAATTTATCAAAAAATACTGGCGTTTTTCTGACGGCCATGCTATAATGCTAACTTGAAGTGTAGCGCCCTCATGGATATGGGCGAATCACATATATTTTCAAGGAGGAACCCGTAGAAATGAGTGTACAGGTAGAAAAATTAGAGAAGAATATGGCAAAACTGACTGTAGAAGTCAGCGCTGAGGATTTTAAGGCTGCGATCAAGAAAGCGTTCAACAAGAACAAGAACCGCTTCTCCATCCCAGGCTTCCGTAAAGGAAAAGCTCCTCAGGCTATGATCGAAAAGATGTATGGCGAAGGCGTATTCTATGAGGATGCAGCTGATGAAGCAATCAACGCTTCCTACGCTGAAGCTATGAAGGAAAGCGGACTGGAGATCGTTTCCAGACCAGAAGTTACCATCGAGAAGATCGGCAAAGATGAGCCATTCGTATACAGCGCATTAGTAGCAGTTAAGCCAGAAGTTACTTTAGGCCAGTACAAGGGCGTAGAAGTAGAAAAGGCTGACGCTTCTGTAAGTGCAGAAGATGTTGAGGCTGAATTAAAGAAGGTTCAGGAGCAGAATGCAAGACTGATCACTGTTGAAGACCGTGGAGTAGAAGACGGCGACCAGACCGTGATCGACTTCGAGGGATTTGTAGACGGCAAGGGCTTTGAAGGCGGAAAGGCTGAGGACTATCCATTAACCATTGGTTCCCATTCTTTTATCGATACCTTTGAAGAGCAGCTGATCGGCAAGAAGATCGGTGAAGAGTGCGAAGTAAACGTAACCTTCCCAACTGAGTACCATGCAGCAGAACTGGCTGGAAAGCCAGCTACCTTCAAGGTAACTGTTAAGGAGATCAAGGTTAAAGAACTTCCAGAGTTAAACGATGAGTTCGCATCTGAGGTTTCTGAATTCGATACATTAGATGAGTACAAGAAGGACGTTGAGAAGAAGTTAGCTGAGAAGAAGGAAATCGAGGCAAACTCCAAGAACGAAGACGCTGTAGTTGCTAAGGTTGTTGAGAACGCATCTATGGAGATCCCAGAGAAGATGATCGACGCTCAGGCTGAGAACATGGTTCAGGATATGGCCCGCCGTATGCAGAGCCAGGGACTGTCTCTGGATATGTACTTAAAGTACACCGGCATGACCGTAGAGCAGATGAAGGAACAGGCTCGTCCAGATGCTGAGAAGAGAATCCGCACCAGACTGGTTCTGGAAGCAGTTGCTAAGGCTGAGAACATCCAGATCTCTGATAAGAAGGTTGACGAAGAAGTAGCTAAGATGGCTGAAGCTTACAAGATGGAAGTTGAGAAGTTAAAGAGCTATATGAGCGAAAGCGATGTTAAGCAGATGAAGGAAGACCTGGCTGTACAGCAGGCAGTTGATCTGTTAGTAGCAGAAGCTAAGCTGGCTTAATGAATTAAACAAAGTTGTACAAAAGAGACCGGGGGGATTCTCTGCTGAGAGTCTCCTTGGTTTTGTATATTAAACGTATATCTGGGAAAAATTCCCACTATGGGGCAAAAAACAGATATAAAGATCATAACGGAGGATGGTTATATGAGTTTAGTACCTTATGTCATTGAGCAGACAAGCCGCGGCGAGCGCTCTTATGATATTTATTCCAGACTTCTTAAGGAAAGAATTATTTTTCTGGGAGAAGAGGTTAATGACACTTCCGCAAGCATTATCGTAGCACAGTTACTGTTCCTGGAAGCAGAGGATCCTTCTAAGGATATCCATCTGTACATTAACAGCCCAGGCGGTTCTGTATCTGCAGGTTTTGCTATTTACGATACCATGAATTACATCAAGTGCGATGTGTCCACTATCTGTATTGGTATGGCAGCAAGTATGGGTGCTTTCCTGCTTTCCGGAGGAACCAAGGGAAAACGTTTTGCACTGCCTAACTCTGAGATCATGATCCATCAGCCTTCCGGCGGTGCAAGAGGACAGGCAACAGAGATCCAGATCGTTGCAGAAAACATTTTAAAGACCAAGAAGAAATTAAATGAGATCCTGGCTGCCAATACTGGCAGAAATTATGAAGAGATCGCCCGTGATACAGAGCGCGACAACTACATGACTGCACAGGAAGCAAAAGAATATGGTCTGATCGACGAGATCCTTGCTCATCATTAATTACAGAAATATATGGATTCGGATATGAAAGGTTAGGTACAGTATAGTATGCCAATTAGACCAGATGATACGATCCGCTGCTCCTTTTGCGGAAGGACACAGGATCAGGTTAGAAAAATGATCGCCGGTTCTGGTAATCATAATGTATTTATCTGCGATGAATGTATTGAATTATGCTCTGAGATCTTAGAGGAAGAGCTGGGAAAGCAGGAGGAGGAAGACGTAGAAGAGGAAGCACCTCTTTTTAACGATATCCATCTGTTAAAGCCAAAGGAGATCAAAGCATTTTTAGATGAATATGTAATTGGCCAGGACGATGCAAAAAAAGTGTTGTCTGTAGCTGTTTACAATCATTATAAGAGAGTTACCTCCTGCCAGCATATGGATGTGGATGTACAAAAGAGCAATATCCTGATGATCGGACCTACAGGTTCCGGTAAGACTTATCTGGCACAGACTATGGCGAAGATCTTAAACGTTCCTTTTGCCATTGCAGATGCAACCTCCCTTACTGAGGCCGGCTATGTAGGCGAAGACGTGGAAAATATCCTGTTAAAGCTGATCCAGGCTGCAGATTATGATATTGAACGGGCTGAATACGGTATCATCTATATTGATGAGATCGACAAGATTACCAAGAAATCAGAAAACGTTTCTATTACAAGAGATGTATCTGGTGAAGGTGTGCAGCAGGCCCTTCTTAAGATCTTAGAGGGAACTATTGCCAGTGTTCCGCCTCAGGGTGGAAGAAAGCATCCTCATCAGGAGCTGATCCAGATCGATACCACCAATATCCTGTTTATCTGCGGCGGTGCTTTTGACGGACTAGAAAAGATCGTAGAGCAGCGTATGAGTGCAGGTTCCATTGGATTTAACGCAGAAGTGGTAAACCGCAATGAGATGGATATTGATGAACTTTTACGACAGGTAGAGCCGAGAGATCTGGCCAAATTTGGTCTGATCCCTGAGTTTATCGGCCGTGTTCCGGTTATGGTATCCTTAGAGCAACTTACAAAGGAAGCCATGGTAAGGATCCTTTCTGAACCGAAAAATGCCCTTACCAAGCAGTACAAGAAGCTGTTTGAGCTGGATGATGTAAAGCTTGAATTTACACCAGAGGCTCTGGAAGAAGTGGCAAATCTGGCAGTAAAGAGAAAGATCGGTGCCAGAGGACTGCGTTCCATCCTGGAAAATGCTATGATGGATCTGATGTATGAGATCCCGTCTGATGATACAGTAGGTATCTGTACCATTACAAAAGATGTGATCGATAAGACAGGTGAGCCGGAACTGGTATATCGTGATGCAGCTCCGACAACTGCCCGTAAATCTGCGACGGACAGACTTCGCGGTGGTAAAAAAGGAGAGATCGCCTAATATAAATGTTCTCACGAAACCTTTCATGCACCTGCCTTTGTGGCCGATTTTCCGCCAGTCGCACCCGAATTTCATCAACGTACGATCATGTACGCCTCAGAAATTCGGGCACAACTGACAAAAAATCTTCTCACAAAATCAGGCACAGAAAGATTTCGAGAGAACATTAAGGGGGCTGTCGTAAAGTAGTCTTATTTTGCGGCATGCCCTCTTTTCAGATACAGGTGTATACATTGAAAGGTGCATAAGATAGAATGGAAGAACAAGTAATAGTAATGCCTACCGTGGCTCTGCGGGGAATGACCATCCTGCCGGGTATGGTACAGCATTTTGATGTAAGCAGGAAAAAATCCATAGCAGCGGTAGAAAAAGCCATGTTAGGGGATCAGAAACTGTTTTTAGTCAGCCAGAAACACCCGGAAGTGCCGGATCCGGATCTGGATGACCTGTACCAGATTGGTACAGTGGCTGTTGTAAAGCAGCTGGTAAAGCTCCCTTCTAAAAGCGTCCGCGTCCTGGTGGAAGGACTGAATAAGGCAGAACTTCTCTGCTTTGATACAGAAGAGCCTTATCTCATGGGTGAGATCAGTCTTTTTGGGGAAGAGGAGGAAGATACAGAACCTCTTGCCAGGGAAGCCATGCTGCGTATTTTAAAAGATAAACTGGAAGAATACGGAACGGTGAACCCTCGTGTGGCAAAGGAGATCCTTCCGGCGCTTTTACTCATTGGCGATCTGAAGGAAATGTTAAAGCAGATCCCGGTCCAGATGCCATGGGATTATACGGTGTGCCAGGCGATCCTGGAATGTACTACCATGTCCGGCAAATATGAGGCAGTCCTTCAGACCCTCATGACAGAAATGGAAGTTTACCGTATAAAAAAGGATTTCCAGGAGAAAGTAAAAGCAGATATTGACCAGAACCAGAAGGAATATATCCTGCGGGAGCAGATGAAGATCATCCGCCAGGAGTTAGGGGAAGATAACCCCTTATCCGATGCTGATGAATATCAGAAGAAAACAGAAGAGTTAAAAGCAGACAAAGAGGTAAAAGAAAAGCTGTTAAAAGAGATCGGCCGTTTCCGCACTATGCCTGCAGGAAGTCAGGAAGCAAATGTGCTGCGTACTTACATAGAGACTCTTCTGGAACTGCCATGGAAGAAAGTTTCCAGGGATAACGAGGATATCCGCCATGCGGAAAAGATTTTAAATGAAGATCACTATGGCCTGGAGAAAGTAAAAGAGCGTATTTTAGAGTATCTGGCAGTGCGTTCTCTTACGAAAAAGGGAACCAGTCCCATTATCTGTCTGGTGGGCCCGCCAGGAACTGGAAAGACCTCTATTGCAAGATCCGTTGCAAAGGCATTAAACAAGAAGTATGTGCGTATCAGCCTTGGCGGTGTCAGAGACGAAGCTGAGATCCGCGGCCACAGAAAGACCTATGTAGGAGCTATGCCGGGCCGTTTAGTGGACGGATTAAGACAGGCCGGTGTTGCTAACCCTTTAATGCTTCTTGATGAGATCGACAAGGTAAGCAGCGATTATAAGGGAGATACTTCTTCTGCGCTGTTGGAGGTTTTGGACGGAGAGCAGAATGTGAAATTCCGTGATCACTATGTAGAGGTTCCAGTAGACCTGTCCCATGTGCTGTTTATCGCCACTGCCAATACCACACAGACCATACCGGGACCATTATTAGACCGTATGGAGCTGATCGAGGTGAACAGTTATACGGAAAATGAAAAATTCCACATTGCAAAGGATTATCTGGTAGGAAAACAGGTGGAGCGAAATGGCCTTACACCACAGCAGATCGTATTTTCCGACAAGAGCCTGGAAAAGATCATCCACAATTATACCAGAGAAGCCGGTGTGCGTAACTTAGAGCGCCGGATCGGGGATGTATGCCGCAAGGCAGCCAGAAAGTATCTGGAGAAGAAAGAAGGACCCATCCGCATCAATGAAGGAAATCTGGAAAAATATCTTGGAAAAGAACGGGTTTCTTTTGAAGACGCCAACGAAGAGGATCAGGTAGGTATCGTAAGAGGACTGGCATGGACCAGTGTAGGCGGAGATACCTTACAGATCGAGGTAAATGTGATGCCTGGAAAGGGAAATCTCCTTATGACAGGCCAAATGGGTGATGTAATGAAAGAGTCTGCCCAGATCGCACTCACTTATGTGCGTTCTATCTGCCCGGACTATAAGGTAGCAGATGATTATTTTGAAAAGCATGACCTGCATATCCACATTCCAGAAGGTGCTGTGCCAAAGGATGGCCCGTCTGCAGGCATTACCATGGCTACGGCTATGCTGTCTGCTGTTACAGGACACAAGGTAAAGGCAGAGGTGGCCATGACAGGCGAGATCACCTTACGTGGAAGAGTACTGCCCATCGGCGGCTTAAAGGAGAAGATCCTGGCAGCCAGAATGGCTCATATGAAGAATGTTCTGGTCCCGGATAAGAACCGGCCGGATATGGCAGAACTTTCCAAGGAGATCACAAAGGGTCTGGAGATTGTTTATGTAAAAACTATGGATGAAGTAATAAAGGAGGCGTTTGTATGATCATCAGAGATGTAAATCTGGAAACTGTCTGCGGTGTTACCAGCAAACTTCCGGACAACACACTGCCGGAGTTCGCGTTTGCAGGAAAATCAAATGTAGGAAAATCCTCATTGATCAATGCCCTGATGAACCGGAAAGCCTACGCAAGAACTTCTTCCCAGCCTGGAAAGACCCAGACCATCAACTTTTACAATATCAACAAAGAGTTGTATTATGTGGATCTTCCTGGATATGGCTATGCCAAGGTTTCTTTGGAAGCCAAGGAAAAATGGGGCAAGATGATCGAACGGTATCTTAGAAACTCTGCCATGTTGAAAATGGTATTCCTTCTTATCGATATCCGCCACGAACCATCTGCCAATGACAAGATGATGTATGACTGGATCATCTACAACGGCTATCACCCGGTGATCATTGCCACAAAGCTGGACAAGATCAACCGCAGCCAGATCCAGAAAAATGTAAAGATCGTCCGTCAGGGTCTTGGAATGGAAAAAGGCGGCATCATTATCCCGTTTTCTGCTGAAACAAAGCAGGGAAGAGAAGAGATCTGGAAGTTGATCGAAGATACCATGGCAGATGCAGGTGAAAATGCAGCTGTGGAAGCAGAAGAGAATGTACCAGAACAGGAAAATTAAAGATCTGATATAAAATAAAAAGCACAGTTGCGAGATTTTTTCTCCAGACTGTGCTTTTTGTTGTCATGCATATCGAGGAGGCGCCAGTGGCGCGTCCGCTGATTTGTTAATGGGATCGTCAACATACCGCCGGTACGGCGGTGATGTGCTGCTTATACTTTTTTCCACAATTTAAGATAACAGCGTATGCATTACATGAGAATAAATCTCCTGGCTTTTGCGTCTCCAGGCGCCGCATACGGCTTCTGCCTGTTCTTTGTCAGGAACGGAAAGATCCAGACCGATGAGAACAGCTTTGTTTTCACGTACTTCGCAGTGGACGATATAGTCCTGGTTGGTGCCTTTATAGAAATCGGCGGTAGTGCCAACCTCTTCCCGCAGGCGGAATTTATTTTCCTTTAAATACTCATCCATATCGCTGATGATGGCAGGAGAGATATTCTTTCCGAAAAAGTTTAAGGTCTCTTCCCCTTCTTTTGTAATGTCATAGCGGGTGCTGGAATGACTGGCTTCTTTGTGGATCAGACCGGCATCTTCCAGTTCATTTAAAGCCTGCTGCAGTGTGAAATAGGTGGTATAATCATGCTCTGTAAAAAAGCTGGTAAGTTGGGCGTTGGTAAGGGGAAAATTTACCTGCTTTAACAGATACAGGTTCATCAGTTTATATAAAGTCATAGGTTCTGTAAGCATTATTTCACACTCCGTTAAAAGATTTCCAAATATTCTTATCTATCATAACAAGTTTGCTTCTCTAAATCAAGACAGATTTCACTTTTAAAACAGAGGGAATTGTGATATCATGGGAATACGAATGTTTTTAGGATTGCGGGAGCGCGAAGCACGTAGCAATCCGATATTCAAGAAACTGACAGACAAAGATACAGGTGGTAGTGTATGAGAGAACGGATCAACCGCCTGGCCCGCGGGATCGTTGACAGCAGCGTGCCAGAGCTGGTGATAAAGCCAGAAAGGATCGAAGGGATCCTTTCGCCGGGAGAGTCCGTGCGGGGAGAGTTTTCCGTTCAAAGCGGAAATGACCTGTATATCAAAGGACTGGTCTATACCGGAAATGAGAGAGTAAAAGTTGAAAACGAAGCCTTTGGAGGCCTTCGCAATCACATTATATATGAGATCGATACCCGCTATTTAGAGGATGGAGATACGATAAAGGGATCTTTTTACCTGGTCACAAACGGAGGCGAGAAAGAGATTCCTTATTCTTTGCGCATACAGACAGGAAACAGGGCAGAAACTCTGGTAAGCTTAAAGACCCCCAGGGATTTTGCCGCTTTAGCTAAGAAAAACTGGGAACTGGCTCTGCGTCTGTTTGAATATCAGGATTTTACAGAAGCACCATTTATGCAGGATGTGCAGACCAGGACTATTTACGAAGGCTTAAAGGGAAGAAACGGGCGAAATAACCTGTTGGAGGAATTTTTAGTTGCCCTTCATGTAAAAGAGCCTGTTTCCTTAAAGGCAGATGTATCAGGATTGGTGATGGATGCTCCGGAAACAGTAGCAGAAGATGTAATATGTGTGACTGCCAGCGGATGGGGATATGCAGAGGCTCAGGTAGAGGCAGATGGAACTTTTCTTTCTATTGAGAGAAATGCTGTGACCACCCGTGAGTTTGACCAGGATAAATGCCAGATCTATTATCAGATCTTTCCTCAGTATCTTCACGGAGGAAGAAATTTCGGGGCGATCCGTATTAAGACTCTGCGCCAGGAGTTTGTACTTCCCATAGAAGTGATAAAAAAGAGCGCTCAGGGAGCAGAAAACAGAGAAAAGAAAAATGTGGATGACAGATCTGCATATGAATATATAGATCTGCTCCTTTCCCAGGAATTTGCCGGGGAAGCAGACCTGGAAGTAAACAGCACTCTGATAAAAAAGGTGGAAAATCTGCGGGCCAGATATCCGGAAGATGTAAGACCCCGTCTCTGGCGGGCAGACCAGCTTTGCAAAAATGGCAGGAAAGAAGCAGCAGTTTCTGCTCTTGCAGAGGTAAAAGATACCATTTTAAAATGCAGGGACATAAAGCCGGAGCTTTACTGTTATTACCAGTATCTGGAGCTTTTAAATGAACCTTCAGAAGACAAAAGCGCCGGACTGGCCCGTTACATACGAAAGCTTCTTTCAGAAACCAGACGGACAGACGGGGCATTGCTCCATTTATTAATAAAAACAGACAGAACCTGTCTTCAAAATCCTTTAGAGTTGTATGAACAGATGCGTTCCATGTTTGGACGCGGCTGCAGAAGTCCGTTTTTATACGGAGAAGCCTGCAGGCTTTTAAACCGATATCCGGATCTCTTTGTAAAAATGGGAGATTTTGAGGTACAGCTTTTATTAAACGGGCTGAAAAATGGCTGGTTAAGCAAAGAGATCGCTTTAATGGCAGCTGTATTTCTTTCCAATGTAAAATATTACCATAGACTGTTAGAACGTCTGGCAGCCGGTTTATATAAGTCTTATCCGGAAATGAAGATATTAGAGGCTTTGTGCAGCCTGCTGATCCGGGGAGACCGCACAGACCGTGGATCCTTTGCCTGGTATGAAAAGGCTATGAAGGCCCATATCAACCTTACACGGTTATATGAATATTTCCTGTATTCCCTGCCGGAGGACTACGGACATGCTCTTCCAAAAGAGGTGCTGCTGTATTTCTCCTATGACAAGTCCTTAGACCAGACAAGCCGCAGTGTTCTCTATAAGAACATTTTGCAGTATGTAAATCCATCTTCTGATATTTATCAGACCTATGTGCGGGAGATGGAGCAGTTTGCCATGGAGCAGCTGTTTGCAGGAAGGATGAATGGTGCTCTGGCTGTTATCTATGAGCATATGCTGTATAAGGATATGATCGATACAAAGACAGCATCCATTCTTCCGAAAGTTTTGTGCTGCAGCCGCGTGAAATGTGAAAACAGCCGTATGAAATACGTGGTAGTGCGCTGTGAGGAGTTGTATGAGGAAGAGGCATTCCCACTTGAAAACGGGGAAGCCTATGTACCGGTGGTTTCCAAGAATACAGTGCTGTTTTTTCAGGATGTTTATGGAGGACGCTATTTTAATGTCAGTCACAGGCGTCTTCCGGCCATGGATCAAAAAGAACTGCTGGATCAGTGCTACAGGGTATATCCGGATCATCCCATCCTGAAGCTTCGTGCCTGTGAGGCAGTGGTGAAAAAGGGTGTTGAGACAGAAGAAGAGATACTTCTTTTAGAGGATACCTTAAGCCGGTTAAAATTAAATCCGGTATATGAGAAAAAGCTTCTTGGCCTTGTGACGGATTATTACTGTAAAAAAGCAGCTTCTGATACAGATCAGGGAGAAGAACGCTGTACATTCCTGATACAGATGGACAAATCTCTTCTGGATAATCAGACCAGAAAGAAAATATGTGAAATATTGATCCGCTGCAATTACTTAAGGGAAGCGTACGATATGCTGGTGGATTACCAAATGGATGATATCGATCCGGAGGAACTGATGGATCTGTGTACGCGTATGATCCTGCAGCAGCTGTTTGACCAGGATGAACATCTTTTGTATCTGGCTGAAAAAGTGTTTGAGGCCGGAAAGGCAGACAGTGTGATCCTGGATTATCTGTGTGAACATTATAACGGGACCACCTCACGGATGTATGAGATCCTGATCCAGGCAGCCGGGGCTCATGTGGAGACCTATGATCTGGAGGAACGTCTGCTGGCCCAGATGCTTTTTACAGGCAATTGTGCCCAGATAGATTCTGTTTTTGACCTTTATATGAAGCGGAAACAGACCAGGGAAAGCATGGTCAAGGCTTATTTCACCCAGAAATGCATCCAGTATTTCTTAGAGGGAAAGGAGATCGATGCGACCATCTTCGGATATCTGAAAAATGCTGTTAATGCCAGTATGAACAAAGAGAAACTGCCTACGATCTATCTATTAGCTCTTACCCGGTATTATGGGGAACAGAAAGATCTGGAAATATCTGAGGAAGAAAAAAAGCAGCTTCAGATGATGCTGGATCTTCTGTTAGAAGGCGGCATGGTATTTCCTTATATGAAGCAGCTGGCAGGTCTTGTATCTGTGCCGGAAGATATTATGGATAAGACCATTATCGAATACCGGGGAGATAAAAACAGACAGCCATGGATCGAAATGAGGATCCTTCCTCAGGAAGAGCATTTTACAAGAGAAGAGATGCGCCGTGTCTACCAGGGTATTTACATAAAAGAGATCACTCTGTTTAAGGGAGAGACCCTGGAATATCAGATCTATGAACGAAAAGAAACAGGGGCTGTTCTTGTAAAAGAGGACCGTGCAGTCTGCAGTCTGCAGACAGAGGCCAAAGAGAACAGTCGCTTTGCCTGCTTAAACCAGATGTCAGAAGCTCTGGCAGAGCAGGATCCGGAGGGACTTTTAGAGGCTATGGAAGACTATGTAAAGAAGTCTATGGCTTTAGGGATCTTATTTCCGGTGAAATAAGCGTGCCTTTAGATCAAAAATGATAGAAATGTACGAACAAGTACGAAGTACAACGGAGGAAACGAACAGATGGAAGGACTTGTAATAGGGCTGGATCTGAATGATGACTATTCCCGGATCAGCTGCAATGAAAAAGAAAAGTCCTGGACAGTTCCTACGGTGATCTGCCGCAGAAAAGAGAAAGAGACCTGGCTCATAGGGGAAAAAGCCTATGCAGCCACTCTTTTAGGAGAGGGAGTCATTGTAGATAAGCTGCTGAAAATGGTCCGCAAAGATGGTACCTCTACCATAGGAGGCATCTGCTATATAGGAACGGACCTTTTAAAGATATTTTTAAAAAAACTGCTGGAGTATCCTTTTAAGGAATTCCATACAGATGAGGTGGCACAGCTTGTGATCACCATGCATAAAACAGACGCAAGAGTGACGGACTGCCTGATGTACTGCGCTGATTATTTAAACATTCCCAGAGACCGGGTTCATGTGATCAGCCATACAGAAAGCTTTGCCTACTATGTATTAAGCCAGAGAAAAGAACTTTGGAGCAATCAGGTGGGCTTATTTGAGTTATCTGAAGACCGGCTGTGCTATTATGAGATGAAAGTGCAAAGAGGCATGCGCCGCAATATGGTCCAGGCAGAGGCACAGAACCAGGAAGAAGCTTTTGACCTGGATATCCTGGATTCTCCGTCTGGAAGTAAGTTAGCTGACCAGATCCTTTGCTCCTGCGGGGAAAAACTATTGGAGAAAAAGCTGTTTTCTACGGTATTCCTTACGGGAAAAGGCTTTGAACGTCAGGACTGGGCTACCGGTTTTATGAAGCTTGCCTGCAACCGCAGGAGAGTGTTTGTGGAAAATGTATTGTTTTCCAAAGGTGCAGCTATTAAAGGGGGAGATTATCTGGCTCAGGGAACGGAATTTCCCTATGTGTTTGTCTGTGAAGGCCGTTTAAAAGCAGAAGTAGCCTTAAAAGTGATGCGGGCCGGAAAAGAGATCATGCTGGCAGTGGCTTCCTATGGGGACAACTGGTATGAGTCTAAGAGCTCTTTAGAGCTTATTTTAGATGACCAGAAGGAGATTGAATTTATCATTTCCCACCTGGATTCCAGAAAGAAAAGGATCATTTCTGTACCCCTTATCGGTTTTCCAGAGCGGCCGAAGCGGACTACCAGGATCCAGATGAATATTGGTTTTACAGATGAAAACACCATGGCAGTGGTGATCCGTGACAAGGGCTTTGGTGAACTGTTCCCGGCTACTGATACGGTGATCAGACAAGAGGTGATCCTATGAGTTTATTGCTTTGCAGAAGGGAAAGAGTGAAGCATCCTTTTTATATCGAAGTGCTGGGCATCCATATTTATTCTTCCCAGGAGCTTTGTTATGTGATCTACCATCATCCGCTGTTAGTGATGAATGATTTTGCAGATGCTTCTCTGTTTTCTTTTATAAAAAATGAACTGGGACTTGGCTTTTTAGCAGGCCGTATGGAAAAGCTCATAGAGGCCGGGGGAAAGCCGGAAGAAGCTTTATATCTGTTCCTTTCTGAGTGCGATTATTATACAGAAAAAGAAGCCCAGAAATTTAAACAGACAGCGGCTTCTTACAGGAATCTGCCGGAACATGCCTATGAAAAGGCAGTGGCTGATTATCTCTTTTCCAGAAAACAGTATGGAAGAGCGGTGCAGCGCTATGAAAAGTTGGTGGAAGCAGAGGAAAACCAGAAGAAAGAGAAAAATTTCTGGTCGGATGTTTACCAGAACCTGGGGGCAGCTTATGCCCAGATGTTCCAGTTTCATAAGGCGTACAAGGCATATAATACTGCTTTTGGGCTGAACGAAGATCCCCAGATCCTAGAAAAGATCTATCTGCTCACCTGTTTTGCACCAGGCTTATCTATAGATGAAAGTTATGAAGCATTATTTAAGCCGGAGCTTAAGGAAGAGTGGAAGCAGAAATTAGAACAGGCAGAGCTGACAGCTGGCCAGGCAGAAGGCTTAAAGACCTTAAGAGCCATGTGGAAGCAGGACCCGGCAGGTCAGTTAGAACGTGCAGGCCGTCTTATCAGCAAATGGAAAAAGGAATATCGTAAGCAGGAGGCATAGACAACAATGGCATTTCAGACAGCAAAGGAGTACCTGGAAAAAAGAGGTTTTGGAGACCGAATCCAGGAATTTGAGGTTTCCAGCGCAACTGTAGAATTAGCGGCGATAGTAGTAGGCTGCGAACCAGCCCACATTGCAAAAACATTATCCTTTTTAACAGGAGAAGGACCGATCCTTATTGTGGCAGCAGGGGACGCAAAGATCGACAACCACAAATATAAATCTTTTTTCGGCGTAAAAGCAAAAATGCTTACAGTTGAGCAGGTTTCTGAACTGATCGGACATGAAGTTGGCGGTGTATGCCCTTATGGTATAAAAGAGGGTGTTAAGGTGTATTTAGATGAATCCTTAAAGCGCTTTGATGTAGTCTATCCAGCCTGCGGAAGCAGCAACAGCGCTGTAAAGCTGTCCATCCAGGATCTGGAAAAGTCCTGCGACTTTGAACAGTGGATGGATGTGTGCAAGCTGCCCCAGTAGAGTTATATATAAGTTTGCTCTTGACAAATCAGTAAAAAATATTTATGCTTGAAAACAGCAGTATAAAAAACGGTGATGAACAAGAGGAGTACATTTTTAAGACCTTCAGAGAAAGCGGCTCACTGGCTGAAAGGCCGCTTGGGAATACTTAAAAGTGGAAGGTAGCTTGTGAGCCGGACAGGTGAGAAAGATCCATTAGCCTGTTCCGTTTGCCCGCGTTAAGGGAGAGAGTACGAGAGGTTTTAAGATATGTAAAAGAGATATTTTAAATTTTCGTATTCCGTGAGATGACCGGATATGTATTGTGTATGCATTGACGGTTAGATCAAAGGTGGTACCGCGATACAGTCGCCCTTTGCTTCCCATATGGGATGCAGAGGGCTTTTTTGCTGTTTCTACGTATACAACCTCCGCCAGGAGGTTTGCCGTAAAGTATATAAAAAGGAGAATTCAGATGAAGGAACTGGAAAAGACCTACAATCCGGCGGAAATTGAAGACCGCCTCTATGACAAGTGGCTGAAGGGAAAATATTTCCACGCAGAAGTAAACAGAAGCAAGAAACCATTTACCATTGTTATGCCGCCGCCAAATATTACCGGCCAGCTGCATATGGGACATGCACTGGATAACACCATGCAGGATATCCTGATCCGTTATAAGAGAATGCAGGGATACGAAGCATTATGGCAGCCAGGTACTGACCATGCAGCGATCGCTACAGAGGTTAAGGTCATCAACAAGCTGAAGGAAGAGGGCATCAGCAAGGCAGATCTGGGAAGAGAAGGCTTCTTAAAGGAATGCTGGAAGTGGAGAGAAGAATATGGCACCCGTATTGTAAAGCAGCTTCACAAATTAGGATCTTCCGCTGACTGGGACAGAGAGCGTTTCACTATGGACGAAGGCTGTTCTGACGCTGTTCTGGAGGTATTTATTAAATTATATGAAAAAGGATACATTTACAAAGGTTCCCGTATTGTAAACTGGTGCCCTGTATGCAAGACTTCTATTTCTGACGCAGAAGTAGAGCATGTAGAGCAGGACGGTTTCTTCTGGCACATCAACTACCCGGTAGTAGGAGAGCCGGGACGTTTTGTAGAGATCGCAACTACCAGACCTGAGACTCTGTTAGGCGATACCGCAGTTGCTGTAAATCCAGATGATGACCGTTACAAAGACATCGTTGGAAAAATGCTGGAACTGCCATTGACCGACCGTCAGATCCCTGTTATTGCTGACGAATATGTAGACAAAGAGTTTGGTACCGGCTGTGTTAAGATCACACCAGCTCATGACCCGAACGAC
>CAVIPV010000061.1:11584-15345 GCA_963644495.1 Prevotella sp. | reverse complement strand
CAGATACGGTGTTAGACGGGGATGCGACTATGCTGGTCCTTGGAGGAAGCAAGGATATCCAGAGGTGTTTTCATATCTAGAATAAATTTTAAAAATAAAAAATCCGCTCATTCGTCTATTAAAATAGATAATGGGCGGATTCTTTTACTGATCAGATATACGCCTGAAATTTTTTAAATCTTCATCGAAGGTAATGGGCATTTTTTTCTGCCTTTTCTAGCATTTCAAGTTGTTCTTTTGTTGGTGCTTTTTTTACATCCATATCAGTAATTATCATAAAAAATCCTCCTGATAGTAGTTATAACAGTTTTTGTATATAAAATGAAATGCAAAATAGGAAATCTCCTCACACTTTTTTCACACTCTCATCAAAATATGATCAAAAAATCCCTTTATAGTTTAAGCCAATGAAAGATAAGCAAGAGAAAATTGAAAAGATTAAAGGATAAATAAATCTAAATCAAAGGAGCGATTTTATGAAACTTACGGGGAAAATAAAGGAACTTACGGCGCTTACTTCTGCGATCTGTATGCTGACTGTACCTAATACAACGGCTGCTTTAGCCGCTACTGGAACAAAAATAAGCTCTGTTCCGCTTTCTATTGAGTCAGAAATTCAGGCTGGCGATACGGATAGTGATGTAACCGTTTCCACATCTTCTTCTAAATTTGATGTAGATGATGTGGTCGTTACCAATGAGCCAAGTGACGAGTGGGATGACGGTGACAAACCGAAATTGAAGATCACTTTGTATGCGGATGATGATTATTATTTTGCTTCCGGCTTTTCAAAAAGCAGTGTCAGCTTAAGCGGCTCTGACGGAACGGTCACATCTGTAAGCAGAAGCTCCAGTGATACTTTGATCGTGTATGTGACACTGGATGCTCTGGATGATGATGACAGTGATTATGATCTGGATGTAAGCGGACTGGAATGGGATGAGTCAGACGGAACGGCTTCCTGGGAAGAAAGCAGTGACGCGAAAAAGTACGAAGTCCGCCTGTATCGTGGGAGCAGTGCAGTGACCAGCGTGCTTACTACCACCAGTACCAGTTATGATTTTTCAAGCTACATAACGAAAAGCGGTGACTATACATTTAAGGTAAGAGGCGTGTACAACACTTCTAATAAGGGAAGCTGGGAAGAGTCTGGTTCCTGGTATGTTTCCTCCAGTGAAGCGCAGGAAATCAGTTCTTCAAATTCTTCTAACAACAGCTCTTCCTCTGATGATACCACTACCTCTTCCAGTACCGGCGCATGGCTGAAGGATAATGTGGGCTGGTGGTACTGCAATGCAGACCGCAGTTATACAACCAATGGCTGGCAGTATATTGACAACCTTTGGTACTATTTTGATGAAAACGGTTACATGAAAACCGGCTGGATCTTATATAAAAATGCATGGTATTACTGTGGTGAAAGTGGTGCTATGTTAGTGAATACAACCACACCGGACGGATATTATGTAAATGGTGACGGCGTCTGGGTGCAATAGGGAAAGATAAATAGAAAATAGTTTAAAAAGTGATTTTATATATAGATGAAAGTTGAGGCAATGTGATTATGAGCAGATATAGAAACGGAATGGGAAATGACAGAAAGACCAAAAGAGAGATCGGAAGACGGCTGCGCAGGGGTGGTGTGATGATGTGTATGATGCTCACCAGTGCCATGTTGCTGTCAGCCTGCGGTGGGAACAGCAGCCAGAGTACTACAGCGGCGCAGACCACAGAGGCAGCAGCGGAGAGCGGGACACAGGACAGCCAGAATGAGGTAATGGGACGTGTGAAGTCGGTTTCTGATACGGAGATCACGGTTGAGCAGGGACCTAGCGGTGCGCCGGACGGCCAGGGACAGCAGAACCAGGGCAATCCGCCGGCAAAGCCAGGAGATGACAGCGCGCAGAGCCAACCAGGCCAGAACAGTGACGGCCAACAGCCAGGCGGAGCACCAGATGGAAAAGGTCAGCCACCACAGGGCGGAGCGCCAGGCGGCCAGGGCGGTCAGCAGGTTCAGGAAAATCCGCCGGAGAAGCCGGAAAATGACGGCTCTCAGGGCCAGAACAATGGCAATCCGCCAGCAAAACCAGGAGATGACAGCGCTCAGAGTCAGTCAGATAACGGCCAAAGCGGCCAGCCAGGCCAGAACAGCCAGAACGGTGACAGCCAGCAGCCAGGCGGTGCTCCAGACGGCCAGAACCAGCCGCCACAGGGCGAGACCACAACCTACAAGATCACCACATCCACAACCTTTACAGATGCCGACGGCGCATCCATCCAGGTTTCTGACATTAAGGAAGGCGACTTTGTTAAGGTTACTACAGACGGAAATGGAACCGCTGTACAGATCTCTTTAGCTGATATGCAGGGCGGTCCTCAGGGCGGCCCAGGCAACGGGGCACCGGGAGCTGGTGGTCCTGGTGGTGGACAGTCAGCACCTACTTCTTATTCTTCTGTAAAGGAATTTACTTCAGATGCAGAAGAGTTGGGCCAGAGCTACAACTCTGAAGGTACAGATGAAAGCGCCGTTCTGGTATCAGGCGGAGCCAATGTTACCTTAAAAGATTTTACAGTAAACAGAACATCTGAGGACAGCAAGGGCGGTGACAGTTCCAGTTTCTACGGTGTAGGCGCATCCGTTCTTGCCACAGACGGAACCGTTAATTTAAGCGGAGGAACAATTACTTCTGACGCAGACGGCGCTGCAGGTGCATTTGCCTATGATAAAGGTACCGTTAATATCTCTGATACTACCATTACCACCACTGGAAATACAGCAGGGGGTATCCACGCGGCAGGGGGTGGAACGGTCAATGCGGAAAATCTGACGGTACACACTTCCGGCGAGTCTTCCGCAGCAATCCGAAGCGACAGAGGCGGCGGCACCATGCGCGTAAAGGGCGGCAGTTATACCTCTGCAGGAACCGGTTCACCGGCGGTCTACTGTACAGCGGATATTGAGGTAGAAGATGCAAAACTGACAGCGGAGAATTCCGAAGCAGTTTGCATCGAAGGCTTAAATTCCCTGTCACTGACTAACTGCGACCTGTCCGGACACATCCGGGAAAATGAGCAGAATGACTGCGACTGGACTGTGATCTTATACCAGAGCATGTCCGGTGATTCTGAGGTGGGAAATGCCGTATTTAATATGACCGGCGGAAGCCTGACTTCTGAAAACGGCGGTCTGTTCTATACTACAAATACAGAAAGCACCTTTAATTTAAACAACGTAAATATTACCCCGTCTTCCAATAATGAATTCTTCTTAAAATGCACGGGAAATGCCAACAAGAGAGGCTGGGGACAGAACGGAGCCAATGGAGCAGACTGCTCCTTTACCACAGAAAACCAGAAAATGGAAGGAGATGTGATCTGGGATAGCATCAGTACTCTGGACTTTAAGATGACAGAGGGAAGCGTTCTTACAGGTGGCTTTATCCAGGATGAGTCCTGCGCCGGAAATGGCGGAAGCGGAAAGGCAGATCTGTCTATTGACGCCACTTCTACCTGGATCGTCACAAAAGACAGCCAGTTATCTTCACTGACCAATAAAGGAACGATTAAAGACGCAGAAGGAAAGACTGTGACCATCAAGGGAAGCGACGGAACTGTATATGTACAGGGAGACAGTGCTTATACAGTAACGGTAGACGCTTACACTGCATAAAAGACGACCAAAAGGCATTAAAAAATATATTTTTCAGGACGGTTGTAAGATCATCAGAACGGGTGATCTTATGACCGTTCTTTTTTGCTAT
>CAVIPV010000061.1:10293-11483 GCA_963644495.1 Prevotella sp. | reverse complement strand
TTTTGCTATCACATTTTTTGCTGGCAGGCTACCATATAGCGATATTGTACAAATCGAGAAACAATTCCTATAATGGGATTATACAAAAAGCGCTTGGAGTGTTAGTTACAAACAATGTACTTAAGTACAGAAGAAAATTGGAGAGGGGAAAACATGAAAGAAAAGAATGCAAGTTATTACATTAAAGCACTGATCGGTATTCTTTTGATGTTTGGTTTTGGGTATCTTCCGCCGGTTGGTTCATTGACCCATTTAGGCATGCAGATCATAGGAATTTTTATTAGCCTTATCTTTTTACTGTGTGCTGTTGACATTGTCTGGCCCAGTATGGCAGCGCTGGTTGCTCTTGGCATGACAGATTACTGTTCCGTATCAGATGCCATTGCAAGCGGTCTTGGAAGCGAAATGGTATGGATGATGCTGGTACTGCTGGTATTAGCAGAGGCAATGGGAAGAAGCGGTATTGGTGAGATCGCGGCAAGGTGGATCATTACCAGAAAGTTTTTACATAAGCGTCCGTTTTTATTTACCTTTATCTACATGGTAGGTTTCGGGCTTTGTTCCTTACTGGTTACTTCCAATGTAACCGTAATTATGTCCTGGGCTGTATTTTACAGCATTGCAGATATGGTTGGATACAAAAAGGGTGAGCGCTACAGCACCATGATGATCATAGGAACCTTCCTATCCTGTATCATGTACGAAGGCTTATTTGCTTTCCAGAGCTGGCTGTTAGCATTAAGCGAGACCTTTAAGAGCATGACCGGTGTTGGTATCAACTATGTTACCTATTTCGTATTAGGTCTTATTGTACTTCTGCTTATGAATCTGCTGATCACAGCGGCTATGAAGTACATTTTCAAATGTGATTTTGAGAAACTGAACAATGTAGATTTCTCAAAACTGGAAGGCGAAAATCTTAAGCTTACATTCCAGCATAAGTTCTACTTTGCATGTTTTGGTCTTATTGTTGCATATGTATTTGCAACTACCTTATTCCCGGCAGAATGGCCGGTGATCGCCTTCTTAAATAAGATCACACAGGCTGGATGGTTTGCTTTTGTTCTTTGTCTGGCAATGATCGTAAGATGGAAAGACAAACCGATCCTGGATTTCTGCGATGTGGCGACAACAGGAGTGAACTGGCCCATTATTATGATGTGTATGGCTATTATCCCCATCGCAAGAGC
>CAVIPV010000061.1:0-10070 GCA_963644495.1 Prevotella sp. | reverse complement strand
ATTTTCCTGGCAAACATGGGCTTCATTCTTCCTGGCTCTTCCGGTATGGCACCTTACCTTTACGGAAATAAATGGATCCAGGTAACGGATATTTATAAATATGGTGTTTTATATGTAGTTCTGTTCCTGATCGCGGCAATTCCGGTATTTTTGATCGCAGGTGTGGTAATCTAAGCAGGAAATTGGCTGTTTAAAGCTTAAACCGGATAGCAGGCAGCAGAGAAAAAGTCGCGTATCTCCTGAAGGAGAACGGTTTCTCTTACATTCAGGCCAGAGGCGATGTCATACATCATGTAAATGGTCAGTGCCGTATCAAAACCATGGATCTCCAACAGTTTTAACTGGCCGTCTGCAAGACGTTTATCCTGATAAACAGACAAAGTAGGAACGACCATAGCCATGTCAGAACTGTCTGTAAGGATGTCTTTGGCAATTTCCAGATTGCTTAAAACGGTAAAGGTTTTAAAACGGCGCAGTACATGCCCGATCGGTTTTTCATCACGGCCCGGGAAGCTGTGGGTTAAAAGAAGATGACAGTCCAGAGCCTCTTCTAACTGGAGCTGTTTACGGTCTGCAAGTGGTGAGTTGTGGCTCACAAGGAGACAGAAGTGGTCCAGACAAAGGGACTCCACCTGGGTCTTTCCGTCCTTGGTAGAAAGACGGGGATTGAAGTAATCGCTGGTTTCCATACCAATGACGATGTTGGCAGTATGGTTGGAAATGCAGCTTCGTACCTCTTCATATCCTACGTCATAAATATGCAAAAGAGCTTCCGGATGTTCTCTGGCCCATAAAGGAGTCAGATAGGCGGAAACCGCATGGGCACCGGAGGGAAAAACGCCTAAATTGGTGATAGGACAGCTTCGGTTCATATCAGAGTAAAGATAATGGAGTTCATCATTTTTCAGCAAAATGTCTTCCATTAATTTTAAAGCCTGTTCTCCTTCAGCAGTAAGGCATATTCCTTTGTTGGTGCGGTGAAAGATCTGGATATTCAGTTCTTCTTCAATGGAGCTGATGATCGCACTGAGGCCGGTCTGGCTGATATAAAGCCGCTTGGCAGCGGCTGAAATGGATTTTGTACGTGCAACTTCAACTAAAAACTGTAAATGTTCGATTCGCATAAAATATTACCTCAAAAGGAGAAAAAAATATGAAAAAGTATACACAAATTATAGCAGACTATTTATCAGAACTCAAGTATGAGGACATTCCGGCAGAAGTTATTGAAAGAGCAAAACTGGTAACTCTCCACACCATTGGAGCAGCCATTGCAGCAGTTAAGACAGAAGCAGGAAGCAATATCATCGATGTAGCAAAAACACTGGGAAATGGCGGAAAAGAAGCTACGATCATCGGCGACGGAACCAAGGTTGGTCTGGGAAATGCAGTTCTTGCAAGTGGTACACTGGCAGACCTTTTAGACTGGGAAGACTGCAGCTGGACCGGACATCCTTCCGCAGGCGCTGTTCCTACCGGACTTGCTGTATCTGAGGCTTATCATAAGAGCGGTAAAGATTATCTGACTGCATTAGTTGGCGGCTATGATGTATACCAGAGAATTGCAATGGCAGTTCAGCCGTCTCCAAAGCGTTTTGAGGAAGGCTGGGGACTTCACTGCTGGCAGATCTTTGCACCTGCTTCTATTACCGGAAAGCTGTTAGGCATCAAGGGAGCCAAGATGAACCAGTTATTAGGCGCAGCAGGCCATATGACCCCTATTGCGATCAATCTGATCCACTCCAGCTTCAGTGATTTCTATCATTATACACATGGTCTGACCGCTCAGTCTGCAGTAGAGTGCGCTATGATCACTGAAAAAGGTATTTCCACTTTAATGGGAGTTCTGGAAGAAGATACCGGTTATTATTTTGGTGTATCTGACCAGTGTGACTGGGACTGGTATGACAGAGAACTGGGAAGCAGATATATGATCATGGAACTGATGTTAAAGAACTGGCCTGTAAATATGTGGATCCAGACACCAATGGATATGATCCATTCAATCGTTACCAAACATCATCCGGATCCAGATAAGATCGCGCGTATTGAGGTTTCTCCATATATTCCTGAGAGAAGTGAAGACAGCCCGGCAGACGGCTATGATTCTTTAGTAGCTGCACAGTTCAGTATTCCATTCTGCATGGCTATGTACTTAAAGGGACCGAAGGTAGGAACCCAGTGGTTAGATGAAAAGTACCTGAGAGATCCTGAGATCCTGAAAATGGCTTCCAAGGTACACGGCGTAGGTGAAACTTCCCTGATCAGCTCCAACTTTGATACTTTCCAGCAGGGCTCTTATCCTTCTTACACCATGAAAATGGTAATGGAAGACGGCACTGTTTACGAAGAAGCTGTACAGTTCCCTAAGGGACATCCTCAGAACCCATACACCAGAGAAGAGTGCATCGCATGCTTCAAGCTGGCAACTGACGGTCTCATGAGCCCTGAGAAGCAGGATGAGCTTTGTGATTTCGTTTTAAATAAACTGGAAGATACAGAAGATATGGCAGTGATCGGCAAATATCTGACGATCTAAGATCACAATATAGAGAACCACAATATCAAAATTAAAAACGATCAAGCGGGAGAAAGGCAGGCAGAAAAATGGTAAAGAATATTACTGTGATCGGAGGCGGCTCTACAGGCCATGCGGCAACCGCATATCTCACCGGAAAAGGTTTTTCTGTTACGATCTGTGATACAGAAAAGTTTGAGAAAGAATTAAAGGAAATTGAAGAAAATAAAGGCATCTTATTAAGAGGCAGAGCTGGCAGAGGTATTTACATGCCAGCCTGCGTTACCCATGATTTTAAGAAAGCAGTAGAAAGCGCACAGTTAGTAATGGTATGCGTACCTGCAGCACGTCATGAGGAAGTGGCAAATGCCATTGCACCTTATTTACAGCCAGGTTCCAGCGTACTGATCCTTCCAGGAAATCTTGGTTCCTTTATCTTCCAGAAGGTATTTAAGGAAAAAGGCGTTCCGGAAGATGTGATTTTAGCTGAAATGGAAGGAAACTTATGCCCGTGCCGTCTGGCATCACCGGCAGAGGTTACTGTAGGACTTCCGATCCGCACCAAACGTGTGGCAGCTCTTCCTGGAAATAAGACAGAGGAATTTATTAAGAGAAATGAAGGCGTTCTGGATTTTAAGGCAAATAAGCATGTTTTAGAGGGCGCTCTTTTATCTGATAACTATGTTTTACATATTGGAACTACATTGCTGGCATCCAGCACCATTGAACAAATGGGTGAAAAATTTGTACTGTTCCAGCACGGCCTGACCCCATATGCAGTGTCCTGTGTGGAAGCGATCCGCCAGGAGCGTATTAAACTTCTTGCTAAGTTTGGTCTGGAGGAAAGAGACTCTGCAACCGAGTTTTTTGAGGAACTGATCGACTGGAAAAATCATCCGGAATATTCCGTATTCCGCACACTGGACGGCCCTGACAGCCTGCATCACCGCTATATTGAAGAAGATGCTGCTTCCTGTGCTGCCATGGCATTATCCTGTGCAAAGAGACTGGGAGTAGACATGCCGGTTCTGCAGTCTGTTGTAACACTGGCTTCCGCAGTAAATGGAAAAGAGTATCTGAAGAAGGGAAGAACCCTTGAAAATGCCGGTTTTGGTGATGAAATGACAATGGAGGAAATCGTATGCTGTATAACTGGAGAGCAATGATCGGAGTGATTGCGCCAACAACAGGTGTAGCAATCGAAGCAGATTTTCACCGTTTTGCACCGGAAGGTGTAGCGGTGGTAACCAACCGTATCCCATTTTCCGGAAATCCAACTCCTAATGAGTTAATGGATATGGTGAAATGCCTGGAAGGTTCTGCTTCTATTTTTGCAGACAATCTGCCCTTTGATGTAGTTACCTTTGGCTGTACTTCCGGAAGTCTGATCGGAGGAAGCGGTTTTGACAAGAAATGCATCAAGACCATTGAAGAGACCTGCGGATATCCGGGACTTACCACCAGCACTTCCCTGTTAGATGCTTTTAAGGCGTTGGGAAGAAACAGAGCTGCAGTTGTAACTCCTTATCCAGATGAGACAAACGCCCTTGAGAAGCAATTTTTAGAGGATAATGGAATTGAAGTTACGACCATTAAGGGAATGACATCTGAGAGAGTCAGCCTGGATGAGCTGGGTGATCGCCCTTACGATATTTACCAGCATGTAAAGAAATTAGACCTTACTGGGGCAGACTGTATTTTTATCAGCTGCACCGGTATGAACACATTTGATATTATTTCAACCATTGAAACAGACTTCGGTCTTCCGGTGCTTACCAGCAATCAGGTAACACTGTGGGGCGCGCTTAGAAAAGCAAGAGTGGGGGATAAGATCCCTTATCTTGGGAAATTATTTACTATTTAATGTTAAGAAATTAACGGAGGTTTTAAACTGTGGATATAAAGGAACTGGAAAAGGCGAAAATAGCCTGTGACGAGACCGGCATCCAGCTAAAACGGACTTTGTGTGATATCTGCTGTCCGGGTATGCACTGCGGGGTAGATGCCTATGTAAAGGACGGGCGGATCATTAAATTAGAGGGAACCAAGGAACATCCGAGAAATCACGGAAAACTGTGTACCAAGGGCTCTGCCGGCCGCCAGTACCTTTACAGGGAAGACCGCATTAAAACACCCCTTCGCAGAGTGGGAGAACGGGGAGAAGGAAAGTTTGAGCCGATCAGCTGGGATGAGGCATACAAGATCATTGCCGATAATCTGTTAAAAACAAAGAAAGAGTATGGGGCAGACAGCGTTGCCTTCTTCTCCGGCTACACTAAATGGTACAGACAGTATCTTCACAGATTTGCATATTCTTTTGGAAGCATCAACTATGGAACAGAGTGCAGCAGCTGTTTTAAGGCCAGTGAAATGGCATGGGAAGCCACTGTAGGCTTAAACTCTGACCCGGATATGGAAAATTCCAATGTGATCCTGGGATTTGCCTTAAATGCCTTCCATTCCAATCACCTGATGTCTGCAAGACTGTTAAAGTTAAAGGCTCAGGGAAAGAAATTCATTATCATTGATCCGAGAAAAACACCGGCTACCCAGAAACTGGCGGATATCCACCTTCAGATCCAGCCGGGAACAGACGGAGCTTTAGCTCTTGGAATGGCAAATCTGATCATCCAGAACAACTGGCATGATAAGGAATATATTGAAAAATATACATATGGTTTTGAGCAGTACGCAGAGTATGTAAAGCAGTTTGACCTGGAGCGTACTGCAAGGATCACGGGACTGAAGCCGGAAGATATCTATGCGGCTACCAAGCTGTATGCAACAAGCGGACCGGCGTCTATTACAGAGACATCATGTTCCCTGACCCACCATATTAATGGTTTTCAGAACTACCGGGCGATGATCTGTCTCAATGGACTGACTGGAAACTTCGACCGTCCAGGAGGCCAGATCCCGGAGAAATCTACTTTCTATGATATGCCTGCAGGCTATCATATGTATGAGCATGAATATTATCTGGATGTAATGCCGCCAAGAAGATCCGATGCCATCGGATGTCGCAAGTACCCGCTGTGGAGCAAATTCATGCCGGAATTTCAGGCAATGGATCTGTCCAGACAGATCTTGGAAGGAACACCATACCCGATCAAGGCACTGTACGGCGCAGGCATGAACGCAAAAATGTTCCCGGATACACAGAAGATGTACCGGGCATTAAAATCACTGGATTTCTTCGTAGATGTAGACCTGTTCTTAACAGATACAGCTAAGTATGCGGATATCGTCCTTCCAGCCTGTACTTCTTATGAGCGTGGGGAATTTAAAGCGTATATGGGCGGCTACGCTACTTTTACAAAGCCTGTGATTAAGCCATTATATGAGTCTAAGAGCGATGTTCAGATCTTAAAGGAACTGGCAGATGTAATGGATCTGGATGATCCTCTTTTAAGAGAAGGCTATGAAGCTGAGATCAATTACATGATCAGGGATCTGAGCGTTACTATTGATGATATGAAGGCCAGCGACCTGCCGATCCATGTGCCGGAAGCACGGGATGTGGTTCCTGGTGAATTTACAAAAAATGGAATGAATACAGCCAGCGGCAAGTTTGAGTTTTATTCTAATTATATTGCAGAATTTAAGGATATGGGCTTAGACCCGATCCCAACATGGAGAGGTACTTTAGATGATGAAGGAGCTGATCCAAAGGAATATCCGCTGATCTTAGTTACCGGTTCCCGTATTCCTAATGCGATCCATTCCCGTCTTCACAATCTTGCATGGACCAGAAGCTTAAGAAAAGATCCTATGGCAGATTTGAATGAAGAGGATGCAAGGGAAATGGGAATAAAGGCCGGGGATACCGTGGAGATCGAAACAATGACCTCTAAGATCCGGATGAAAGCCAATCCGTCTGTGAAGATCCGAAAGGGCGATGTACAGATCTACCATGGCTATACAGAAGCCAATGCAAACGATCTGATCGGAAGTACCCATACAGATCCGTACAGCGGTTATCCGGGCTTTAAATCCAGCCGGTGCAAAGTAAGAAAGGTGGTGGAAACCCGTGAGTAGGAAAAAAAGAGCAGCGATCGTTGGCTTTGGCTGCGCAGGATATCATGCGGTGAAAGCCATGAGGGAACAGGGCTATGAGGGACAGATCGATGTTTATACCGATACTTCCTGGGCTCCTGGAAATCCCATGCTTACTACCTATTATATTTATGGAAAACTGCCTAAGTCCGGCACAATGCCTTTTGGAGGCATGGAAGCACTGGCGGAAAAATATCAGTTTAATGTTTGCAGGGAAAAAGTGGAAAAGGTGCTTTCTCCATCCAAAGAGGTCTTACTGGAAGGCGATAAAAAAGAACCTTATGATAAAATACTGATCGCAACAGGTGCCAGCGCATTTGTACCGCCTATTCCGGGCATTCACCAGGAAAATGTCTTTGCCATGCGTACGATCCAGGATGCGGAGCAGTTAAAGCCGGTGCTGGAAGCAGGAAAGATAAAAAGCGCAGCTGTTATTGGCGCTTCCATGGTAGGCATTAAGCTGATCGAGCTTCTGACGGCAAGAGGCATCCATTGTACGCTGGTGGATATGGCACCGTATATTTTCCCGGTGTCCGCAGTTCCTTCTGTGGCAGATGAGATCCAGGACCGCCTGATCAAAAAGGGCGTGGATATGGCATTTTCCAAGGCTCTTACCCAGATTGAAGAAAAAGAGGGAAAGCTTCAGGTGGTATTTAAAGAGGGAGAACCTCTTACCTGCGACGCTGTTATGATGTGTATCGGAACCAGAGCGAATACCCAGGTTGCAGACGAAAATCTGAAGGTAAACAGAGGCATCGTGGTGGATATGGGAATGCGTACCAATATGCCGGATATCTACAGTGCAGGTGACTGCTGCGAAGGAAGAAATATCCAGAGCGGTATGAACCAGATCATCGGTATCTGGGATAACGCGGCCAGACAGGGCGAGACAGCCGGTATCAATATGGCTGGCGGAAATATAGAGTATGAGGGAAATATCCTTCATAACATCACCCATTTTATGGGTATGGATTTTATCGGATTTGGCGATGTAAGGGCTGAAGGGGAAGAGCATACGTTCAAAGATGAGAAGAATAACCGCATGTTTGTAGTACGCATGAAGGACCATATACCTGTGTGTATGAACCTTTTAGACTCTTATGAAGCCAGCGGGGTGTTAAAATCCTTTGTTCTCAGACGCATGGAAGGCAGACCGGCTGTTTTTGGTCCTGCGGAACAGGTGCGGCTGAGAAAAGAGGGAGTTCCCCAGGAATTTATTGACGTTTTGCTGGAAGGTTAGGAGAAATAGATATCATGGGAAAGAAAATAATTGATCTGGATATCAGCAGATGTTCTGCATGCGGCGCCTGCGCCATTGCATGTATGGACCAGAATGATATTGATGTAACAGGCGGTGTATCACCCTTCCGTGTGGTCAGCGACCTGGAAGGAAAAGACGGTGGATACCAGTATTATTCAATCGCCTGTTTCCACTGCGAGGACGCGCCCTGCATTTCTGCCTGCCCCTGCAACTGTCTGATGAAGGACGAGGAAACTGGTTTTACTATTTATGATAATACCAACTGTATTGGCTGCCATAGCTGTGCTATGGCCTGTCCATACGGGGCACCGTCTTATGGAAAAGACGGAAAAATGATCAAATGCAATGGCTGCGTTACCAGGGTGAAAATGGGACTGGAACCGGCCTGTGTGCGAAACTGCGCTACAGGTGCTTTAAAGTGCCTGGACGAAGAAGATTACAAGGCTGAAAATATGGGACAGTCATTAAGGAAAACAACGGCAGACACGAAAGAAAGGTGATAATGGATATGAGGCAGGAAATTGAACTGGAGGAAGCGTTCAGGATACAGGAAAACAGCTTAAAAACCATGCAGACAGAATGGGTTCCTTTGGAAAAGGCAAGAGGAAGAAGGTTAAGCCAGGATCTTTTTGCCACGATTTCCCAGCCTCCTTTTCCAAGGTCTCCTTATGACGGCTATGCTCTCAGGTCTGATGATATAAAAAAGGCAGACAGAGATCATGGTGTTGTTTTAAAAGTTATTGGATTAAGCCGCGCAGGAGTTCCCGCAGACGTGGTAGTAAGACCGGGGACAGCGGTAAGGATCATGACCGGAGCTGCGATCCCGGAAGGCGCAGACTGTGTGATCATGCAGGAAAAAACAGACGAGGGGGAAGAATGGGTAAAGGCATTTGCCCAGGTAAAAGCCTTTGAAAATTATTGCTTTGCAGGAGACGATTTTAAAGAAGGCGATCTTCTTCTCTCAAAAGGTAAGATCATGACAGCGCTGTCACTGGCGGTTGCGTCCCAGGCGGGATATGACCGTATTCCTGTTTATCCGGTCCTTACAGCAGCTGTACTTTCTACAGGCAATGAGCTTGCGCTACCTGGGAAAAAGCTGAAAGCAGGGCAGATATACGACTCTAACGGTATCTGGGCTATGGAACGGCTGGAAGAACTGGGAGTGGAAGTGAGAGACGCATGTCTGGCAGATGATGACTGTGAGGTGATAGAAAAGGAACTGAGGCGGCTTTTAAAAACCGCCGATTTTGTGGTTACTACAGGTGGGATATCCGCAGGAAAGTATGATCTGATCCCGGCTGCCCTTGAAGCAATGGGAGCAGAAGTATTATACAAAGGCGTGGATATAAAACCAGGAATGCCTACTATGCTGGCTCTTGTTGAAGGAAAGCCGGTTTTATGTCTTTCCGGAAATCCATTTGCCGCGATCACGGCATTTGAACTGTTAGGACGTCATGTTATCAGTGTTTGTACGGGCAATCCATATATCTGTCCGAAGAAAAAACGGATCCCGGCCGCCAACCATTTTGGAAAAAGGTCTGGTACACGCAGATTTTTACAGGGAAGAAACGATAAAAACGGAGTACATCTGATCTATCAGGAAAATGGCCTGTTAAAAAATCTGGACGGATACCAGTATCTGGTGGAGATACCGGCGGGGACACCGGAAGTACCGGCAGGAACGGAACTGACCGTCTACGCAGTATAGAAAACTGAATAAATGCAGCACCCGAAGAGAAAGTAGTCCCGGAAGTTTTCCGGGAGTGCATAAAACAAAAGAAGGGGGAAGATTAGATGAATGTTATAGCAGAGGTAAACAAAGTCGTATTGCCGTTTGCGATCATACTGATCTCAATCGTTATTGTGCAGGCCATACTGTTTTTGCACAATGCACTTATGTTCAACAAAAAGCATCAGATGTTTTCAAAGGAAGAGATCCAGGATGCCATGAAGTCCAGTATCATCGGCACCATTGGCCCGTCATTTTCCGTTATTGTTGTGGTTTTGGCCATGATCTCAGTACTTGGTCCGGCTGTTACGTGGATGCGTTCAGGTGTGATCGGTTCAGCAGATTTTGAGCTTTGGATGGCAGATATCGTGGCAACCGCTCTTGGAGTTGATCTGGGAAGTTCCAATATGACTGCTTCCTTCTTCAGTGTGGCGATCTTTGGTATGGTACTTGGTTCAGCACCATTTATGCTTAACCTGCTTATTACCTGTAAACCTTTAGACAAG
>CAVIPV010000060.1:6482-15659 GCA_963644495.1 Prevotella sp. | reverse complement strand
ACGGCGGCCTTGCCGCCATACGTGAACCATGACTATCGAATCCGTCAATTGACCATCAACAGGATAACTATGCCCTTTTTGGGAGGAAGCTCGGCTTCACTTGGTCAAATGACAAAATTTGAGCGGGCCCCGGGTTACCACCTGGGCTGAAAATAGCATGGTGAATAATTCAGGATAATACCTATTGACAAACTAGGTTTATAATACTATCATAAATATGCTAAATAAACCAATTTTGGAAGTAGGTTTATAAAAGCCTGTAAAATGAGAAAGGAAGTACGGTCATGGCAAAGGAATTACTGGATGTAAAACAGTTATTTGTAAATGTAGAAGATAAAGAGATCCTTCACGGAGTTGATTTAAAAATCGGAAAAGGAGAGACCCATGTATTAATGGGGCCAAATGGCGCTGGTAAGTCCACTTTGGGCTATGCATTAATGGGAAATCCAAGATACCAGCTTACAGGCGGCGAGGTCTGGTTTCAGGGCAAACAGATCAATGAAGAGCCGGTAGATAAGAGAGCAAAAGACGGCATGTTCTTATCTTTCCAGAGCCCGCTGGAAGTACCGGGACTGTCTTTAAGTTCTTTTATCCGCAGTGCCTTAGAGCAGAGAAGAGGAGAGCGCATCCGCCTCTGGGACTTCAGAAAAGAGCTGGCAAAGGCTATGGAGCTGCTTCAGATGGACCCGTCTTATGCAGAGCGTGATCTGAACGTTGGTTTTTCCGGTGGCGAGAAGAAAAAGGCTGAGATCCTGCAGATGCTTATGTTAAAGCCAAACCTGGCGATCTTAGATGAAACAGACTCCGGTCTGGACGTAGACGCAGTCCGCACTGTTTCCAAGGGCGTGGAAGAGTACCAGAAAGACAGAAACGGTTCCCTGCTGATCATCACCCACAGCACCCGTATCCTGGAAGCTCTTCATGTAGATTATACCCATGTAATGGTAGAAGGAAAGATCGTTAAAACAGGAGACGGCTCCTTAGTAGACCAGATCAATGAAACTGGATTTGAGGAATTTATTAAATAAAATCGTTTCCGGAAAGGAAATCATAAGCATATGGAAGAAAAAACACAGATCAATGATATAGACAGAAGTATTTATGATATTAAAGATGAAGAAAAAGACGCCTACAGGATCCAGGCGGGTCTGACACCGGAGATCGTAGAGAAGATCTCCAAGGAAAAGCATGATCCGGCATGGATGGAGCTGTTCCGTCTTCAGTCTCTTCAGATCTACAATGAAATGAAAGTGCCGGACTGGGGCCCTTCTATTGAAGGACTGGATATGTCCAATATCGCCACCTATGTCCGTCCAAATACAAAGATGACTGCAAAATGGTCCGAAGTCCCACAGGACATCAAGGACACCTTTGAACGTCTGGGAATTCCACAGGCAGAGCGCAAATCACTGGCTGGCGTAGGCGCCCAGTACGATTCCGAGCTGGTTTACCACAATGTGCGCAAGGAAGTGGAAGAACAGGGTGTTGTATACACAGATATGGAAAGCGCGCTGACTGGTCCTTATGCAGATATGGTAAGAAAGCATTTTATGAAACTGGTAAAGCCCACAGACCATAAATTTGCCGCTCTTCACGGAGCAGTCTGGTCCGGCGGTTCCTTTGTATACGTACCACCTCATGTATCTGTAGAGATCCCCCTGCAGTCCTATTTCCGGTTAAATGCACCTGGCGCCGGACAGTTTGAGCATACACTGATCATTGTAGACGAAGGCGCAGATCTTCATTTCATCGAAGGCTGTTCCGCACCGAAATATAACGTGGCAAACCTTCACGCAGGCTGTGTAGAGCTGTTTGTAGGAAAAAATGCAAGACTGCGTTATTCCACCATTGAAAACTGGTCCAAGAACATGTACAACCTGAACACCAAACGTGCCCAGGTAGAAGAAGGCGGTGTGATCGAATGGGTATCCGGTTCCTTTGGTTCCCATGTTTCCTATCTGTACCCAATGAGCATTTTAAAGGGCCGGGGCGCGAGAATGGAATTTACAGGCATTACCTTTGCAGGAAAAGGCCAAGACCTGGATACAGGTGCCAAGGTGGTCCATGCAGCACCTGATACCTCTTCCTTTATGAATACCCGTTCCATTTCAAAGGACGGCGGTGTCAGCACCTTCAGAAGCTCTGTTTCCGTTACCAAAGAGGCGAAAAACAGCCGTTCTTCCGTTTCCTGCCAGTCCCTGATGCTGGATTCCATTTCCAGATCTGATACTATTCCGGCTATGGATATCCGTACCAAAGACGCAGATATCGGTCATGAGGCCCGGATCGGACGTATCAGCGATGAAGCAGTTTTTTATCTCATGTCCAGAGGTTTAAGCGAAGAAGATGCCCGTGCTATGATCGTCAGCGGATTTGCAGATAATGTTTCCAAGGAGCTTCCTCTGGAGTATGCAGTGGAGATGAACAACCTGATCCGTCTGGAGATGAAGGGAAGCATTGGTTAAGCAAATGGGTATTTGGTAGTGGAAAGGAGGTCCCCCATATGGGTCAGGGACTTGATATGACAGTAAACAGCCTTCCTTCCAGAACATGGAACTGGCTGAAAATGAATGAAAGTAAGTTAAAGGATATAGAAGCAGGAGATGTCTGCCAGGTAGAAACAGTAAGGGCTGAAGCTGCAAAAACAGCAGACGAACAGGCAGAGGCAGACTTTTCAGGCATTCCCACAGGAATGGGCGCTGATATGGACCGCTTAGGTGAAATGGCAGGTTCCAGTCCCATTTTCATAAAGAGCAGTGAAAAGACCGGAACAAAAACAGAGCCGGTACGCCTTCATTTCTCCTGCAAAGAAGGAAAGAAGAGCTTCCAGAAAGTGGAAATCCTGGCAAAAGAGGGAGAAGAGGTAAACGTCCTTATGGACTACACTTCCCCAGAAAAAACAGCTTCCGGTCTGGCTGCGATCCAGACAAAACTTCACATTGAAAAAGGCGCAAAAGTCCGTCTGGTACAGGTGCAGCTGTTGGGAAAAGACTATACATTATTAAATGATATTGGCGCAGAATGTGAAGATGGCGCACAGTTTGAGGTTTTACAGCTGTTTTTAGGAAGCAGCAAGACCTATTCCGGCTGCATGGCAGATCTGAAAGGTAAAGAAAGCCATTTTAAAGCAGATATCGGTTATCAGGGAAAAGACAGCCAGCGCTATGATATGAACTATGTGGCTGTCCACAAAGGCAAAAAGACAGTCAGCGAAATGAACGCAGACGGCATTCTAGATGATCAGGCATTTAAGCTGTTCCGCGGCACCATTGATTTTAAGAATGGTTCTGCTGGTTCCAAGGGAGATGAAAAGGAAGATGTTCTCCTTATGGGAGACAATGTGGTCAACCAGACTATCCCGCTGATCCTTTGTGCAGAGGAAGATGTAGAAGGAAACCACGGTGCTTCTATTGGTCAGTTAGATGAGGAAATGCTGTTCTACCTGTCTTCCAGAGGCATGCGCGCAGAAAGCGCCAGCAAGATGATCGCCAGAGCAAGGATCGATGCAGTCTGCCAGAAGATCGGTGATGAAGAACTGGAAAAGCTGGTACAGGACTATTTAGAGGAGGAATAACATGAGCAGCAACCCATACAGAAAAGATTTTCCTCTTCTGGAAAGTAATAAGGTGGTCTACCTGGACAATGCAGCCACATCCCAGAGACCGGAGGCAGTGATCCAGGCAGAGGCCCAGTTTTATGAGAAATACAACGCAAACCCATTAAGAGGCCTTTATGAGTTAAGCGTAGAAGCCACAGACTGCTACGAAGAGGCAAGAGAGACGGTACGCAAATTTATCGGTGCAGAAAGCACAGAGGAGATCATTTTCACCAGAAATACTACAGAAGGCTTAAATCTGGTGGCTTACAGCTATGGCCTGAACCATTTAAAACCAGGTGATGAGGTGCTGGTAAGCATTATGGAGCATCACAGCAACCTGCTCCCATGGCAGATGGTATGTCGTCAGACCGGTGCAGAACTTAAATTCCTGGAATGTGACCAGACCGGCTTTTTAAGTGATGAAACACTGGAAAATGCCATTACAGACAAAACACGTCTGGTAGCCATTGCCCAGGTATCTAATGTACTGGGCCGGACTGCTCCTATTGAAAAAATCGTAAAATTGGCCAGAAAGCATGGCGCCGTAGTAGTTATGGATGCAGCCCAGAGCGCGCCTCATATGCCAATTAATGTAAAAGAATTAGATGTAGATTTTATGGCATTTTCCGGTCATAAATTAATGGGACCTATGGGGATCGGCGTTCTCTATGGAAAGAAAGAGCTGTTAGAAGAAATGCCACCATTCCTTACAGGCGGAGAGATGATCGATTCTGTCAGCCGTACAGGGGCTGTATTTGCTCCATTGCCTCATAAATTTGAGGCAGGAACTGTTAATGCAGCAGGTGCATGGGGATTAAAAGCTGCCATTGAATATCTGCAGCAGGTCGGTTTTGATGAAATTAAGAGCCGGGAAGAAGCTTTGACGGCCAGAGCCTTAGAAGGCCTTAAAAAGATCCCACATGTCCATGTATTAGGTTCCGAAAAGGCAGAGGAACACTGCGGTATCCTTACTTTTACCATAGACGGCGTACATCCCCATGATGTAAGCGCCATTTTAGACGCAGACGGGATCGCAGTCCGGGCCGGACACCACTGCGCACAGCCTTTGATGGAATATCTGGGCGTATCTTCTACCACAAGAGCCAGCCTTTTCTTCTATAATACAGAAGAAGAGATCGATGCTTTTGTAGAAAGCATGGAGACGGTAAGAAGGAGAATGGGTTATGGAGAGTAGAAATTTTTACAATGAAATATTAACGGACCACAATCTGCACCCGGTCCATAAAGAGGATATCCCGGATGCCAATCTGGTATTAGAAGGCTTAAACCCCAGCTGCGGCGACCACATCTGGCTGAAGTTAAAAGTAGAGGACGGCATTATCAAAGACGGCGGTTTCGTAGGCGATGGCTGCGCCATTTCCCAGGCATCTGCAGACATTATGCTGGATCTGATCATTGGCAAAAAGAAAGAAGAAGCCATAAAACTGGCAGAAAGCTTTTTAAAGATGATCAAGGGAAATGCAACGGGCGAAGATATGGATGCCCTGGAAGAAGCAGGTGCATTACAGGATATTTCCCATATGCCGGCAAGAGTAAAATGTGCGGTTTTAGGTTGGCATACTATGGAGGAGCTGCTGAAAAATTAAAAAGTAGTTAAGGATCAAGTTGATACTTGACAAGAAAAGATAAAAGATGTAGACTTGTTATACAGGTAAACAGGTAAAAGACAAACAGTGTACTTTACAATTTCTATTGTGAAAGGAATAGATATGAGTACACAGGCAAAAGAGAAAAAGCTGGACCTGGCTACATTGATCTTTATAGCGACAGGTCAGGTAATTGGTGCCGGTGTTGTAACCGTTATTGGTCCGGCAATCAGTGCAACAGGTAATTCAGCGTGGCTGTCATATGGAGCGGCTGTATTACTTGGATTTTTAACCATTATCCCATATGTATTTTTAAGCAGCGCCCTGATCTTAAAGGGTGGCGAATATACAATTGCAACATCCATGCTTGGAAAACTGGTAGGTGGTATTTATGTTTCCACTTATATAACACAGTGTTTAAGTCTTGGACTTATGGGAACTTCCATGGGAACTTATGTGAATTCCTTATTTCCACAGATGAATGTAAGAGTTGTAGCAGTTATCACAGTAACATTTTTCTTTGCATGTAATCTCTGCGGCGTAAATATGATGGCAAAAGTACAGAAGTTTTTGACTTATTTCCTTGTATTTGCCCTGATCGCCTTTGGCGTGATCGGATTATTACATGTAAGAACCGGATTCTTTTCAATTGAAAATCCAGAATTTATGACAAATGGCCTGAAGGGATTTTTTGATGCAATGGTCATGCTCAGTTATTCTACAGTAGGGCAGTATTCCATCATCAATTTTGCAAGTGACGCTGAAAATCCAAAGAGGGATATCCCAAGGTCTATTATTGTCACAACCTGTGTGATTGCTGTGGTCTATATGCTGGTAGGTATTGCAGCAACTGGTGTGCTTCCATTGGAAACCGTAGCAGGAAAACCATTAACTCTGGTAGCAAAAGAGCTGCTTCCAGGACCGCTTTTTGCAGTATTTATCATACTTGGACCAATATTTGCTCTGGCAAGTACTTTAAACTCCTCTTTTACGGTACGCGCAAGGCCGATCCTTCGGGGAGCACAGGATGGATGGTTTCCGGATGTGATCAGCAAAACCAACAAGCATGGCGCGCCGATTGTTATCATGGGTGCTATCTATGTAGTAGGTATTCTGCCAATCCTGCTTAACTTTAATATTAAAACCATTACCAACAATGTAGTACTCATCGGATATATCAGCCGTCTTTTACTGGTTGCAGCTGCATTTTTACTTCCAACCAGATATAAAGAGGCATGGGAACATTCAACCATGCATATTCCAAATGCAGTATACTATGCAATTGTCACAGTTGGATTTGTAGCACAGTTCTGGCTGATTTATTTATCAGCCCGCAATCTGACACCTCTTATTGTGATCGTAACGGTCGTTGTTATTTTAATTGGTTCTATTTATGCATATTTCAGAAATAAATCAGGCAAAGTACATACAGATTCCGTAACAGATATTGCATGATCAAAGGCAGGCCATACAAAGTGGCCTGCTTTTTAAATCCTTTTTTATTGTTTCACCATATTTTCTTTCCTGTTAGACTGGTTGACAGGCAGAGGAGTGATGGTATAAAATTTAGATAGATAAAAGGCAGGAGAGAACAAGTATGGCAAAGTTTGTAAGATCCAACTTATCGGATCAGATTTTTGATTATTTAAAAGAGCAGATTACAACAGGAGAGTGGAAAGCCGGTGAGAAGATACCTTCTGAAACAGAGCTTTCGGCACAGTTAGGCGTCAGCCGTATGAGCCTTCGTACGGCAATCAAAAAGGCGAATACCTTAGGAATCACAGAAACAAGAGTAGGAGAAGGTACCTTTGTGAAAGAATTTAATATGGGTACATATATGAAGGAACTTTACAGTGCCAATCTGATCCAGTGGGATGAAAATGACCTGAATGACCTGCGCTATCTTTTTCAGCTTGGAAGCATTGAATTTGCCTTTGAGCGGGGAATCTCCGAAAAAGACATAAAGGAACTGGACCAGTGTTATGAAAAGCTGAATCTGTATGCACAGCAGAATAATATGCAGGATTTTCATGAAGCAGATACCCGGTTTCACCGGATCATCGGCTATATGTCCCACAATATGCTGCTGATCATGATATACAATGCCATTGACGCCCTTCTTGACCATATTATTAAACAGAATGTGGAAGAGAGTGTGAAGGTAAACGGAAGTCTTCAGTATGTAATTGAACATCATAAGGATCTGTACAAGGGAATAAAGGAAAAAAATCTTGAAAAATGCCGCAAGGCGTTAGATGAATCACGTAAGAGAAGCAAGTCGTATTATAAATGATCCACAAAATTTCAGGTCTTAAATTGGTCATTGTGTCACTTGACATCAATGACCAATTTGACTATTATACTTGTATAACAAGTAACTGAGTACACATGTAGCCTTTTAGCTGTTCGCCTGAAGACAAATAAAAGGAGAAAGATTAAAAATGAAAATTACAAGTGTAGATGTGATCGAGTGTAAACCAAATGTAATGGGAGCTGTTATCTGCGTAAGAGTAAATACAGATGCAGGCATCAGCGGATTTGGAGAAGTTGGACTGTCATATGGCAAAGCACATTATGCAGGCGTTGGCATTGCCAGAGACTTTGGTGCGCTGATCATTGGAAAAGACCCAATGAAGATCGAGTCCATCTGGGAAATGATCTTCCGTTCCACATTCTGGGGAATGGGCGGAGGAACCGTTATCAATGCAGGTGTCAGCGCCATCGATACAGCACTTTGGGATATTAAAGGAAAGGCACTGGGAGTTCCTGTATATGAACTTTTAGGAGGCAAGACCAGAGATAAGATCCGTGCTTATGCAAGCCAGATTCAGTTTGGCTGGGGCCCGAAACATCTTTTCCTGACGGATTCAGATGATTATGCAAAGGCTGCTGAGGATGCATTAAAAGATGGTTATACAGCTGTAAAGGTTGACCCAATGGGCGTGACCGACGAAGGCAAATGGGCCCGTGAGGCCAGCAATCCAAACTGGAGGATGAGAGGCAAATTAAATCACAAAATGCTGGATACCATTTACAGCCGTACAGAAGCGATCCGCAAAGCAGGAGGCGATGACCTGGATATCATCATTGAAACCCATTCCTATCCAGACATGAATACAGGAATCCAGTTAGGTGAGTGTCTGGAGCCATTAAATATCTATTATCTGGAAGAACCATGCAATCCTCTGAATGTAGGAAACATGCTGGAGATCCATAAGGCTCTGCCAAGACTGGCTCTTGCAAGTGGTGAGCGTATCTACACAAGATGGGGCTTCAGAGAATTTCTTGAGCAGCATGTCCTTCAGGTAGTACAGCCAGACCTAACCCTTTGCGGCGGCGTTAGCGAAACAAAGAAGATCTGTGATATGGCTAACATTTATGATGCAGCCGTACAGATCCATGTATGCGGCGGTCCGATTTCTACAGCAGCAGCTCTACAGGTAGAGGCAGTTATCCCGAACTTCCTGATCCACGAGGTTCATGAAGGTGCTCTTAAGAAAGAAATGAGAGAATTATGCAAGTATGATTATATGCCTGTAAATGGAGAGTTTGACGTACCGGATTTGCCTGGTATTGGACAGGAATTAACAGATGAAGCAATTGAGAATGCTGCAAATGTATACACGATCCAGTAAATAAGGATTGGCACAGGCGGGTCCTGAAAACAGGATCTGCCTGTAATGTTTATAGGAGATGAGACGATGTTAAGTCAGAAAGCAAAAGACCTGTTTGAAAAATTGGATATGCCTTATCCGGCCATTGCACTGAAATATCATGTCTGTAAACCGGAAAATGTGAAGCATTATGAAGGAGAGAAATCTGCATTCTGCCAGTATGTTTCCTATGCGCAGCAGCATTCCGGCACATTTTATATTACAAAAGACGATGATGCATGTTATGGGCGGATGGCTCTTGGCATGATACCAAAACCACCAGTTACAGCCAGCGGTCAGGCGGGATATGACTTTGAGG
>CAVIPV010000060.1:0-6472 GCA_963644495.1 Prevotella sp. | reverse complement strand
GGTCTATAAAACGCCGTCAGGATGCCGCAAGCTTTACCAGGAGATGCCGGTGATCGTTCCGGGAACGGTTAATTACGTCCAGTTTGCCAGAGTCAGTGAATGTGATTTTGCCCCGGATCTTATTATGTGTGTTGCGGACTTAAGATCTGCAGAAATACTGGCCCGGGCTACCAGCTATATCAGCGGAGATTTTTGGGAATCCAAGTCTTCTCCGGTTATCAGCTGTTCATGGATGTATGCGTATCCGGTGATCTCCGGTAAAGTAAATCATATTACAACCGGTTTCTATCACGGACTGAAACGAAGAAAGATCTATCCGGCTGGCCTTAAAATGATCGCGATCCCGTTCCAGAAGATCAATGAAGTGGTAACGGCTCTGGAAGAAATGCCCTGGGTACCGATCGCGTTTCGGGAGGATGAGGAAAGTAAGGCTGAATTGAAGAAGAGAATGGAACACTGGCAGCAGATGGCTGCAGAAACAGATTCAAAAGTGGATCTTCATTAAAGAAGAGGACAGAATACTATGAAATATGAAAAATTGTTTTCAAAAGTAAAAATTGGAACTCTGGAGCTTCCTAACCGCTATGCAATGGCGCCTATGGGACCGCTGGGACTGGGAGACTGTGAAGGCGGATGGAACCAGAGAGGAATTGATTATTATACAAGAAGAGCAAAAGGCGGGATCGGACTGATCATCACCGGAGTGACCTTCAGCGATACGGAGATTGAAAAACCGTCTTTTCCAAATACTCCAAACAGCACCTATAATCCGGTCCAGTTTGTACGTACAAGCCGTGAAATGACGGAGCGGGTCCATGCGTATGGCAGTAAGATCTTTCTTCAGATGAGCGGCGGCTTTGGAAGAGTTACGATTCCTACAAATCTGGGAGAGTTTCCTCCAGTGTCAGCGTCTGCGATCCCACACCGTTGGCTGGATAAGATCTGCAGACCTCTTACGGTTGACGAGATTCATGAGATCGTAAAAAGCTTTGGAAAAGGCGCGTATAATGCAAAACGTGCAGGTTTTGATGGCGTAGAGATCCATGCGGTACATGAAGGCTATCTCCTTGACCAGTTTGCCATCTCCTTTTTCAATCACAGGACCGATGAATATGGCGGCACCCTGGAGAACCGCTTAAGATTTGCAAAAGAGATCAGGGAAGAGATCGCCAGAACCTGTGGATGGGATTTTCCAGTGGCCCTTAGATATTCACTGAAATCTATGATCAAGGACTGGAGAGAAGGTGCTCTTCCAGGAGAAGTTTTTGAAGAAAAGGGCCGGGATATTGAAGAAGGCATAGAAGCAGCAAAATTGTTGGAAAAGTATGGATATGACGCTCTGGATGTAGACGCAGGAACCTATGACGCATGGTGGTGGAACCACCCGCCGATGTATATGGAAAAGGCTCCATACAGGACGTTTTCACGGATCGTAAAAGAAAATGTCTCTGTACCGGTCATCATGGCAGGAAGAGTAGATGATCCGGATCTGGCATTAGAATGTCTGGAAGAGGGGGGCTGTGATATCATCAGTCTTGGAAGACCTACACTGGCAGATCCGGATATTGTAAATAAGATCCGTATGGGAAAATGTTCACAGATCCGTCCGTGCATTTCCTGTCAGGAAGGCTGTATGGGAAGAATCCAGGCTTATTCCATGATCAACTGTGCTGTAAACCCACAGGCAGGAAAAGAGCGGATCAATAAATTAAATCCTATTGTCAGGAAAAAGAAAGTCCTGATTGTGGGCGGAGGACCAGCTGGATGTGAAGCAGCCAGAGTTCTGGCAGAGAGAGGTCATGAAGTACATCTTTATGAAGCCGGTGCAAAGCTGGGAGGCAATCTGATCCCGGGAGGTGCTCCTGATTTTAAAGAAGACGACCTGGCCCTTGCAAGATGGTATGAACAGGAACTTGCCAGATTAAAGGTAGATGTACATCTGAATACAAAAGTACAGGCTGGTGATGTGCAGAAAGAGAATGGGGATGCAGTTATTATTGCTACCGGTTCAAGGCCAAAATTGTTTTCTCTGGGTGATGATGAGCATGTTTATGCAGCAGAAGATGTGCTTCTAAACAGAAAAAAAACAGGATCCAACATTGCTGTGATCGGAGCAGGACTGGTAGGCTGTGAACTGGCACTGGATCTGGCCATGAAGGGAAAAAATGTAACACTGATAGAGGCTTTAGATAAGATCATGGCAGTAAATGGGCCTTTATGCAGTGCTAATAAGGAAATGCTTGAAAGACTGTTACCATTCCATGGTGTGAAGATCATTACCGGAGCAAAAGCAAAAGAGTTTACAAAAGGTGAGCTGGTGCTGGATGTTGACCAGAAGGAACAGAAGCTTCCAGTGGATGATGTGGTCTTATGCGTTGGCTATAAGAGTGAAAATACGCTGTATGAAGAATTAAAAGACCAGATTAGTGAAATATATGAATTAGGTGATGCCAGAAAGGTTTCTAATATCATGTATGCCATCTGGGATGCTTTTGAAGTAGCAAATCATATTTAAACGAAAAAATGTACCATGGACGATGTCTCATATGCCCATGGTACATTTTTTATAAGGATATTTTTTATAAGAATGATGTGCTCATCTGCAGCAGGTTATTTTTTTACCGGCAGTCTCTCCGCAATCAGCTCTGCAAAGAACTCTGCGCCAGTTACCAGTATATCGTCATTGTAGTCATATTGGGAGTTGTGGCACATAATGTTGTCAGAGGTTTTCTTGCATTTTCCGCTTCCGAGGAATAAGAAGCAGCCTGGGATCTTTGTTAAGAATGTACCAAAGTCTTCGGAAGCCATCCAGGTCACGCAGTTTGTATTTACCTTATCAGCGCCTACAACAGCGGTAGCTGCTTTTACAGCAGTCTGGACACATTTGTCCCAGTTGACAGTAGGTGCAAATTCATGGGTGTAGGTAAATTCGCATTCTGCACCGTTCATGCGGCAGGTATCTTCACAGATGGCGCGCATGCGGTCCTCGATCAGCTGCTGTACTTCCGGTGTGCAGCTTCTGGTATCGCCTAAGATCTCTACGTTAGATGGAACAGCATTGTGGGCTCCGTCTGTAAAAAGTTCGGTGCAGGAGACAACAGCTGCATCTAACGGGGAAGCATTTCTGGAAACAATGGTCTGCAGCGCCAGGATGATCTGGGAAGCAGTTACTAATGGGTCGATTCCCATATGCGGGCTGGAAGCGTGGAAGCCTTTTCCTTTGATCTTAATGCAGAAGTTATCTTCACTTGCCATAATGCCGCCGGTTTTTGTATGCAGTTCCCCTTCTGGAAGGAATGGAGTGTTGTGGATGCCGTAGATCTCATCCATTGGATATTTCTCTAAAAGACCATCATCGATCATGGCCTTGGAGCCTTTTCCTGGCTCTTCTGCAGGCTGGAAGACACAGCGTACAGTGCCGTTGAAATTGCGGCGCTCAGAAAGTAAGAGCATGGCGCCAAGTAAAGCAGTGGTATGGCCGTCATGGCCGCAGCCATGCATTTTTCCTGGATTCTGGGACTGATAAGGAAGTCCTGTGGTTTCTTTCAGATTAATAGCGTCCATATCTGCACGCAGGCCGATCACCTCCGGACCGTCACCTACTTTCAGGTCAGCAACAACGCCGGTGCCGCCAATATGCTCATGAACGGTAAGTCCCATTTCTTTTAATTTTTCAGCAACAAAAGCAGCTGTATTTGTTTCTTCAAAGGCAGTTTCAGGATGTGCATGGAGGTAATGTCTCCATTCTGTCAGTTTTGCTTTTAATTCTTCATGTGTCATATGATATATCCTCCTGAGATATGATGAATAAATATATGAAAAGCTAGTTTGATTTTACTTTTTCCTGCCTTTATTTTCAAGGAAAGGGAAGAATATGATAAAAAAAAGTAGGAAAGGGACATGGATTGTCAACAATCTACAATTAACTATTTACAATCAACGAAATTACAGGTAAACTATAATGGTCCTGAAAATTGAAAAACATATGATAAAAGAAAAGGAGAAACGGTATGTCAGACAAAAACAAGATCTCATGGAGTGCCCTTGCGTTAATGGCATTCTCAACTGTATGGGGATTCGGCAACATTTTAAATGGCTTTGTTTATTTTAACGGCGTCCAGGTCATTTTCAGCTGGTTACTGATGTTTGCCCTGTATTTCATCCCATACGCACTGATGGTAGGTGAACTGGGTTCTGCTTTTAAGGCAACCGGCGGCGGTGTCAGCGGCTGGATCTATGAAACCACCGGACCAAAGTTAGCTTATTATGCAGGCTGGACCTACTGGGCATGTCATATTACCTATATTGCCAGCAAATCCAGCGGCGGCTTAAAGGCTTTAAGCTGGGCGATCTTCCGCAATGCGGAAACCTATGATACTCTGCCGACCCATATGATCCAGGTGGCAACACTGGTCGTGTTCCTCGTTGGATGCTATATAGCCAGCAGAGGTTTGAACCCATTAAAGAAAATGCTGACTTTAGCAGGAACTACCACATTTGTTATGTCACTGCTTTACATTGTCATGATGTTTGCTGCACCTGCTATTAATCCAACTGCAGAATACACACATGTAGATTTTTCACTTAGAAACCTGATCCCGCAGTTTAATCTGGGATATGTTACCTCTATTTCTATCCTGGTATTTGCAGTGGGTGGATGTGAAAAAATCTCCCCTTATGTAAACAAGGTAGAAAATCCAAGTAAGGGCTTCCCGAAGGGAATGATCGCACTGGCTGGAATGGTAGTTGTATGTGCGATCCTTGGAACTCTGGCTATGGGCCGTATGTTTGATCCGGCTGTGATCAACAGCAGTGAGAAAACTTTCAATACTTATGTAGCAAATGGCTCTTACTGGGCATTCCAGAAGCTGGGACAGTATTATCATTTAGGCGATACTTTCCTGGTCATCTATGCTTTATGTAACGTGATCAGCCAGTTCTCTGTTCTGGTATTAAGTATAGATGCACCGCTGCGTATGCTTCTTGATAATGAGAATACCCAGCAGTTCATCCCATCTGCACTGAAGAAGAAAAATAAATACGGCGTTTACAGCAATGGTATTAAGATGGTAGTTGTACTTTCCGGTGCTATTATCCTGGTACAGTCCTTTGTACCTGGCGCAGCAGCCGTTCTCCGTCAGCTGACCAAATTAAACTCCGTATGTATGCCGATGCGTTATTTATGGGTATTTGTAGCCTATGTTGCATTAAGAAATGCCATCGACCGCATTCCGGCAGAATACCGTTTCGTAAAGAACCAGGCAGTAGCCAAGTTCTTCGGGATCTGGTGTTTTATTGTGACCGCAGCCAGCTGTCTCCTTGGTATGTATGACAAGAATCCATTTACCTTTGCGTTAAATGTGATCACTCCTGTTGTACTGACCGCTCTGGGACTGATCCTTCCTGAGATCGCTAAGAGAGAACAGAAAAGATAAGCAGTAAAATAACCAAAAAGACAGGACTTTACTTGTTTAACGCGTTATGGTAAAATAACCCACAACAGATGTTGGTATAAATGGTTATAACAGTGACGAAAGATTTTTAAGGAACTTAAGGGTATTATGGGAAAGCTTGATTATCGGACTTTAAGGGAAAATGTAGCAGATGAGATCAGAATGAAGATCTTAAACGGCGATATGAAGCCGGGAGATAAGATCGTAGAGCAGGAACTGGCATCGGAATTTGGTATCAGCCGCGGCCCGGTGCGGGAAGCACTGCGCCAGTTAGAGCAGGAAGGCATGGTGGAATATTCCAGAAATGTAGGCTGCTCCGTAAGGCATATAGGCATGGATGATATTTACGAGATCTACTACATGCGGGCTAACTATGAGATGATGGCAGTGCGGCTGCATAACGGTCCATTTCCCAAAGAGTCCCTTGAAAAAATGGGACACATTTTAGGGCAGATGAAACTGCTACACAAAGAAGAATACCGCAAAGTATTTGAACTGGACAATGAGTTCCATGAAGTGATCCTGGATCTGGTAAGTTTCAAGCGCCTGAAGAAGGCCTGGGAAGACTTAAACTACGGAAATATTGTAACGGGGTACAACATGGAAGTAGACAGCGAACAGGTGATCAAACGTCAGTATCTCATCCACGAAAAGCTGTTAAATGCCTGCAAAACCGGCAGTCCCGCACAGGTGGAACAGGCCATTGCAGACCATTACCTTGGGGGCGTGGAGAAGCTGATACAGAAGGTACAGAAAAAGAGCGAATAGTATAATGAGCGCAGAAAAAAACAAGCGGCTGCGTAGCAGACATTTGTTTTTTTCAAGCTATTAACGAATGAACCGCCTGCGTAAGCAGGCAGTAGAGCGCGAAAGCGCGGGGTTCATGAGTTTACGATATAATAATTGATAATATAAAAAGAGCAGTAAAACCTGAGCATTGAGCTGGTTTTACTGCTCTTTTTCGCAGTGCGCCTTGCGGCGCACGTTTCTAACGGGTGAAAGTCCCAAATCCGCCCTGG
>CAVIPV010000059.1:0-15758 GCA_963644495.1 Prevotella sp. | reverse complement strand
CCTATGTTTTCTTACGGTCAGCGCAGCAAGTGCGCAGACCTACTGAACAGTTACTATAATTCTAACAAAAAAAAGGAAGAAAAAATGCGTATATCAAAATCTATGCTGATAGGAACCATCCTTACAGGTATTATATATTTTATATTAGGTGAGATCATTTATAATTCACTGCAGGACCGGATTCCCATGATCCCATTGATCGGTATTTATTTTTTGGTGTTGGCTGTATTTGTAGTGATCGGAAGTACAGTTATCGTTGCAGCCATGTATCATGCAACAACAGGTTACCGGGATATTGTTCTGCGTTGTATTATTTTATGTGCAGCCATTTTTGCTGCATCCATGTTTCTGGAATTTTTATATGAGCTGAATGGAAAAAGTAAAAATGCAGAACCGACCTCATATATATTTTTAATGGACAGTTCCGGTTCCATGGAGCGTTCAGATCCGCAGAATCAGAGATATGAGGCAATACAAAATGTTATTTCGGGAAAAGATCAGGATTTTCCCTTTGCAGTATACAGTTTTTCAGCCGAAAGTAAACTTGTGCGGCCTATGGATCCTGTTTCAAAAGGAACAGAATTTCAAATGGATGCGCCGGAAGGCGGAACAGGAATCAGGGCAACGTTAGATAAGCTTTATGAAGATATTGAAAATGGGGTAACCGACCCAGGCGAAAACGGGAGAGTGATCTTGTTTTCAGATGGCTATGCTACAGATGTAAATTTTTTTACAAAAGCAAAGTTAAATGGTCTTTTAAAGAAATATGCTAAAGCAGGTATCTCCATCAGTTCAGTGGGGCTTGGGAAGACAGATAATTCACTGATGAGTAAGATTTCAGGGAAAACAGGCGGTGTTTATATTAATGTGGATAATGCAGATAAGTTAAATGATGCGATCAGTGAAGCTGCAGTTTTACATCACAGCAGAAATCTTCTGGACTATCGGGATTATGTAAAACTGGATTTCCTGTTTATGATTCTTCGTTTTGCAGCGATCATTATAGTTGGTTTGCTTCTTGCAGGCATAAAAACATACATCAGCGAACCGGTATTAGACACACAGCCGGTGCTTATTTCGTCGCTGGTGGGAAGTCTGCTGGCTTCCTTATGTGTAGAAATAGGGATGAACACGTTAGGACTCCCGGCGTCCCTTATGAGACTTCTTATGTGTATCTTCTTATCAATGGCCACATTGTACGAAATGGAGAGAAGAAGTACCGGTTACGGAATACAGTATGAGAATTATTAGCTTTTGAGGATAAGATAAATGGTTGTATATGGAAAAGACAAAATAAAATATGATCTGGATAAAGAAGTACGCAGTATTGGCGGCGGAAAAGATTATCATGTGGCGGGAAGAGAAGAAACGCTGGTTGCCAGAATTTATGAGCGGGGTGCAAGGACCAGAGCCAGAGAAGAAGAAGTGCGTCAGTCTTTAGAAGGTCTGGGTACTATGGCAGAAAGTCCGATTGATATTCTTTATAAAAACAGCCGTTTTGCCGGCTTCCTCTATTATGATTACAGTCTGGAAACAATACCGGAAATTCCTAAGGACGAACCACAGGATACATATGAAAAAAAGTCATCAAGAACTTTTGCTGTCCCGCCGGCACTTATCGTTGGAGCAGAAGTAGTGATCTTATCTCTTATGGTACGTTTTTTACTGTTTCCGCACATACTGGAACTTCACAGTGACTGGATGCTTAAGTTGTCTGTGGGAGGCATCACTCAGATTGTGGCCGGTCTGATCGTTCTGGGAATCGCCTATAGTAAATGGCTGACAAATGCAGAGAATGCAATACTGATAGGAGTGGGAGCCGGAATTGCCTACGTAACGGGAGCGGTGGGAGTTACTGCCATTTTGTATATGGTGGTCCGCGTTGTAACAACAGCTGTAGAGATCGCTATGTATGTTCTGCCGGGTGTGATCGGTATCGTGGTTGTAATAGCAATCATTAAATCCATATTTTCAAAATAGGGAGGTTAGTAGAAATGAAAATATTACATAGCTTATCACAGATCGATCTGATGGAAAACTATCTGGAAGAAATAGAAGTGCTGGAACAGAAAAAAAAGGAACTTTCCGCAGAAGAACGTCAGATCAAAGAAATCTGGCAGGTGATCTATGATAAATATGGTCATAAGCTGGAGCGCATCCGCAAACCGTGGAAGCATCCGGTTTCTCAGGCTGAGGTCGATCAGTTGAAAGCATCTGTCTTTGATGAAAGCATTGCAACCAGGCTGAAGCGCTTTTTGGGATTAAGACAGAAACAGCTGGATGAGTATAATGACCTGATGGATCGTCTGGATTTCCTGAAACAGCACAATGGAGATCTGCTGTCAGATGTGAATGGTCAGCTGGATGAAAAGAAAGAAGAATGGTCTGCATATCTTGAAAAATATGCAGATTCTTATACCGATATTAAAAAAATACATTCTGATTTTCAGAAACAGGACTTGGAAAGTTATGTGCAGCCTGAAACAGAACAGACCCTTCTTTATCTGGGAGACCTGACAGCAGATCTGGAAACAGGGGAAGAGACAGCAGGACAGATTGGAAAAATATTGGGAAATGCCTGGGAAGATGGCCGGATAAAATGCCCATGCCTCTTTGATCTGGAACAGAGTGTAAAAATGGGGATCGTCTATGAGAATGAACAGCAGAAAGATCAGGCACAGGCTCTTATTCGTTCGATTATATGTCAGGTTATCCGCCAGTATCCATTATACAGATACCAGTTTACCTGTCTGGATTACAAAGGATCAGGAAGCAGTCTTAGGGAATTAAGGAAGCTGGAAGAATTTGTAGACACCTATGCAGAGGGGATAAAAACCGATCTTTTTGAAAACCGTTATCAGATGCTGACAGTTTCCTCCACTGAAAGTGCCATTGCAGATACATTAAGCTGGCTGGAGGCTTATATTGATGAAGTGTCCAGAACCATTGGAGGAAAAGCCAATATTTATGAGTATAATAAGGATGCAGAGGAAAAAATACCCCTCCTTTTTCTGCTGATCAATGACTTTCCGGAGGGATTGGGTGACAACGGACTGAAAAAAATGCAGAAGCTTCTGCTTAACAGTGAACGCTGCGGTCTTTGTGTTCTATTGACTGTAAGCAGTTTTTATGAAAGCAATTTTGAAGAACTGATGAAAGCTGCAGGAATCAAGCGCCATGAATACGGAACGATCTACTGCGGCCAAAATGAAGGGCAGCTGGTTTTTGATGTGATCCGTGGACCGTTTTTCATTAATGATATGCATATGAAAATGGATCAATATGTGGGATCTCTGTTAGCTTTGCTGGATGCAGGAAAGAACATAGACAATCATTTTGAGGCGATCTTTGATAAAGACGGACCGTTGGGGCAGATGGATTCTACTGAATTTATAACAGTGCCTCTTACGGTTACGCCTCGTGGCCGCATAGGAGAGATTCGTCTTGGATCAGTGGATATTTATGCCAATGCATTGCTTTCAGGAAGAGCCGGTTCCGGTAAGTCTACACTGCTGCATATGCTGATCAATTCCATTATGATGAATTATACGCCTGAAGATGTAGAATTGTGGCTTGTAGATTATAAAATGGTTGAATTTTATCTTTATACAAAAAACACGCCTCCTCACATTAAGTTTATAGGTTTGGATACCAGTTCGGAATTTTCGTATGCATTTATTGATCATATGCGTGCAGAACTAAAACGCAGGCTGGAGCTGTTTAAGGCGAATGATTGTGCAAATCTGGTGGATTATAAGAAACGTTTCGGAAAAGACAGTCTTTCACGGGTTGTTATCATAATTGACGAGTTTCATGTTATGACTAATCAGATCCAGGGAACTGACTATGCCGTAAAACTGGAAGAGTTTTTGAAAGAAGCCCGTGCGGCCGGCATGATCTGTGTATTTTCTGATCAGGTAGTAAGTGTTGGTCTGCGTGGATTGACGGAAGCAGGACGAATGCAGATAACAGTCCGACTTGCTATGGCTAATGATGATGTTCATGAGATCAAAGAGGCTTTGGCAATGGCAGATGCGAAAAATGTTGTAATCGAACAGATGGCAAGAGGTGAGGTTACAGTCAGACGTGCTGTTGAGGAAAAGAACCGGGACGGTCAAAAGGTAAGGGTTACCCGTATAGATAAGGAAAAAGTTATATATATTTCTGACGAGATGCGTGATTATATGTGCGGCCGGATCTTTAACGAATACCCTAAGAAAGCAGCTCCGATTGTTATAGATGGCAGCCGTCGCGTTAGGGCGGATTGGACAGCGATTCAAAGATTTGATGAGGAGAAAGAACTGGGAGAACGTCCGGTGCTGCATCTGGGTGTTCCTTCTAATCTGGATCGCTGCTTCTGTATTGCTCTTCGCCGTAATTACGGACAAAACATAATGAGTATTGGTGATAATACAGACTTACAGGCAAGCATTTTATTTCATAGCATCGAAAGCTTTAAACGTCAAAAACATTATAAGATCTATATAATGGCTGATAATGGGGATGATATTTATCTGAAATATGAATCTTTGCTGCGTAAGATGGGAAAAGAAGAGAATATTTACCTGTTGGATGATTATGAAAAGATTTGTCAGACGGTAGAGCAGCTTCATCAGGAGATGCATTCCAGAAGAAGATGCCAAAAGGAAGAAGATATACTTGTGTTGTGGTTAGGATTTGATAATATGGCATTGGAATTTTCTTATTATCCGGATAAAAAGACCGCTGCCGGCAGCACAAGACAGAAAGCAGCAGTAAACACGGATGCATTGATGGATTCTATGGGATCTATGTTTGACAAGTTATTTGCAACTGATGATTTTTCTGCTCAAAGAGAAAACGGTGTCAATATGACCATGGAAACAGATACAGAAGAACCGGAGGATACATTGTATAATGCAGTCGATGATATCGGTGAACTGACAACAGAAGGTCCGAAACGAGGAATCTTTCATTTCATATTACTGCCTTCCGTACTTCCGTTGAAAAAGCTTCGTTTTATAAAATTGGAAAATTTTGTAAATAAAATTGGTTTTCAGATGGATGAGGACAGCTCCATGAATTATTTTGGAAAGGCCAAGATGACAAAGGAATTGTCTCCACAGCAGGCAATTTACTACGATGGAGGAGTAATTGCAAGGACATTCTTACCGTATCTGCTTTCGCAGCAGGAATGAATGTAGAAAGGAAAAAAAATGGCAAGAGGCGATCAGGACAGAGACCTGGGTGAGATCATTAAGTTTGGAACAAAATTTGAAGAATTCTGTGAAAATGTCAAAAAAATATCAAGGCAGCTTGCCTCTGATGCATCAAGTGCGGAAAGTGTGCTGCAGGATGATATTTCCAAAAAAAACATACAGACTATTTATATGTTATGCCTGCAATTGAACAGTGCTGTGGAACAGCCTGCAGAACTTGTAAGAGAGCTGGTGTTAAAGGCAAGACGGGAACAAAGTGATCTGGAAGAACTTCGGGGAATGAGCAGATAGAAGGAGGTCATAGTATGTTTGTAAAAGGTTCATCTACAGCGGCAAGAGAGTTAGCAGAAGATCTTAAAAGTCAGGTGGGACGTCTTATTACAGAAATTGGAGATTTAAACAATTCATTAAAAGCATTAGGAGGAACCTATCAGGATGATGGATATGAAGAAATCGGACAGGCTGTAAGGCAGGTATCCCAGACTACCATGGATGCAATGGAACCGGTCAGCAGTGTATGCAAATGTCTGAATGCATATGCTGATATTCTGGACCGCAGTTAGCAGCAGGGGCCGCAGGCTTCTGCTCAGTCCGGCGGTATGTCTGCAAAGCTGTTTGATACAAAATCATACGGATGTCAACAGTGGACGAAGCAATGAAGTTGCCGGATCAGATGTAAAAGTGAATGACACGCCGGAGGAGAAAGAATGTCAAAATTAGTTGATAAATTGATATACAAAATCTTGGCAATCATTGTAGTAGTAATGTTTGTGGCAGCATTTCGGGAGCTTATTATTACAGATAAAGATGTGTCCGCAGCTTTTGGAGCCTGGATGGGAGTACTTCCTTTTTCTAAGCAGATCAGTGATATGATATGCAAAATAATGAAATATAAGGATTCAATCCCGTTGATTACCACATCTTCCTTTATAACAGATCTTATACGTCTGGCGTTTATGGCATTTATCCAGCCAATGGTTGTCAGCATATTAAGTACAATATTTTTACGCATTCCTTCTTCCATAAAGGATTACGCTGAACGGGAAGATTATATGAGTGGTCTTGAGTATAAAGTAAAGGAGCTGATTCTTACGATAGTGACGGCTCCTGCACTGGCGATTCTTTCCGCCCATTTTTCTACCTGGTTGTTTACATATTTTACAAATACATTTGGAAATACGGTATCTGTCATTTTAGGAATTGTGAGCACAACTTTTCTGGGAGGGGTTTCTCTTATACCGCTGCTGGTCAAAAATGTATCATTTTTAACAGCTCTTTTGTGGCGGGTTGTTATTACACTTGGTTATGGAATGGGAACTACATATATTACCAATGCAATGTGTCTCTGGGTTTATATAGCAATACGTAATGGCGTTGAAGGTCAGATCACTACTTCTGTAATTTCATTGGTCATCTGGCTGATCATTATGGATTTTGGTTTGAAGTGTATGCAGCACGCAGTGGTGGGAGCAACGGAAAAGTAATTAATTGACGCACAGCTGTTTAGGTGTTATAATTTTATGCAGTTTCCGGCAGAAGCCGGTATTTCTCCTGACGAACAGGAAAAGCGGAATTTATAAAAATTGAATTTTGAAAAGTAACCATTACCAGGAAGGTGTGAACGTCATATGATAGGCGGGTCATATCTTCCTGTTTTGTTTTAAAAGGAGAACGAAAAACGTGAAAAAGAACTGCAAGAGAGTTTTACTGGCAATGGTGGCAGTCCTGATGACAGCAGGTGCTGCAGGCTGTGGAAAACAAAACAGTGGATCCGGTCAACAGACGGAAGAGGTAAAGGCGCAGACAGACCGGTCGGTGCAGACGGAAAGTACAGAGAAAGATTCTGTTATCGTAGTCATGGGCCCGTCTTCGGAGCCGGAGGCAGGTTTTGATCCGGTTTATGGCTGGGGTGCGGGGGAACATGTGCATGAACCGCTGATCCAAAGTACACTGACTGTGACAAATAAGGACCTGACCATTGGTTATGATCTGGCTACAGACATGAAGACTTCCGAGGATGGCATGACATGGACGGTAACGATCCGGCCGGATGTGAAGTTTACAGACGGGGAAGCGCTGACAGCGGAGGATGTGGCGTTCACTTACAATACACTTCGTGATAACAGTACGGTAAATGATTTTACCATGCTGGATGAGGCAGAGGCCACTGATGATACTACCGTGGTATTCCATATGAAACGGCCTTATTCCATTTGGCCATACACCATGGCGATCACAGGCATCCTTCCAGAACATGCCTATGGACCAGATTATGGACAGAACCCTATTGGTTCCGGCCGTTATATTATGAAACAGTGGGACAAGGGTCAGCAGGTAATTTTTGAGGCAAACCCGGATTATTACGGGGAAGCACCAAAAATGAAGCAGGTTACAGTCCTGTTTATGGAAGAGGACGCAGCTTTTGCAACAGTCCAGGCGGGAGAAGCAGATCTTGCATACACAGCAGCTTCCTATTCTGACCTGACTGTAGAAGGCTATGATCTGCTGGCATTTAAAACAGTAGATAACCGTGGATTTAACCTTCCAACCGTTCCTTCTGGTGCAATAACAGCAGACGGTGTGGCAGCAGGAAATGATTTTATCAGTGACGTAAACGTGCGCAGAGCCATTAACCTGGGCATTAACCGGGAAGAAATGATCGAGCATGTGTTAAATGGATACGGCAGTCCTGCTTACAGCGTCTGCGATAAGATGCCATGGTACAATGAAGCGTCTGAAACATCCTATGATCCAGAAGCAGCAAAAGCACTGTTGGAGGAAGCTGGCTGGGCAGAGGGAAAAGACGGGATCCGTGAGAAAGACGGCGTTCAGGCTGGATTTACATTAATGTACCCGGCCAGTGACTCTGTCCGTCAGGCGCTGGCAGCAGATACAGCTAATCAGTTAAAAGAGCTTGGTATCCAGGTATCCATTGAAGGCGTAGGCTGGGATACAGCTTATGACAGAGCCCAGTCAACTCCTCTTATGTGGGGCTGGGGCGCACACACACCAATGGAATTTTACAATATTTACCATACAGCCCAGAACAGTTTCTTTGCAGAGTATTCCCCATATTCCAACGAAAAAGTGGATGAATACATGGATCAGGCCCTTGCAAGTCCGTCTCTGGAAGAGTCCTATGATCTTTGGAAAAAGGCACAGTGGGACGGAGAAACAGGCGTGACCCGGGAAGGAGATATCCCATGGATCTGGCTGGTAAACATTGATCATCTTTACTGGTCCAGAAAGGGCCTTCATGTAGCTGACCAGAAGCTGCATCCACATGGACATGGCTGGTCGATCGTAAATAATGTGGATCAGTGGACCTGGGAGTAAGATTATTGTGGAAAACAGTTATTGTGGAAAATAGCCGGACGTTTACGAAAGATAGTTAGGAGCAGATAAGTTTGAAGAAGCAGGCTATATTTATCAGTAAAAATTTCATACGGATGCTGGTCCTTCTGTTCTTTGTCAGTATTGCGGCGTTTGCTTTGGTTTCCATGGCACCTTTGGACCCGCTGCAGACTAATGTAGGCCAGGCGGCTATGGGTTCCATGAGCCCGGAGCAGATCGAGCGTCTCCGCCTTTACTGGGGAGAAGGAATACCGCCATTAAATCGCTATCTTGCATGGGCGGGGGATTTTATCCGGGGAAATATGGGAATTTCCCTTTTATATCACCAGCCTGTAGCAAAAGTGATCCAGGTCCGTTTCGCCAGTTCTGTATGGTTAATGGCGGCGGCGTGGATCTTGTCCGGTGTTACCGGTGTGATCCTTGGGATAGCAGCAGGAGCCAGAAAGGGAAATTTTGCTGACCGTGTGATCTCTGCATATGCATTGGTTACAGCCAGTACACCGGCTTTCTGGGTGGCGTTGGTGCTTCTTATGGTATTTGCCGTGTGGTTAAAAGTTCTTCCCGTGGGATTAAGTGTTCCCATAGGAGCGGACGCGGCCACCGTTTCTATAGCAGACCGCATCCGTCATGGCATCTTGCCGGCGGCGGCTTTAAGCCTTACAGGCATTTCCAATATCACGCTCCATACCAGGGAGAAAATGATCCAGGTCATGGAAAGTGATTATGTGCTTTTTGCAAGAGCCAGAGGCGAAAGCATGAGTTCCATTGTTTTAAGACATGGGCTTCGCAACATGATCCTTCCGGCGTTGACGCTGCAGTTTGCTTCCATCAGCGAGATTTTCGGCGGTTCCGTTCTGGTGGAACAGGTATTTTCCTATCCGGGACTGGGCCAGGCGGCAGTAAGCGCAGGGCTTGGCAGTGATATCCCGCTGCTTATGGGTATCACGGTGATTAGCGCGGCGATGGTGTTTGCAGGCAATTTTATTGCTGATATTTTATATGAGATCATAGACCCCAGAATGAGGAGAGGCGCAAAATAAGATCCGCAGCCTTGAAAATGGGGATGAAAGGTAATGATAGTTTGGAGAAGTATTTGAAACGGACAGAGGGGATAAGCAGCAGGCGTGTGCTTATGACGGCGCTTATGGCACTGGCAGTATTTGTTATAGGGGCAGTGCTGGTGGCAGGCGTCTGTCTGAAGGAACAGGCGCTGACTACAGATTTTACCAGGAAAAATATAGCGCCCTGTATACAATATCCTTTTGGAACAGACTGGATGGGCCGTGACATGTTTGTGCGTACCCTTACAGGTCTATCTTTAAGTATACGCATTGGCCTGATCACATCCGCTTTCAGTTCCCTGATCGCAGTGGGAATGGGACTTGCCTGTGCAGCAGGGGGAAAATGGGCAGACGGCCTGATCAGCGGTTTTATTGATCTGGTCATGGGAATACCCCATATTCTGCTCCTTATCCTGATCTCTTTTGCACTGGGAAAAGGCTTAAAGGGCGTGGCAACAGGCATTATCCTGACACACTGGACTTCTTTAGCCCGTCTGATCCGCGCAGAGGTGCTTCAGCTAAAGGAAAGTCATTTTATAAAGATTGCAGAGAAAATGGGTATGAGCCCATGGCAGATCGGGATCAAACATATGATGCCCCATTTGCTGCCGCAGGTATTAGTGGGAATGGTGCTGATGTTCCCACATGCCATACTTCATGAGGCAAGTATTACATTTCTGGGATTCGGCCTGTCACCGGAGCAGCCGGCCATCGGTGTGATCTTATCGGAAAGTATGAAATACCTGACTATGGGGAAATGGTGGCTGGCGCTGTTTCCGGGAATATTATTGGTGTTTATCGTTATATTGTTTCATGTGATCGGTGATACATTAAACAGTCTTTTGGACCCGTCCAGAGCACATGAATAGATGAACGGGGAAATAAAAGATAGAAGATGTAAGAAAGAGTACATAAAGATTCCGAGAGAACATAAAGGCGGAAAGGAGGCGCAGGCATTAATGGGAAAATTTGAAAGAAAAGAACTTCTCCGCATTAAACATCTGGCGGTTACATTTACCCAATATGACGGCTGGTTTTCCAGAAAAACACTGCCTGTGATCCGTGACCTGAGTCTTAGCGTTTCCCGGGGGGAAATGGTGGCTGTGGTCGGTTCCAGCGGCTCCGGAAAAAGCCTTTTAGCCCATGCAGTCATGGGAGTTCTTCCCTATAATGGAAGCTGCGGGGGAGATATTTATTACAAAGGAAAGAAACTGACAGGGAAGCGGATCAAAAAGCTACGGGGTCATGAGATCGTCCTGGTTCCACAAAGTGTTTCTTATCTGGATCCTCTGATGAAAGTAGGAGAACAGGTTGCCGGGGCAAAAGACAGAAAAAGTCTGGAGAAAGGCCGCAGAGCTTTGGGAAGATATGGACTTGATAAAGAAGTGGATCATATGTATCCTTTTGAGCTTTCCGGCGGAATGGCCCGGAGAGTGCTCATCGGAACAGCGGTGGTGGAACAGCCAGAGCTGGTGATCGCAGATGAGCCTACACCGGGACTTCATATGGAAGCAGCCCTGCGGGTATTGTCCCATTTTAGGGAGATCGCAGATGAAGGCGCAGGTGTGCTTCTGATCACCCATGATCTGGAGCTGGCGTTAAAAACAGCGGATAAGATCGTTGTTTTCTATGCGGGAACAGCCGTGGAAGAGGCGGATACCGTGGATTTTAACCAGGAAGCAGCTTTGCGGCATCCCTATACCAGGGCGCTGTTTCGGGCCATGCCGGAGCATGGATTTGCCCCGGAGCCGGGCATTCAGCCTTATGTAAGGGATCTTCCTGAGGGGTGTCCCTATGGCCCCAGATGTCCAAAATATAAGACCGAATGCAGCAAAGAAGTTCCTTATGTGAGCTATCAGGGGGGACTGGTGCGCTGTATCTGTCCGGGGGATGAGACAATGCTGGAACAATGGTCTGGTGAATGCAATGCATGTGGAAAGGAAGGTGCCAGTTTATGAAGTTAGAAGCAAAAGACCTGTCTTTCCGCTATCATAAAGGAAACAGGCAGATATTAAACCATGTGTCCATGAGCCTTGACAGCAGCGACCGGCTGGGGCTTGCGGCACCAAGCGGATTTGGAAAAACTACTTTCTGTAAAATTCTGGCTGGTTATGAAAAGCCAGATGAAGGCCAGGTTTTGCTGGACGGAAAACCACTTTCAGAATACAAAGGCTACTGTCCGGTACAGTTGATCTGGCAGCATCCTCAGGAAGCGGTTAACCCCAGAAGAAAGATGAAAACAGTTCTGGAAGAAGGCGGTGTATTAGATGAGCGCCTGATCAATGGTCTTGGGATCGAGAAGGAATGGCTGGAGCGGTATCCGGGGGAATTATCAGGGGGAGAGCTGCAGCGGTTCTGCATTGCAAGGGCATTAGGCGAGAAGACCCGGTTTCTTCTGGCAGATGAGATCACAGCCATGCTGGATCTGATCACACAGAGCCAGATATGGAATTTCCTGCTGGAAGAAGTAAAAAGTCGGGAGATCGGACTTTTAGTGGTAAGCCATTCAGAGCCGCTGCTTGAGCGGGTCTGCACAGGACGGATCCAGTTGTGAATAAAAGGAGGAGAATGAAGCATGGATGTGCATAAGATGCTGGAACAGGTAAAAGCGGGCCAGCTGGACATTGCAGAGGCAGAAGAGAAGTTAAAAGATCTGCCCTATGAAGATCTGGGCTATGCAAAACTGGATCATCACAGAAAACTGCGTTCTGGTTTTGGTGAGACCATTTTCTGTCAGGGAAAGCCGGATCCGTATCTTCAGGAGATATTCCTGAAATTTTACGAAAGAGACGGGGAAGTGCTGGGAACCAGAGCCGGCAAGGAGCAGTATGAACTGATCCGTTCTCTGGTGCCGGAAGCGGTTTATGATCCCATTTCCCGTATTGTAAAGGTAGAAAAACCGGATAAAGAGCGTGTTGGCTGTGTGGCTGTCTGCACAGGCGGTACAGCGGATATCCCTGTAGCAGAGGAAGCGGCCCAGACAGCGGAATATTTCGGCACAAAGGTAGACCGCATTTATGATGTGGGAGTTGCAGGTATCCACAGGCTGTTAAGCCAGCGGGAGCGTATCTGCAAGGCAAACTGCATTATCGCAGTAGCAGGAATGGAGGGGGCTCTTGGAACTGTGATTGCAGGACTGGCAGACGCCCCGGTGATTGCGGTACCTACATCCGTAGGCTATGGCGCCAGCTTTCACGGGCTGTCGGCCCTTTTAACCATGATCAATTCCTGCGCAAATGGAATTTCGGTAGTAAATATTGACAACGGCTATGGAGCCGGATATATTGCAACACAAATAAACAGAATGGCGGTGAAGAAATAATGAAAAAAACATTATATCTGGAGTGTAATTCAGGAATCAGCGGTGATATGACCGTAGGAGCGCTTCTTGACCTGGGAGCAGACAGAAAGGTACTGGAAGACGCACTGGCAAGTCTGGGCGTAGACGGCTATCATCTGCATTTTGGAACAACGGAGAAATGCGGTATCAAGGCCTATGATTTCGATGTGCATCTGGAATATGAAGAGCATGAGCATCATCACGACCATGACCATACACATGAGCACAGCCATGAGGAGTGCGAGGAGCATGTACATGATCATGAGCACACCCATTCTCATACCCACGATCACATGCATCCACACACCCACAGAAATCTCTATGATATTTACACTATCATCGACCGCCTGCAGTCCTCTGACAAGGTAAAACAGCTGGCAAGACGTATTTTCGAGATTGTGGCAGAGGCTGAGTCCAAGGCACATGGCCTTCCCATCGAGCAGGTTCATTTCCACGAGGTAGGCGCCATCGACTCGATCGTTGACATTATTAGTACTGCAGTCTGCCTGGATAATTTAGGCATTGAGAAAGTCATTGTTTCCCCACTTGCAGAAGGTCAGGGATATGTAAGATGCCAGCACGGCACACTGCCTGTTCCAGTACCGGCAACTGCAAATATTGCACAGGCATATGGCCTGAAGCTGCGTTTTACAGATGCACAGGGAGAAATGGTTACACCTACCGGTGCAGCGATCGCAGCAGCATTGAGCACCGGCGCTTCCATGCCAAAGAATTACCGCATTGTAAAAATCGGTATTGGTGCCGGAAATAAGGATTTTGACCATGCAAACATCCTTCGTGCCATGCTCATTGAAGAAGAGGGAGAAGAAAAAACAGACGGCTTAGAGCTGTTAGAGACCAATTTAGATGACTGCACAGGAGAAGCGCTGGGATATACCATGAACCTGTTGTTAAAGGCCGGTGCAAATGATGTATGGTATACACCGATCTATATGAAGAAGAACCGACCGGCTTATATGCTTTCTGTTTTATGCCGTGAAAGCAGCCGCGAAGCAATGGAAGACATTATCTTTACCCATACTACATCCATTGGTATCCGCCGTTTCCCGGCAGAGCGTACAGCATTGGACCGCAGAAAGATCCAGGTGGAAACTGCCTACGGGACTGCTGATGTAAAGGTTTGCAGTTATAAGGGAAAAAGTTACTGCTATCCAGAGTTTGACAGTGTTTCTGAACTGTGTGATAAGCAGGAGGGCGTAGATTTTAACACTGTTTACCAGGCAGCAGCAGAGGCAGCTAAGAAACAGTTGTAAGTAAAGGAGACCGGAACAATGGAAGGACAGAATTACACAGTAAATGAACGACTGGAACAGTTAGAAGCACTGATGAGCAAGTACACAGCAGGAGGAAAAGACCTTTGCGTGGCTTTCTCCGGCGGTGTAGACAGCAGCCTGATCTTAAAAGCCGCTGTAAAGGCAGCTGCAAAAGACGGCAGCAAGGTTTTTGCAGTTACCTTTGACAGCCGCCTGCATCCGTCCTGTGATCTGGAGATCGCAAACCGCGTGTCAGCAGAACTTGGCGGCGTCCACAAGGTGATCCATGTAAATGAACTGGAGCAGGAAGCAATCCGCATGAACCCGGTGAACCGGTGTTATCTGTGCAAAAAGCATCTGTTTGTAAATTTAAAAGAAATGGCAAAAAGCCTTGGTGCAGAGACTGTTATGGACGGAACCAATGAAGATGACCACCATGTATACCGCCCAGGTATCCAGGCATTAAAAGAACTGGGCATCGTCAGTCCATTGGCAGAACTGCACATTACCAAGGCAGAAGTAAAGGCCATGGCAAAGGAATGGGGCATTTCCGTAGCGTCCCGCCCGTCAACCCCATGTATGGCAACCAGACTGCCTTACAATACACCGATCGACTATGATGTTATGAAGCAGATCGAAGTTGGCGAAGGCTATTTAAGAGAGCTGTTAGGGGGAAATGTGCGTCTGCGCCTTCATGGAAATGTAGTGCGTATTGAAGCAGATAAGACCTCCTTTGGAAAGCTGTTAGAGCACGGGGATGAGATCGTAAAGACATTAAAGGATCTTGGATTTGTGTACATTACCATGGATCTGGAGGGTTTCCGTTCCGGAAGTATGGACGTTGGTCTGAAATAATAAGGAAATATAAGAATGATGTTGGGGTCAAAAGGTATTTTGCCCCCTCTGATACCGAATTGCTACGTGCTTTGCACTCTCGCAATTCTAAGAATATTATTAAAAAAAACCATCCACCAGAATTGATATGGTGGGTGGTTTTTTGAATAGAATGATGAGGAATATTTTAGGTTAAAAGGCAGTCCATCCGCTTTCTGTTAAGATAAACATGATCACGAATGAAAAGAGCATAAAGAAAATAACTTTTGGAAATACCCAACGGAACCATTTTCCAAAAGAAAGTCCGGCCATTGCACAGGAGCCTACGGTCCATCCAAGGAATGGGGAAATCATGTTAGTAAATCCATCTCCGTACTGGAAGGCCTGAACAGCCAGTTCCAGGTTCATATCTAATGTTTCAGCTACTGGCTTAAGAAGGGGAACCAGGATAGCTGCTTTAGAAGATGCAGAAGGGATCAGCAGGTTTACTACAGAAATAACAGCAGTCATTCCAATAGAAGATACAGAACGGCTTAAATTCATCAGGGGACGTGTTAAGAAGAATACGATCGTGTGGATGACCATACCATCTGCCAGAACCAGGGACATGACTTTGGCAAGTCCGATCACGAAACCTACAAATGCCAGAGACTGAAGACCTTTTGCAAATTCATCTCCGATGCGGTCAAAAGAGAAT
>CAVIPV010000058.1:0-15794 GCA_963644495.1 Prevotella sp. | reverse complement strand
AAATATGTGAAAGCGAGGCTTTATTTTATGGAAAAAAGGGAAGGTTTTTTCGGAAGATTTTTTGGGATTTCACAGAGCGGATCAAATATGCGTACCGAGATACTGGCCGGTATTACAACGTTTATTACAGTTGCCTATGTCCTGATCTTAAATCCGCAGATTTTAGCAGACCCATTTGTGATCACCGGAAATGCGCAATTGGCGTCTAAAATATCAAACGGTGTATTTATTGGTACCTGTATCGGCGCATTTATCGGAACCTTTCTTTGTGCTGTTTATGCCAAAGTGCCATTGGCTCAGGCACCGGGAATGGGACTGAATGCATTTTTTGCATATACAGTAGTGTTAGGAATGGGGTATACTTATAATCAGACACTGACAATCGTATTTCTATCCGGTGTTCTGTTTATTGTGATTACAGCTGTGGGGCTGCGTGAAGCGATTATCCGGGCCATACCGGAGCCTGTGAAAGCAGCAATCACGCCCGGGATCGGATTATTTATTACCATTGTAGGATTAAAAAATGCAGGCATTGTAGTCGGCAATTCCTCTACTCTTGTAAGTATGGTAGACTTTGCTCAGTGGAGAAACGGAGAAAATACAGAACTGATCTGCGGAGCACTGGTTGCTTTGTTTGGCCTGGTCGTGATCGCTGTGTTGAACGCAAAAAAAGTAAAAGGTGCTGTTTTTCTGGGAATTGTCGCTTCTACATTAGTGGGTATTCCTCTGGGAGTAACGAAAATATCTTCTTTTGATCTGAATCTGGTAAATAAGTTCAGGGATTTCGGGGAAGTATCCTTGTTTAAACTGGATGTAGCAGGTTTATTTGAAGGCAAGAGTACGGCAGAGGCCGTATTTACCATTATCATGCTGGTTCTCAGCTTCTCACTGGTAAATATGTTTGATTCCATGGGAACGCTGATGGGAGCAGGAAAGCAGTCCGGTCTGCTGGATGAAAACGGGGAAGTGATCCACATGAAGGAAGCTTTGATGGCAGATGCTATTTCTACAGCAACCGGTGCATTGTTAGGTACTTCCACGGTTACTACTGTGGTAGAATCCAGTGCAGGTATTGCAGAGGGCGGAAGAACAGGAATGACCAGCTTCGTGACGGCACTTGCATTTCTGGCAGCGATCGTTCTGGCGCCTGTGGTTGGTATTGTGCCGTCAGCCGCTACTGCTTCGGCGTTGATCTTTGTAGGCGTATTGATGCTCGGAAATATCAAAGAAGTGGATTTTTCGGAAACAACAGATGCAGTGGTGTCTTTCTGCACCATCGTTTTCATGCCGTTTACTTATTCTATTGCAAATGGTATTGCAATGGGACTGATCACTTACTGCCTGTTAAAGGTTTTTACAAATAAGGCAAAGGATGTAAAGTTACTTACAGCAGTGATCGCAGTAGTTTTCGTTTTCCGCTATGCATTTATGACATTGGGGTAAAGATGTCAGGGGGTCCTGAAATTGAGGAGGAAAACATATGGAAAATAACACATTTGCTTTAAAAGGAAATATTGTATACACAAAAGACAGTAAAGAATTGTGTATAAACGAACAAAGTTATCTCATTTGTGAAAACGGAAAAGTTCAGGGAATTTATCCGAAGCTTCCAGAACCATTTCAGGGTATCCCGATAGAAGATATGGGGAATCGGCTGATCATCCCGGGACTTACAGATCTCCATGTTCATGCCCCGCAGTATTCTTTCAGGGGACTTGGAATGGATATGGAGCTTCTTGAATGGCTGGAGACCAATACATTTCCGGAAGAGGCAAAATACAAGGATCTGGAATATGCGAAAAAGGCATATGGCATCTTTGCAGAACAGATGCGAAAAAGTGCCACCACAAGAGCCTGTATTTTCGCCACAGTCCACAAAGAAGCTACCATTTTGCTTATGGATCTGCTGGAAGAGAGCGGTCTTTCTACCATGGTAGGAAAAGTAAATATGGACCGGAACTGCCCGGATTATCTGCGGGAGCCATCTGCGAAAGAGTCGGAAGAAGCGACCAGAGAGTGGCTGAAAATGGCAGCTGACAAAAATTATGACCACACAAGGCCCATCCTTACGCCCCGGTTTACCCCCAGCTGCACGGATGAGCTGATGGAACGGTTAAAAGGAGTTCAGAAGGATTTTGGCTTGCCGATGCAGTCTCACCTATCTGAAAATCCGGGAGAGATCGCCTGGGTAAAGGAATTATGCCCCTGGTCTGAATTTTACGGGGATGCTTATGATCATTTTGGCCTGTTTGGTGGAGAATGTCCTACGATCATGGCTCACTGCGTCTATTCTGGTGAGGAAGAGATTGCCCGCATGAAAGAAAATGGCGTATTTATCGCCCACTGTCCTGACTCCAACACCAATCTTTCCTCTGGTGCAGCGCCGGTGCGCCGTTATCTGGAAGAAGGAATGAACATTGGACTTGGAAGTGATGTGGCAGGCGGAACAAGTGAGAACCTGTTCGCGGCTATGGCTCATGGAATCCAGGCGTCTAAGCTTCGCTGGAGACTGTTAGATACTTCCTTAAAACCATTGACTATTGAAGAAGTATTTTACATGGCAACCAAAGGCGGCGGAGCTTTCTTCGGAAAAGTAGGAAGCTTTGAGCCGGGCTATGAATTTGATGCAGTAGTCTGCGATGACAGCCGTTTAGAACATCCCCAGCCCCTGACTATAAAACAGAGACTGGAGCGGATCATTTATCTGGGAGATGAGAGAGAAGTAGTTGGTAAATATGCAGAAGGCAGAAAACTGTTTTAAGTATGGGAAAAAGCAGCCGGTTCCGGCTGCTTTTCTTGTAAACCACCTCGCTTCATGTTATTATGTATGTAGAATTGCGAGAGTGCAAAGCACGTAGCAATTCGGTATCAGAGGGGTCAAAATGCTTTTTTAGACAGAAAAGGAAAAGACTCTGACGCGATCATCCGGTGTCATAAGACCGGAAATGGTGTGGAGGTATAAGGAACATGATATTTGATACACATGCTCATTATGACGATGAAGCCTTTGATGAGGACAGAGAGCAGCTTTTAGCAACCTTTAAGGAAAATGGCATCGGCGCTGTTACAAACGTGGCAGCCAGCCTTTCCAGCTGCAAAACAACACTGGAACTTGCAAGAAAACATGATTTCATGTATGCTGCTTTAGGCGTACATCCAAGTGAAAGTGCGGAGCTGTCCGATGAAGGCTTAAAACAGATTGAGACCTGGTGTACGGAAAGACAGGACGGGAAAGTCCGTGCCATCGGCGAGATCGGTCTGGATTATTACTGGGAAGAGCCTGACAAAGGGATCCAGAAAAAATGGTTTGTGGCCCAGTTAGATCTGGCACGCAGGCTAAAACTTCCGGTGATCATCCACAGCCGTGATGCTGCAAAAGATACTTTAGACATTATGAAGGCAGAACACGGATCGGACATTGGCGGTGTGATCCATTGCTTTTCCTATACAAAGGAAATGGCAAGAGAATATCTGGACATGGGATTTTTCCTTGGGATCGGCGGTGTGCTTACTTTTAAAAATGCCAGAAAGCTGGTGGAAACGGTAGAATATGCTCCACTTGACCGTCTGGTGCTGGAAACCGACTGCCCTTATCTGGCGCCTGTTCCAAACCGTGGAAAGAGAAATTCTTCCCTGAACCTGACCTATGTGGCAGACCAGCTGGCTGCTCTTAAGGGTGTGGACCGGGAGACAGTGGAGAAAATGACCTGGGATAATGCCAGAAGGCTTTACCGCATACAGCCATAACATTGCCCGCCGCAGGCGGGAGATGGAGAATCAGAAAGATTAGAAAGAAGATAAAAAGCAGGTAAAATCATAGATGAATCAGAAATTATCAGATCCGAAAAAGACAATAGAAGTCATCCAGAAGTATCAGTTTGCATTCCAGAAGCGTTTTGGTCAGAACTTTTTAATTGATGCCCATGTTCTGGAAAAGATCGTAAGCGCAGCAGGCATTACAAAAGATGACTGCGTTCTGGAGATCGGTCCGGGCATCGGTACCATGACCCAGTATCTGGCAGAAAGCGCCGGACAGGTGATCGCAGTGGAGATCGACACCAATCTTCTGCCCATCCTTGCAGATACATTAAAGGACTATTCCAATGTAAAAGTTATCAACCGGGACATCCTGAAAGTGGATATCAATGAACTGGTGAAGGAATACAACAACGGCAGACCCATCAAGGTAGTTGCCAATCTGCCTTATTACATTACCACCCCTATTATCATGGGGCTGTTTGAAAGTAATGTGCCTATTGACAATATCACTGTCATGGTCCAGAAAGAAGTGGCAGACCGTATGCAGGTGGGACCGGGTTCCAAGGATTACGGCGCACTGTCTCTGGCAGTACAGTATTATGCAAGCCCTTATATTGTGGCAAATGTACCGCCAAACTGCTTTATCCCAAGGCCGAATGTAGGTTCAGCGGTGATCCGTCTGACCCGCTATCAGGAGCCGCCGGTACAGGTAAAAGATCCAAAGCTGATGTTTAAGCTGATCCGCGCGTCCTTTAACCAGAGAAGAAAAACACTGCAGAACGGTTTAAATAACTCACCGGAGATCTCATTCTCCAAAGAAGAGATCACAAAGGCCATTGAAAGTCTGGGCGTATCTCCTTCCGTCCGCGGGGAAGCATTAAACTTAGAGCAGTTTGCGCAGCTGGCGAACTACCTCGCCCAGTAGTAAATATCCCTTTACAAAAAGAAAGGCAAAATGCCTATGTCAGATAAGAAAAGATGGATCCGGCTGGCGGCAGCTGCAGCAGCAGGCGCCGCGGCCGGTGCATGGACCTATCAGATACAGAAAGATAAAAAAGCGAAAAATGATGCCAGACTGGCGGCAGTGGAAGCCGCTGTAGTGCGCAGCAGGGATTATGGAAAACAGAAAGCTTATATTATGGGAAGCGGCCTGAGCGCGCTGGCAGCAGTGGTCTGGCTGATAAAAGACTGCCATTTTCCCGGCAGCAGTATCATGGTGTTTGGGGAAAATAATGGGGCAGAGAAAAGCAGTGCGCCTCTTGTAGTAAGCAAGGAAAACTGCGCGGATTTCCTGGAATTGTCCGGGAAAATACCAGGTTCCGGGGAGAAAGTATTTACTTTCCCCAAAACAGAAGGCAGAGAATGTCTGGATCGTACAGATCTTCCAGCGCTTTGGCGGCTATTGTGCACCGATGAAGAGAAGCTGGATGTTTTAAGCATAGAAGACTGGTTTCTGGAAACGCCTCATATATTTGAGACAAATTTGTGGCAGTTGTGCCGGTGCGTCTTTGGACTGAAAAAAGAGAGCAGCCTCACAGAATTTCGCAGAAGTCTGTGTGAGTTGAAGGGACCATTTTTGTTCCTTTCACCGGAAGAAACAGAGGACCTGATCCATTCCCTGAAGCAGTATCTGCGCCGCAAAGGCGTTTTATTGCTGGAAAACAGCCGGGTAACAGATCTGGAGCTTGAAAATGGCAACGGAAGTGGTCTGGCTGTGAAAAAGCTGTATGTAAAGCGCAGACTGCAGGAAGAAGAAACAGACCGGGAATCTTTTATGTTTGAAAAGATAAATTTAGGTTCCGGGGATATCTGCATTATGGAAAATGACAGCGATTCTGGAAAATTATGGAAAAAAACGGCTGCTTTGCATATTGCATTGGGAGATCCGGAAGCGTTTACAGGGCCGGGAGGCGGTATTTGGCCTCTTAAGCCGCACCATTTTACGGACCGGCCTAAAACGGTTCCTACAGGAAGCAGAAATCTTGGTTTTGCGGGAGCATTTTCACGACTGGAAAAAGGTTTCTGCCTTACAGGAAACTATGCCGTGGCAAGCGCCAGAAGTGCAGTGGATGGACTGATGCATGCAGGAAAACGGGCTGCCGGAACAGAAGAAAAAAGGCAGTCCGGGCTGAAAAAGTGGATCGCTGTTTATAAAGCAGTCAGTTCATTGTATCGTGCAGGTTTGTAAGTCTCGTATATGATCATGTCAGATTTTATAAGAAGGAGGACAGCAAGATGCTGTTTATCGGAGGTATCAGTCAGGGCCGGAAGCTGCTTAACTACGCAAGGAGCATCCTTTGCAAAAGCTGCGGCAGCCCCAGCCAGTGTCAGGTCTTTATGACCTATATGTATTTCAGTTTTTTCTTTATCCCGCTGTTTAAGTGGAATAAGCGTTTTTATGTGCAGATGTCCTGCTGCAGCGCCATTTATGAGCTGGAGCCGGAGATTGGAAAAGCCATATTAAATGGGGAAGAACCGAAGATCACATCCGCAGATCTCCACCTGGTCCAGGAAGGAAAATATACCCGCACCTGGCAGGAAGGCTCCGGAAATCCCCACAAGAAGTGTATGCGCTGCGGATTCGAGACAGATGAGGACTATAATTATTGTCCTAAATGCGGGGGACGGATATAATGAGCCCAAAAGAAAAACAAGCGCCGCTTCTCAAGCGGCATTTGTTTTTCTTGGGCCATTAACGAACAAACCGTCTGCGTCAGCAGACAGTAGAGCGCGTCAGCGCGTGTTTGTGAGTGAACCCAGCGGTTGCGAAAAAAACTATTGACAATTTTTACCAACTAATGCTATTCTGAATGCGAACAGGGAGCTTGTGAAGCAGGCTGAGAGGAAGTAATCAAACTTCGACCTATTGTACCTGATGTGGGTAATGCCAACGTAGGGAAATAATGTGTCGCATATTATATTTGCGTATCATGCGTATATTTTGCGGTCCGTTCCTTATGTGGGCGGACCGTTTTTCTGTGCCGTCAGATGCAGATGATCCACCGGCATGGCAGAAATATCTGCGGCAAATGTGGAAAACGTTCCGTCCGGGTACCCCTTCTGTGGAAAAATCATAAAAAAGGAGAATGACTATGGGTTACACAACACAGATGGATGCTGCCAGAAAAGGAATTGTTACAAAGGAGCTTCAGGCAGTAGCAGAAAAAGAGCAGATGGATACAGCCCGGTTAATGCAGCTGGTGGCAGAGGGAAAAGTTGCTATTCCCGCAAACAAGAACCACAAATGCCTGGATCCAAACGGTATCGGTTCCATGTTAAAGACCAAGATCAATGTAAATCTGGGAACATCCAGAGACTGCAAAGACCTGGATATGGAGCTTCAGAAGGTAAATGACGCAGTAAAAATGGGCGCAGAGTCCATTATGGACTTAAGCTCCTGGGGAGATACCCAGAAATTCAGAAGAAAACTGACTGCCGAGTGCCCGGCCATCATTGGTACTGTACCGATCTATGACGCAGTGGTATACTATCATAAGGCACTGAAGGATATTACCACAGAAGAGTGGTTAAAGATCGTGGAAATGCACGCGCAGGATGGCGTGGATTTTATGACGATCCACATTGGTATTAACCGTGCAACCGCCCAGCGTTTTAAGAAAAATAAGCGTCTTATGAACATTGTATCCAGAGGTGGTTCCATTATTTTTGCATGGATGGAGATGACCGGGAAGGAAAATCCATACTACGAGCATTTTGATGAGATCCTGGATATCTGCCAGAAATATGACGTGACCATCAGTTTAGGTGACGCCTGTCGTCCGGGATGCTTAGAAGATGCTACGGATGTTTCCCAGATCGAAGAGCTGGTAACGTTAGGTGAGCTGACAAAGAGAGCCTGGGAGAAAAATGTCCAGGTGATCGTAGAAGGACCGGGTCATATGCCTCTTAACCAGATCGCAGCCAATATGCAGATCCAGCAGAGCATCTGCAAGGGCGCACCGTTCTATGTATTAGGACCGTTAGTTACAGATATCGCACCCGGATATGACCATATTACAGCAGCTATTGGCGGTGCCATTGCAGCAACCTACGGCGCAGCATTCTTATGCTATGTAACCCCGGCTGAACACTTAAGACTGCCGGATCTGAATGACGTAAAAGAAGGCATCATCGCTTCTAAGATTGCAGCTCATGCAGCTGATATTGCAAAAGGCGTCAAAGGCGCTTCTGAATGGGACCGCCAGATGGGAATGGCAAGAAAGAAACTGGACTGGGAAAAGACATTTGAGCTTTCTATTGATCCGGAAAAGGCGAGAAACTACCGTGCGTCTGCCAAGCCGGAAAAAGAAGATACCTGCTCCATGTGCGGAAACTTCTGTGCTGTGAAAAATATGAACCGTATCTTAGACGGCGAGATCGTAAGTATTTTTGATGAATGAAATGAGCCCAAAAGAAAAACAAGTGGCTGCGAAGCAGACATTTGTTTTTCTTGGGCCATTAACGAACAAACCGTCTGCGATAGCAGACAGTAGAGCGCGTAAGCGCGTGTTTGTGAGTGTATTTAGGAAAAGGAGAGAACCATGAAATTTGACAAAAGCCAGTTGTTGATCTATGCAGTAACCGACCGGACCTGGATCGGGAAAATGAGCCTTTATGAGCAGACAGAAGCAGCCTTAAAAGGCGGTGCTACCATGGTGCAGCTTCGTGAAAAAGGGCTGAGGGATGACAACGTGGAAGAATATCTGGAAGAGGCAAAAAAAATGCGTGCCCTTACAGAAAAATACAATGTTCCTCTCCTGATCGATGACAATATAAAACTGGCCAAAGCCTGCGGCGCAGACGGCGTCCATGTAGGTCAGAATGACATGGATGCCGGTCTTGCAAGGAAGCTTTTGGGGTCGGATAAGATCCTGGGAGTTACTGCCAAGACAGTAGAACAGGCATTAAAAGCTCAGGCTCAGGGCGCTGATTATCTGGGAAGCGGCGCTGTATTTGGAACATCTACCAAAAAGGACGCCCGTCCCATGACTATGGAGCAGCTGCAGGCGATCTGCGCGTCCGTAAAGATCCCGGTTGTAGCCATCGGCGGTATCTGCCTGGACAATATTGAAAAGCTGAAAGGGAGCGGTGCAGCGGGCGCTGCCATTGTATCCGGTATTTTTGCAGCAGAAGATATTGAAAAGACTACAAGAGAGCTTCGTGAGAAAATGGAGAGTAATCTTTAAAAAAGACAGCGGGTTACAATTAAAGTGTCCGTTATATAAAGACATGCAATCTTAAAACCTGAGAAAAATTCTTGATAATGCAGGGGCTGCTTTTAGCAGCCCCTTTATCTGTTTGTTCTATTTTTTGACAAATTCAAACCAATCCTTTATTTAAGCCAATTTGACGATATTCTCGATAAACCATAACAATAAACGGATAACAATATTTTAAGGTAGATACTATCAATAATATTTCAAGAGATACTTATCTTGGTGCCATCCCCGATGAAGAAGACCGTTTAGAAAAAGTGGGAGTGTATTACGCGTTCTTCATAGCACAGAACTGATCCATTACTTCCACCAGATTCCTGTGATCTTCCAGATGAGGCAGACCGGAGATCATGGCAACACCGCGGAATTCACCATTTACGATGATCGGGAAGCCGCCGCCGCAGAATGCATAATGGGACTCGTCCTGCTGCCAGTTTTCCTTTACGCCATTTAATTCCCGCTCTACAGCTGCACGCAGGGAAGAAGTGTGGCATCGCTCAACGGTGTGCTGCTTGCGGTTCATCCACTGGTTGTTGCTTTCATCGGTTCCTGGAAGGAAAGACTGATACAGAATAATATCATCGAAAACAATACGGACCGCAATAGGCTTTGGAGTGGTCAGACCACGCTCACGGAGCATGGTTCCCAGTGTATAAGCATCGTTATAATCAAAAGAAGAAAAGTGGATACGCTCTTCCTGGCTTTTGATCTCTTCTAACATCTTTACATCGTACATAAAAATACCTCTCTATACCCATATTTTTCAGGACTATTATAGCCTGTAAATGGAAATGTGTATATAAAAAACTAACGTTTGGTTAATATTTTTGGCAGGAGAAGTGCTGTATAGTTTCAGATATACAGGATGGATGGTGCAGTTAATCCTGTCATTTATAGGAATGTCCTCTCGGAGTCTTTCCTGCACCTGCCTTTGTGGCCGATTTTCCGCCAGTCGCACCCGAATTTTATCAACGTACGCACCGCGTACGCCTCAAAAATTTGGGCACAACTGACAAAAAATCTTCTCACAAAATCAGGCACAAAAAGATTCCGAGAGAACATAAGAAAGAGGGGGAAGATAGATGTTTGTACTGGAAATAGTCATATTATTGCTGGGGATCGGGTTTATGGCCGCAGGTATTACCCAGAGCAAAAAGGCGGGACAGAAAAAATGGCATATTTTGACAGTCGTTGGAATCGTTCCGGTTTTGGTCAGTGTATTTTTCTTCATTTGTACGTTCCTGCTTTTGTATGGGATACAGGCTCAGGAGCCGGTTGCAGGGCCGACAGAAAACGGAAAGATCATTGTGGAAAACATCGATGAAGAGCCAGATCTGGAACCAGAACCAGGCCCAGATTCCGATCCAGATCTCACCGGCAGCGACTGGCGCACCTACAGAGCTTATTCTGAGGACCTGTGCCTGGACGATACAGGCGTTCTTACCTTCTGCCTTTCCCCATTGGATAATAAAAATGGTTATGCCGTATATGACAGCGCAAGCGGTGCCAGAGTGGGAACTCTTCTATGGGAAACGGAAACAGCGGCGGACTGGTCGGTAGAAGTACAGTTGAAAGATTTAGACAATGACGGGATCAAAGAGATCGGAGTTCCCATGACAGACGGAGAAGTCCTCTGGTATCATTACAGAAAAGACCTGGAAGACACCTGGCCTGAGAACAAAAGTGGTTGTTTTGAAAAAATAATTAAAAAATTAACAATAAAAAAGCCTGAAAGCATAAGGGATTTTCGAAAAACTTAAAATCAATAAACATTGACATTCCCATATAGAGTGATAAAATATTAACAGAGTTAGACGTAAGTTAAATGTATATGGAAAGGGGATTTTTAGTTATGGCAATGAATATTGATTTTACCGGAAAGACAGTCCTTGTTACAGGCGGCGGACGTGGACTTGGTAAAGAAATGGCACTTCAGTTTGCAGGCTGTGGCGCAAATGTATATATTGCAAACCGCAAAGAAGATCAGGGCCTGGCTACCGTAAAAGAGATCGAGGCACTTGGCGTAAAGGGCGGCTTCACAAAATGTGACGTAGCTGTAGAAGAAGACGTTAAGAAGCTGATCGCTGATGCAGCAGCATTTGGCGGCGGAAAGATTGATGTGATCGTAAATGCAGCAGGCGTAATTTCCCTTCAGGATATGATGCATACAACCACAGCAGAAGTTCAGAGACTGTTCAATATCAATGTAGTGGGAACCGTACATATGATCAAACATGGTCTGGCACATCTGGAAGCAAATAAGAGCGGCAATATGATCCTTGTATCTTCAATCGCAGGAAGAGACGGTATGGGAATGCTCCAGACCTACAGCGCATCTAAGGCAGCTGTAACAAGCCTGATGCAGTCCGCAGCAAAGCATGCAGCTCCTTATGGAGTACGTGTAAATGCTATTCTCCCAGGCATCATCCGTACAGCAATGTGGGAAGAGATCCTGGAAGGCATGAACAATGGCTGGGATCCGGAAGTTCATAACGAACTGACTCCTGAGAAACGTGAAGAGCTGTGGAATGCTTCCGTCAAGAGCATGATCCCGCTGGGGCATGACCAGAAAGAAGAAGATATCGCCTGGGCAACCGTATTCCTTGCAAGCGACTTCGCCCGCGAGATCACAAGCCAGGCACTGTGCATTGACGGTGGTACTACCTCCGGCAGATAATGAAAAAGACTGTAAAACCAGTTATAAAAAACGATACAAAAGCGGGGCAGCCAAAACTGCCCCGTTTATATTTTCTATGCCAGTGTTCTGCTCTGTTAAGCGTAGATCTTTCGGATCTCTTTTGCAGCCTCTACCATATTTCTAAGGCTGGCATCTGTTTCTGGAACGCCTCTTGTTTTTAAGCCACAGTCTGGATTTACCCACAATTTTTCCTTTTCGATCTTAGTGAGCATGATCTTTAACGCATTTACGATCTCTTCTACAGAAGGCACTCTTGGAGAGTGGATATCATAAACGCCAGGTCCTACTTCGGTTTCAAAATGGTTTTCCCTTAAAGAATCCAGGATCTGCAGGTCAGAACGGGACGCCTCAAAGGTGATCACATCTGCATCCATATCGTCGATCGCAGGAATAATGTCGGTAAATTCACTGTAACACATGTGGGTATGGATCTGTGTTTCTGGTTTTACGCCGCTGTGTGTGAGGCGGAAGGCCGGAATTGCAAAATCCAGATATTCTGTATACCAGTCGGTCTTGCGAAGAGGCAGCTTTTCTCTTAAAGCAGCTTCATCGATCTGGATCATCTTAATTCCATTTGCTTCCAGGTCCAGTACCTCATCTCTGATAGCCAGCGCGATCTGGGAAATGGACTCTTTAATGGAAATGTCTTCTCTTGGGAAGGACCAGTTTAAAATGGTCACAGGACCGGTAAGCATTCCTTTCATGATCTTTTTGGTCAAAGACTGGGCATATACGGACCAGTCGATGGTGATCGGTGACTTGCGGTATACGTCGCCCCAGATGATCGGTGGTTTTACGCAGCGGGTTCCATAGGACTGTACCCATGCTTTTTCGGTAAATACGAAACCGCCTAAAGCTTCACCGAAATATTCTACCATGTCATTTCGCTCATATTCGCCATGTACCAGTACATCTAAGCCGATTTCTTCCTGCCATGCAACACATTCAGCGATCTTTTTCTTATTAAAATCTACATATTCCTGTTTGGAGATCTCACCTTTGCGGTATGCAGAGCGGTTTGCTTTTACGTCCTTTGTCTGTGGGAAGGAACCAATGGTAGTAGTTGGAAATTCCGGAAGTCCAAGGACTTTTTTCTGCAGTGCCTGACGTTCTGCTCTCTTTGGAAGACGTACATAGTCATTTTCTGTTACTTTGGAAAGTCTTTCCTTTACATTGGCGTTTTCACAGTCTCTTGTTCCGGCAAAAAGTTTCTGGTCGTTTACATAGGCTGTTTCTAAGGAAACATCTGCCAGGTCAGCCAGAATACCCAGTTCATGAAGCTCTGTTAATTTCTCCTCTGCAAAAGCAAAATGATCCAGATATTCTTTGGAAAGTTTTGTCTCATTTTTTAAGGTATATGGAACGTGGAGCAGAGAACAGGAAGTGGACAGTACCGGAGTGATCTTCTTCTCTTTCAGGGAAGTTAAGACTTTTAAGGTCTTGTCATAGTGGTTTCTCCAGATATTTTTACCATTTACCAGTCCGGCAAATAATAATTTATCCTGCGGGAATCCATACTTTTCGATCAGAGCCCCGGTTTCCTTTCCTTCAATAAAATCAAGGCCGATACCGTCAAAGGACAGTTGTACCAGATCCTGGTAAATATCTCTTACATCTCCAAAATAGGTCTGTAATAAAACCTTGCAATGTCCCTTATGGGAAAGAACTGCATTGTAAATTTTAAGGAATAATGCAATATCCTCTTTTTCCATATCCCGCACAAGAGCCGGTTCGTCAAACTGTACCCATTTGATCTGGGCTTCATCGCACTTTTTAAGCAGTTCCTCATAAGCATTTATGATCTGCTCTGTAAAATCTTCTGCACGCTTTTCCCCAGTATATCTGCAGAGCTTCAGCATGGTATAAGCACCGGTCACAACCGTTTTTGTCTCGATCCCAAGGGCTTTCGCTTCGCTGTATTCATCCCAGAGTTTATTTCCAGAAAGTTTGATAACCGTATCGTCCTCTACTTCCGGGACAATATAATGATAGTTGGTATTAAACCATTTTTTCATGGCAAGAGCCTTTACATCGCCCTGCTCGCCCTGATATCCTCTTGCCATAGCAAAATAGGTATCTAATTCAGACAGGTGTAAGTCTTTGTACCGCTTTGGCACGATACCCAGCAATACAGCGGCATCCAGCACCAGGTCATAAAATGAAAAATCATTGCTGGAAATATAGTCGATCCCCGCATTTTTCTGAACGGTCCAATGTCTGCTGCGCAGTTCTTTGGCAGTCTGTAATAATTCTTCTGAACTGATCTCATTTTTAAAATATTTTTCAGAAGCAAATTTCAATTCCCTTAAAGCACCGATCCGTGGAAAACCAATTACTGATGTCTGCATAATATTTTCTCTCCATTTGTAAGTAAGAATAAGTAAAATAGTTATCCGTGTACACTGGTGTCATTATAAGGTAAGAGAATATTTTTGTATAATACATAAAAATAAGGGCTATCCATAGGTTGAATTTATGGATAGCTCTTATTTAATTCCATTCTTCTGTCAATAGGAAATCCCGTATATTGCGGTGTTTAATTCCGTTTCTGCTCATGTCAAATTCATCCAGAGAGACAACATATTTCGGGTAGTTATCGCGGATGTTATCATATGCTCCAAATTCACGCTGGACGGTCTCTTCGGATGCTAACAGATAGGTAACCTGAACATACAGTTTTTCTCCTCGCTTGTCGCATACAAAGTCGATCTCCTTATCGCCGATCCTGCCTACTGTAACTTTATAGTCTCGGCGCAAAAGCTCTAGATAAACGATGTTTTCCAAAATAAGGTTAATGTCACGCATGTTGCCGCCAAAAACAGCCTCACGGATGCCGTGATCAGCAATATAATACTTCTCATTGGATGCAAGGATCTGCTTCCCCTGCAAATCCTCACGCCTGACCTGATAGAATAAATAGGCATCACAGCAGTATTTGATATAGTTTAAGATTGTTTCTGGTGCAACGGTTCGGTTCTCGCTTTTGAGGAACTTTGACAGGGAAGTAGCAGAGAAGGTTGTCCCCACATTTGCGATCACATAAGTGATGATGCGCTCCAGCAAGTCCACATCCCGGATTTTATTCCGTTTTACGATATCCTTGAGTTGGACAGAGTTGAACAGATCATGGAGGTATAATCTGGAAGGTGCATCCTCGTAGCGGATGTTAGCAAGGTACGGCATACCGCCAGATAAAAGGTACTTTTGAAAGCATTTTTGGATCGGTTCAGCTGACGCAATGGGGCGATACAGTTCCAGGAATTCTGCAAAGGAAAATGGATAAATAATAAACTCCACATAACGTCCCCCAAGATAAGTAGAAAGCTCACCGGAAAGAAGCTTTGCATTTGAACCGGTGATATAGATGTCACAGTCAAGGGATACACGTAGGGAGTTGATACACTTCTCCCAGTCTTTTACTTCCTGGATCTCATCAAAGAACAAATAGGCTTTACCATTGATTTCTGTGGCTCGTTTTGTGATTTCATCATGCAGTGCCTTTGCAGTTTGCAGATGTGCGTAGTTTAAATCCTCAAAATTAATAGAGATAAACTGAGCAGGACTGACACCAGATTCCAGAAGTTCCTCTTTTATAAGTTCCAACATGACCGATTTACCGCATCGGCGAATACCGGTCATGACTTTTATCAGTTCTGTGCCGATAAAAGGACGGATGCGCTTCATATACATTTCACGTTTTATCATGATGATCAGCCTCCTTGTCTGTGTTTGGGCATAGTATAGCACATTTATAACTGATATTCAAAGGGAAATTATAAATTTATAAGTTATAACTTATAAAACTGATAAATTGACAAAAATCGACAGATATAAAAAACAGCGGGTATCGTACCCGCTGTTGGTGGACCCAAGTCTTTCAACCAGTCTAGTATAATCCATTTTGAGCATGTTCCTGGGCGGATTCGAACCGCCGGCCTTTCGCTTAGGAGCAAGGCGCTCTGCTGTCGTCCCTTGTCGCTTTGTGTCGGTAGTTGTCGCTGAATGCGGGACTTTTTTATGGGTCCGAGTCGATTCCTGTCGGTTTCTGTCTCTAACTGTCCTGCCTTGTCGGTGGTCGTCCTTTAGCTTAATCTTAGTTTTTTCTAAGAACGGGAAAAGGG
>CAVIPV010000057.1:0-16020 GCA_963644495.1 Prevotella sp. | reverse complement strand
GAGTGGGCCTCAGGTTAACACCTGGGCTGAAAATAGCATGGTGAATAATTCAGGATGAGTGATCATACTCTCAGGAAACAGCCTCGATCTCATCTGCGATCCGCTTCCCCATCTCTTTTGTACCTACAAGCACCTTTCCTTTATGCCAGATATCCGCTGTTGCGATATTGGCAGCTAAAACCTGGCGGATGGCTTCTTCTATGGCTCCGGCCTCTGCCTCTAAACCAAAGGAAAAGCGCAACATCTGGGCTGCAGCTGCGATCATTCCAACAGGATCAACCACATCTTTTCCGATCACAGATTCATCAGTATAATGAAGCTGGTTCGGAGTATAGATCCCCTGCTCTGTATTGCTTAATTCTGCAGATGGGTAAAGATAGGGAGTTCCGGTGAGTTCTGTTCCCTCATCGGATATTATATCACCAAAAAGGTTGGATGTGACAAAAACATCAAAACGGCCTGGATTGCGTATTAATTCCATGGCTGCATTGTCAATGTATAAATGTTCCAGCTCTACATCAGGAAAATCCTCAGAAACCTGCTGCACCGTCTGTCGCCAAAGGCGGGAGCTGCCGAGAACATTGGACTTGTCCAGATTGGTGACTCTGCCGTTCCAGCTTCTGGCCAGTTTAAAGGCAGTACGGGCAGTTTTCTTTACGATCGCTTCATTATAATATTCGTATTCATAGGCTTCCCGTCCGCCGTCACCGGTTCCCTGGACTTTAGCTGAGCAGAAAACTCCCCCTGCGATATCCCGGACAAAGGCAACATCCATTCCCTGTTCCAGACGTTCTGCTTTTAAGGGAGAGAAGCATTTTAAAGAAGGATACATGCGCACCGGACGGATATTGGTGTTTACCTGCAGTACCTTTCTAAGGACCATAAGGGCGCCTTCCGGCCGCTCATCTAAGGGGCGATCCTGATATTTTTTCAGACCGGAATTTCCAAATAATACAGCCGGAACCTGAGTACAGATCTTTAAGCTTTCCTGTGGAAGAGGTTCTTTTCCTGCTTCTATGGCCTGGGAGCAGGCTAAAACAGGATGCAGCTTCAGATCATGACCAAACCGGCGGCAGACAGCATGAAGCACCTTCACCGCCTCTTCCATCATCTCCGGGCCTACGCCGTCTCCCTGTATTACCGCTGCTTCCAGTTTCATTGTTCCACCATGCCTTTCTATAGATAATGTACCCACAAGATCCGGTATAAAACCATTTTGCAGGTACATTTTATTTTTCCTATCTCTTTTTCGTTAACTTAATATGTAAAACCGTTCCATACAGGAATACCTGTATAAGTCTTTGCCTCTTCTTCCCCGCTTAATACACGGATGGCGCCTGCTGCCAGTGCTTCCATTTCAAATTCCCCTGCCATAACCGTGATCGGAGCGATAAAGGAAATCATTTCTGTCAGCTTTTCTACTACATACTTATCATGGGAAATGCCGCCGGTTAAAACGATGCCGTCTACCTTTCCGTGAAGAACGGCTGCCATGGAACCTGCTGTCTTTCCGATCTCATAGATCATTGCATCGTAGATCAGCTTTGCATATTGGTTTCCTTCCGTGATCATAGCGGTTACTTCTCTTGCATCAGAAGTTCCCAGATGATCTACCAGACCGCCTGTCTTTGTGATCTTTTCACGCATCTCTTTTTCTGTGTATTTGCCAGAATAGCACATAGTCACAACATCCTTTACAGGGAGCTGGCCGCAGCGGGTTGGTGCCATTGGGCCGTCACCATTTGCAATATCATTGGAGTCGACCATTTTTCCCATTCTGTGGGCAGTTACAGAAATACCGCCGCCGATGTGGCAGATGATCAGGTTCATGTCCTCATATTTCTTTCCCTGCTTTGCTGCAAAACGGATGCCGATCTCCTTCTGGTTTAACGCATGGATACGGCTCTCTCTGTATACACCCTTTAAACCGGTTACACGGGCTACATCCTGGAATTCATCTACATCCGGTGGATTTACTACAAATGCAGCTCCGCCAAATTCTTTGGAAAATGCATCTGCCAGCTGTGCGCCTAAGGTTGCAGGATGCTTTACGGTATAGCAGGTTCTTGCATGCTCTAACAGCTTGTCCCCAATGGTATACACACCGCCTTCTACATTGACCAGGCCGCCGCCTCTTGCGGAAAATGCATCTACTCCCTCTAATGTCTGACCTTCTTCCTTCAGGATATTTAAAATCATTTCTTTTCTGTATGGAAGCTGATCGCTGATTTCTTTGAATTCCTTTAATTTTTCTGCGTCATGGCTGATGTTTCGGGAAAAAACTTCCTTTTCGCCTTCAAACATGGCGATCTTTGTGGAAGTAGAGCCGGGATTGATAGCAAATACTTTATAGTTTTTCATGATTTTCTCCTAAATATGATCTCTTTCAAATATGAATTTTCTAAAAGAGGCACGCTGACATAGCGCCAACGTGCCTTATTTTTTATTGCAATGTGCCTAGTTACATTCTTTTCATGCACTGGAAAACCGTTTTCGGTTTTCCCACATCTATTAATGGAACAATGGATATAACAATCCGATCCAGATAACCATCAGTGCACCGCCGATACGTGTAGAAATAGAAGCGAATGCCAGAAGGTTCATACGGTTTGCTGCAGATAAAACTGCCAGGTCACCGGAACCACCGATGTTGCAGCAGCAAAGACCTGCTGTAACACCTGCTTCATATGCCCACAGTCCGGAGATCTTTCCGAAGATCATCGCACCGATCATTGCGCCGAATACTCCCAGGAAGATAACAACGAATGCACCCGGACTGAAGTACTCTGCAAGAGTAGCGAACTTCAGAGAGTTAATACCGATACCAGCGATCAGCATTGGAAGCAGTGCTTTTAATGCAAAGTTCATGGAGTATACACAGTTATCAGCAAACTGATCTGGAAGAAGACCGGTAAATTTGATGATGATTCCAAGGATAATGGTCCATGCAAGGCCCGGAATTACACCAAAACCCGGAAGATTGCCAAGGATATTTCCCAGTAAATACAGGCAGAAGCTCATGAAGATACCAGAGCCCAAAGCTACATAATCAGCAGAAGTTGCCGGTCTCTTCTGTTCCTGCTCTTCTGTTCTGCTGGCCTGAGCCTTTTTGGAACAGAGAATATCTCCATTACCATTTAATCCCTTCATTTTTGCAGTTACCGATCCTGAAACAGCAGCTAATACAACAGCCAGTACGTTTGCGATGGATGCGTAACATAAGTATTTTCCCGCCATTGGAGTCATATCTGTACCGGAAAGGCTGGTATACAGAGCTGGCAAAGTAGTCATGGCACCGCCGGATCCACCGGACATACAAGGAGCGCCAATGTCAAACAGTGCCTCCGGAATACCATATCCGGTAACCAGACCTGCCAGCATACAGAAGCCTAAGGCAAAAGCCTGACTTCCCAGGATAGTAGGCATATATCTTGCAGTTGCACCAAGTAAAACCTTACGGTCCATAACAAGGATGGAGCCAACTAACAGCATGGCAATGTATGCATCCTGGAAGCCGCCGCCCATAAGTACCTTAACGCCGTTTACCAGTTCCTGAGGAACCAGGCCAACGAAATTTAAGAAAGAAGCACCGATCAGAGGCAGCAGACACGCACCGCCTAAGTAGTTATTTACGATGGGGATAGTATTTCCAAGCCAGAAGAACAGGCCGCCCACTGCCATCAGATACGCGATGGTCATGATAAAGCTGGTTGCCATATACTTGCCTGCATCATTAGAATAGATCTTAACAACCGGCATAAAGCCAAGGTAAACAGTTGCCATTACAATGATAAAGAATGGAATGAAATACTTTGCAGGAAGCCCGCATACCTTAAAATTTAATTTTTTCTCCATTGTTTTTCCCCCCCATTATCTGCCGCCCACTAACGCCGCAATGACGATGGACATATATTTATCATCTGCACTTGCTGCACGGGATACCAGCAGGACCGGAACCTTTGCTCCCAGTACCACGCCGCCGGTCCTTCCGCCGCCAATGACAGTGATGGTTTTTGCTGCAATGTTTCCGCTTACAATATCCGGAACAACTAAAAGATCTGTATCTCCTGCTACAGGACTTACATAGCCCTTGATCGGTGCAGAAGCCGGATCCATAGCCAGATCATAGCTGATCGGACCTTCGATGATGCAGCCTTCTACGCCTTCTTCCTTGATCTCAGCTGCTTCTACGGTCTCCTTCATTTTCGGATTTACCTTTTCAACAGCTGCAAGGATAGCTACTTTTGGCTGTTCCACGCCTAATGCATGGAATGCTTCTACTGCATTCTGGATGGCTGCTTTCTTCTGCTCCTTAGAAGGATAAGTAAGAAGGCCCACATCAGTAATAGCGAATACCTTGTGGTAATTTGGGCTTTCCATGAAAGCTAATAAACTCATGGTATCGTTCTTTCTGATACCTCTTTCACGGTTTACCAGTACCTTCATCAGGGCGCCGGTTTCCGTCTTACCCTTCATAATGCAGTCTACTTCGCCGTCTCTTGCCATATCAGCAGCTTTCTGGATGGCTTCTGCAGGATCTTCCACATGGATAATGGTCATCTTATCTGCATCTGTGTCCAGCTGAGCTAAAATCTCACGGATCTTTGGCTCATCACCGATGAGAACCGGTTCAACCATGCCGTCTTTATATGCATGGCTGATAGCTTCCAGTGTATGTTCATCCTGGGCCGGAACTACAGCTGCTTTGCGCTTTACCGGCATTGCTTTTAACATTTCTTTCAGCTGTTCAAAATTCTTTATCATGGTATTTATTTCCTCCTGTTTGCAGATGTCCTCCCGAAATCCAGGAGAACATCAAACCACTGATGCCTTTAAGCCAGTGCCGGCAGATCAGCCGGGGCTGTTACAACACCCATAACAGCAGTTGCTGCTGCTACTGTTGGACTTGACAGATAACCTAATGTCTTCTTGGTTCCCTGACGTCCGATGAAGTTACGGTTTGCAGTGAGCAGAATCCTTTCATCATCTGTCATCAGGCCATATGGCATACCGCAGCAAAGTCCGCAGCATGGATGACAGATCACTGCTCCAGCCTCAATAAAGGTCTTGATATATCCTCTTTCAATGGCCTGTTTGAAAATGGTATTGGTTGCAGGAACAACGATGAAACGCAGTCCTTTTGCCACTTTGCGGCCCTTTAAGATCTTTGCAGCTGCTTCCATATCTTCAATACTTCCGTTGGTGCAGCTTCCCAGATATACCTCATCCATCTTGGTGCCTTTTACTTCACTGATAGGGTGGACATTGTCAACGCCCTGTGGACAGGAAAGCTGAGGTTCCAGTTCGCTTACATCATAGGTAAGTACCTTTTCATACTTTGCCTCGTCATCTACGCATACCCAGTCAATGTCCTCTAATGGCATTCCGTAATACTCTGCTGTCTTTTCATCTGCTTCAAACAGACCACACTTTGCGCCTGCTTCCAGAGCCATGTTGGCAACGGTAAAACGCTGTTCCATGCTCATTTCATGGGCTGCAGGACCGGTAAATTCCAGAGATTTGTACTGTCCGCCGTCAGCCTTGATATCCCCTAAGATACGAAGGATAACGTCTTTACTCATAACGCCGTCTCTTAAATGGCCGTTTAATACGATCTTGATGGCCTCTGGAACCTTGAACCAAAGTTCTCCAGTAATAAGAGCTGCTGCCATTTCTGCTGTACCAATACCAGAGCAGAAGTTTCCTGCGCCGCCATAAGTAGTTGTATGGCTGTCGGTTGCAGTTGCGATCTCACCTGGCTTTGCATACTTTGCTTCATGCATAATGGTGTGGCAGATGCCTTCACCAATGTGAAGCTTCTTAATTCCATAAGTTCTTGCCAGTTCCAGACCAGCTTCATAATGGTCATAGTCATTTTTAGCAACTGCAGTTGGCATACAGTGATCCCAGACGATGGTTACCTTATCCGGATCATCGATCTTGTCTGCACCGATGTCCTTCATGGTCTCTAACAGATAGGTTGTATAAATATCATGGATCATGAACATATCCGGCTTGGTGATCACGATATCACCAGGAACCACATGCTCTTTTCCGGCGTTCTTCTTTAACAGCTTTTCCACCATGGTGTAGCCTTTTTTACAGCACTGTTCGATGGAAAGGGGTTTGATATCTGATTTAATATTTCCCGCTGCCAGACGCTTCTTTGTATCTTCGATCAGTCCGCCGTTTGCTACAATGTTGTACAGGTTTTCAGGAACTGCACCGACTTTAAAGGTCTTTCCATTTACGCTGACTGTCTGTGCATCTACATCTACGGTAACGATATCGCCGCCTTCGCATACATCCTGAATCTGATCACAGGTGAGAAGAAGAATGCCGCTGTTAAATGCGTTTCTGAAGAAAATTCTTGCAAAGCTCTTTGCAATGATGCAGCGGACGCCGTTGTAAGACAGAACGGTAGCTGCCTGCTCACGGCTGGAACCGCAGCCGAAGTTGGTTCCTGCTACCAGGATGTCTCCCGGCTGGACTGTTGAGCCAAATTCCGGCTTTAACAGCTCAAATGCATATTTTTTCATCTCGTTACGATCCGGGATGGTACCTCTTTTTCCGGGTATAATGGTATCTGTATCAATATCATTTCCAAATTTCCAGATTTTTCCACTGAATTTCTTTTCCATAGCTGCCTCCTTACATCTGCTTCGCAAAGGAAGCGTTCATTACGGTTTCAACAGAGCCTGTATAAACTTCTGCGTCATCGCAGCCCATGGAGCCTGTAAATGTGTACAGTCCGGTAGTTACCAGCCGCTCTTTGTGTCCCATAGCGCCAGGTCCCTGGATCAGGGCGCTGTGGTCTCCTGCTGCGTTGATCTGTGCTCCGAAATCAATGAATTTTGTAAGGATGCCTTCTTTCGCAGCCTGAATATAGTCACGGCTGGTTGCCGGGCAAATGCTTAAACGGAAGCCTAATGCCAGCTTGTGTCCTTCTAACATAGCAGCAGCTTTTCGTAACTCTTCAATGGTTCCGCCTGTATAGCCGCCGATCTGGCCTGCATTTAATTCCATGCCTGCTTTCGATGCCTTAGGAACAATTTCTGCCTTCTTCTGGTCCTTTCTGTCACCACATGGAAGCATGAGCATTGGCTCTACAGCTGCTAAGTCTAACGTTAAACTAGCAGGCTGTTTTTCTTCTGTAATGGATGCGGTAAAGGCACCAGTGATACATGCCATGCTGCAGAATACTGCTTTCTCATGTGCGTCAAAGGAAGGTGCGTAAATTTCCACTGCTTTACGGTTTAATTCATGGTCTTCTGCCAGGAATGCAAGGGCTGCGTCCATAACGCTTACGCCTTCTTTTAAATTTCCTTCCAGGTTTACATACACGGTTTCAGGAACAATGATGCTGTAGCGGTCTGTTTCAGCTGCTCTTGCCAGCTCCGGAATGCTTACGTTGATCCCCAGGGCACCAATACTTCCGAAAATACTTCCGTGGGAACCACCGCCTACAATGATCTGGCCTGGTTTTACCACTTCATTTAACATATACTGGTATCCAACGCCTTCTGCCTGGATATAGGGACATCCATATTTTTCAGCAAATGCCAGGTTCTTTCTTAAAATGGCAGCTGCCTCCGGGCGTCCGGTCGGTACATCATGGTCGTAAATGACCATTACCTTTTCAGGTTTTGCTACGGCAGAGATTTCCTCTACCGCAGCATGAGATACACCATCATTGATAACGATCCAGTCCGGTTCTACTGTTACAACTGTACCGGCTTTTCCCCCAAGTAATCGTTCTGCAAATGTACTCATAATCTTCTTCTCCTGTTTTAGTTTTTCGCAGCAAGTTCTTTGTATCTTGCATAACGTGCCTTTGCTTCGCTTTCAGTACGCTCAAACAGTGCATCGGCTGCCTCCGGGAAGGTACGCTCCAGAGATGAGAAACGAACCTCGCCTCTTAAGAACTCTCTGAAATCGCCCTGAGGTTCCTTGGAATCCAGGATAAATGGATTCTTGCCTTCCTTGATCAGTTCTGGGTTATTTCTGTATAACTGCCAGTAACCAACTTCAACTGCACGCTTGATCTCGCCCTGAACATCGCTCATTCCGCAGCGCAGGCCGTGGCTGATACATGGAGCATATGCAATGATCAGAGACGGGCCCTTATGAGCTTCTGCTTCTGTCACTGCTTTTAAAAACTGTGCAGGATTTGCGCCCATAGCAACCTGTGCTACATATACATCACCGTAACTCATTGCCATCATACCTAAGTCTTTCTTCTTTCTCTGCTTACCAGCTGCTGCGAACTGTGCTACTGCGCCGGTAGGAGTTGCCTTAGATGCCTGGCCGCCTGTATTGGAGTAGATCTCAGTATCAAATACCATTACATTTACATCGGCACCAGAAGCTAATACATGGTCTAAGCCGCCGTAACCGATATCATATGCCCAGCCGTCGCCGCCGAAGAACCATACAGATTTCTTAGTAAGGTGGTCAAAGTTTTCACGAACTGCCTCAGCCAGTGCCTTTACATCATCTCCAGGAACATTTGCTGCAACCAGATCTGCATTTTCGCTTAATAAACCGCTTTCCAGGATGGCATTCTTTAATGCTTCACCAGTTTCACGGGAACTCTTGTCATTGTAAGATGCCAGCCATGCTGCTGCTGTTTCTTTAATCTTGTTATCATCCGTCTTTTCAGCAAGTTCCTCTACATGTTTAGCCAGCTTTTCTCTCTGCTGTTCAACAGAAAGCCAGATACCCATACCATACTCAGCGTTGTTCTCAAATAAGGAGCCGCCTACTGCAGGTCCCTGACCCTTGTGGTTGGTGGTATATGGGAAAGATGGGAAGCTGGTGGACCATACCTGAGAGCAGCCTGTTGCAGTTGCTACATACATACGGTCGCCAAACAGCTGTGTGATCAGCTTTGCATAAGGAGTTTCGCCGCATCCTGGGCAGGAGCCTGGGAACTCTAACAGAGGCTGTTCAAACTGGCTGCCTTTTACAGTAGTTGTTCCAAACGGATTTGCCTTTGGAGCTAACTTCATTGCATATTCCCAGTTATCTGCTTCATTTAAGTTGTTGTCTAATGGCTTCATGGTAATAGCCTTTTCCTTAGACGGGCATACATTTGCACAGCTTCCGCAGCCTGTACAGTCAAGAGCGGATACCTGTAAGCGGAAACGTAAGCCTTCAGCGCCTTTGCCCTTAACCGCTGTGGTTGTAAAGGTTTCAGGTGCCTTTGCAGCCTCATCTTCTGTTACAAGGAATGGACGGATACAGGAATGAGGGCAAACGTAAGAACACATATTACACTGGATACATTTCTCGCTGTCCCAAACAGGAATATTAACTGCAATACCTCTCTTTTCGTACTTGGAAGTACCCTGAGGCATGGTTCCGTCTGGCAGATCAGTGAAATCACTGACTGGAATATTGTCGCCCTTCATAGCATTTACAGGCATCTGGATCTTACGGATCCACTTTGGCAGGTTCTCATCCACTTTTTCTTCTGGGATCTCAATGTCAGCCCATCTTGCAGGTACTTCTGCCTCTTCTACCATTTCTACGCCCTTATCAACAGCTGCGTAGTTCATGTTGACGATCTTTTCGCCCTTTCTTCCATAGGACTTTAAGATAGCTTTCTTCATATATCCAACTGCTTCTTCAATCGGGATAATTCCGGTGATTTTGAAGAATGCAGCCTGTAAAATGGTATTGGTTCTGCTTCCCAGTCCCAGTTCTGCTGCAATAGCAGTGGAATCAATGGTATACAGATGAATCTTCTTTAAAGCTGCTGCTTTCTTAAATGCAGGAGTTAAATGCTTCTCTAACTCTTCGCCCTTCCAGTCGCAGGTGATCAGCACATTTGCGCCTTCCTTTGCGTCTGCCAGGATATCGTAGCGGTCCAGATAGGACTTATTGTGGCAGGCAATGAAATCTGCGTGATTTACAAGGTAGGTAGAATTAATAGGCTTTTTACCAAAACGTAAGTGAGAACGGGTAACACCACCGGACTTCTTGCCGTCATACTCAAAGTAAGCCTGAACATTTAAGTCTGTGTGGTCACCAATGATCTTAATGGTGTTCTTGTTTGCACCTACAGTACCGTCAGAACCAAGACCCCAGAACTTGCAGCTGATGGTTCCTTCTGGAACGGTATTTACTTCTGGTCCTACAGGCAGTGACAGATGAGTTACATCATCATTGATACCTACTGTGTAGTGGTTCTTTGGCTCTGCTGCCTTCATATTGTCAAACTGTGCAATAACCTGAGCCGGTGTATAATCCTTGCTTGCCAGGCCATAGCGACATGCTAAAACTTTGATATTCTTGCCAGACTCCAGGATCACAGAACATACATCCTCGTACAGTGGCTCGCCTGCTGCACCTGGCTCCTTGGTACGGTCGCCAACAGTGATCATCTTTACAGTCTCAGGCAGCTGGCTTAAGAAGTATTTTGCTGAGAATGGGCGGTACAGATGAGCATCGATGAAACCAACCTTTTCGCCCTTTGCATTTAAGTAATCTACAGTCTCGCGAAGAACGCCGCTTGCAGAACCCATTACTACGATCACGCGCTCTGCATCTGGAGCACCATAGTAATTAAATGGCTTGTAATCTCTGCCGGTGATCTTGCTGATCTCGTTCATGTAATCTGCAACGATATCCGGCAGTGCATCATAATAGGCATTGCATGCCTCACGGCTCTGGAAATATGTATCAGAATACTGGCCTGTGGTTCGCAGCACTGGATGCTCTGGGTTTAATGCGTTCTCACGGAATTTTTCCAGTTCCTTCCAGTCAACCAGTTTCTTTAAATCTTCGTAATCCAGACATTCTACTTTCTGGATCTCATGGGAAGTACGGAAACCATCAAAGAAATGAAGGAATGGTACATGACCTTTGATGGCGGACAGATGAGCAACTGCACCTAAATCCATTGCTTCCTGTGGAGAGGAAGATGCTAACATTGCATATCCGGTCTGACGACAGGCCATAACATCGGAGTGCTCTGCGTTAATGGAAATTGCATGGGTTGCTACGTTTCTGGATGCTACATGGATAACACCTGGCTTTAACTGACCTGCAATACGGTACATGGTTGGGATCATTAACATAAGTCCCTGGGATGCTGTATAAGAAGTTGCCAGTACGCCGCCGTCTAATGCGCCGTGTACTGCGGAAACAGCTCCGCACTCAGACTGCATCTCAACCAGTTTTACCTGCTGGCCAAACATGTTCTTCATTCCATTTGCTGACCACTTGTCAACCAGTTCAGCCATTGGAGAAGATGGTGTGATCGGATAGATCGCTGCTACTTCGGTGAAAGCGTAGGAAGCGTAAGCTGCTGCTTCGTTTCCGTCCATTGCTCTGCTTACTTTACTCATAATCTGTACTTTCCTTTCTTTGTGGGGTTGATCGTTTTTAGTTATCATTTTTCATTTCTGTCAGGTCCCTCTTTCCCAGAAACCTGGCAGCCGGCGAAACGCCTTTGTTTTTGTGATATGTACTTGTGCATTTTTGCATATTCTGTATTGCATTTATTAGTAGCAACATGTACATATCTCATTTAGTTTAACGTGTTAGTAAAACGTTCATCCTTGGCACAAATAATAGTTTATCGTTTGACGTTTGTCAAGTGTTTTGAGAAAAATACAATATTCTTTGTCAGTTTTATATAGTTTAACGTATTACTCATTGTGCAGTTTTCATACAAGATCCACGATGGCGTTCTTTCCTGCTTGACATAATGTGGGAATCTGGCTTAAGATTGGTTTTAGTAAACAGAAAACGTATAGCAGACACGTTTTTGATATGCATAACAGACATGCTGCCTGGGATTGGCAGCAGGATATATGAAAGTATAAAGGTGAACATATGGCAACGATAAAAGACGTAGCAAAACAGGCCGGTGTATCCGTTACAACCGTGTCCATTATCATAAATGGAAAATCAGAAGAGAGAAAGATCTCCACTGCTACCCAGCAGCGGGTGGCACAGGCAATGCGGGAACTGGGCTATCAGCCCAACTTAAGCGCAAGACGTTTACGCTCCCAGGAAAATGAGCGACCGGTGATCGCATTTTTCTGGCCCTTGGACTATCGTGTTTCCATCCTGGCTTCTTTCTTAAATTTCATTCAGATTGAAATTGCAGAATCCGGCTTTGACTGTGAAATGATGATACAGACTTATGAAAATGATAAACTGGAACAATATGGTTCCGCCTTTTTAAAAAATGGTTACAGCGGTGCCATCATCGGTGCCTGCTCTGCAAAAGACCAGCAATGGCTGGAAAGTATCTGCCCCCGTATGCCAGTAGTGCTGATCAACCGTGAATCCGAACATTTTTCCACGGTATGCACTGATAATAACGAAGTGGGACTCATGGCGGCTACTAAGATCCGCCAGAAAGGCTATACCGAAGCAGCCATTTTCGCGTCTGGCCATTCCTACTTCGCAACGAGCCGCCGTGTCCAGGCATTCATCCAATCCTGCGAACGCCTTGGTGTTGAAGTAGATGAAAAATACATTCTGAAAGGGGCCGGTACACGAAATGGTGGTTACGAGATCGGTAAACAATACGCCACCCTCAAAGAACCACCCAAAATGATCTTCTGCGATTCCGATTCCATTGCACTGGGCGCTTTAAGAGCTTTCCATGAACATGGGATCTCCGTTCCCGAAAATGCAGAGCTTCTCTCCATCGGTATGCTGGACCCGGAAGCTGCTTCCTACTATGTTCCATCCCTTAGCGTAGTAGAAATGCCAAACAAAGAGATCGGCCAACAGGTTCTGCGCCTGATGAGAAAAAAGGTGTTAAACAATGACCTGACACCAGAGCATGTGAAAGTGCATGCGAAACTGGTGTTGAGGGAGAGTTTTTCATAATATTGAAACGCTTTTCCAGGATATTTAACGCAAAAGGCCCCGCCTGCTACAAAAATTTGTACCAAGCGGGGCCTTTTGAGGATATTCCTTTCTATTCCTCTTGTATTTTCTTTAAAAAGTCAGCTTCAGAATCTGATTTAGCAGCTTTTTTTACCCATAACGTTAAACGTTCTATATCCATTTCTGACAAAACCATTTCCCGAGTCTTCTCCGATATGGTTCCATTCTCTTCAAGTAATGTCAGAATACTTTCTGCCATACCATGTTTTATCCCAATCTGCTCTCCACGTTCCAATCCTATTGATAAAATGCTCATCTTCACACCCTCCCATTCTTCTGATTGCTTTACCTCTGTAACAATGTTATCCAACTGTAGCAGTCGTTTATCTTTTACCAGAATTTCTGGATTTTTCAAAGTTGTATGCTTCATATATTGCAATAAACTGACTAATATCGGATCACCATTTTTACTGGACATATTTAAAAATATCTTTGTTGTTCCATCCTCCAGGTGCAGACCGTTTACTTCTTCACACTGTTCTGTAAAGGTGTACTTCGCAAGACCTTTTCCAAAAATATCCTTTTGCGTAATAAATGTGATGATCGTAGGCGGCAGATGCTTATATCTGGTCTTTTTTCCCGATTTTAAAAGTGGCGTGTCAAGCATTCCCTGATAAAATCTGGACCTGCGTCGCATATCATCCTGTTCCGTATCATTCTACATTTCCGTTGCAAAATTACGTCCAAATATGTCTGTGGCTCTGGCATCTAAACGGATCGCCCGTTGTCCGCTTTTATTTAAAACAACTTCCTCCACATGCACTTCTTTTAATTTCAGGTCTGCTTCACCAGTAATAATGCTCAGCACACTCTCATGTGCCTTTTCATTTTTCATTACTGACATAAACAAGGCAAAATCACAGAGGTTAAATTCTCTGTCTTCCAGCTGCATCATGTTTGCATTTTTCATTTCCATCCATACATTTTTTGACATACGCATCATCCTTTCTGTGTGCGGCAGAAAGTTTTATCTTTTCTCTCTGCCTGATCCGTTGGTTTGTGATTTAAGCAAAGAGTTCAGATAAGATGCTGTTTTGATACAGCAAAGAATTTTAGAATGTATTTAGATACTATTTGAAGTCTTGCTTACACTCAGCATAGCATTTTTCTTTTGTAATGTCCAGACCTCGGGCAAAAAAATCCCCTCCCATATTTATTTTTCTTTTCCATTCTTTTTCATTTTCCCTCTTGACAATCCGATTCTTTTTTAGTATTCTTGTTTTAACGATTTAGTTTAACGTTTGACTTAAGTGATCAGACTTAAGTTCTTACACATCCTACATGATTCAACCTCCGCAGGTTCCTGACATGCATACTTCCCCTCCTGCATCTGTTAAGACCTGCTGTTCTCTGGCCAGCTTTCAGTACCTGGCCCCTCCGGATTCTTTTTTTGATTTCCTGCCGGAACCTGCCATTTTCCAGGTACTGTAAACTGACCAGAGAACGATCTCAAAAAAATCAAGAAAATCCAATACTTCCCGACAGGTCTTCTCCATGATCCACCTGTCAACAGCAAACAACTATAATAAATGAAAGGTGTGGTATTTTGTTCTGGAACAGAAAAAAAGCTCCTGAACTTTCTGCTCCTTCCGGAATCGGAGCGGCAGACTTTGCAGGCGCAGGAACTCCTCTTAAATTCAACAGTGTAGACTTCCGTGACGGACAGCAGTCACTGTTTGCAACCCGTCTTACCACTGCAGATATGATTCCACTCTTAGAGCAGATGGATGCAGTTGGATATGACTCCATGGAAATGTGGGGCGGCGCTACTTTCGATGTAGCAGTCCGTTTCCTGAAAGACGATCCATGGGAGCGTGTAAGAACCTTCAAAAAATATGTAAAAAAAACCCCATTAAAAATGGTCCTTCGCGGCCAGAACCTGGTAGGCTACAAAGCATACCCGGATGATGTAGTAGAAGCCTTTATTGCTCAGGCAGCAGAAGCCGGAATCGATGTATTTCTTACCTTTGATGCTCTTCAGGACCTGAGAAACTGTGAAGTTGCATTCAAAGCGATCAAAAAAGCGGGCAAAAAGATCGAAGGCTCCGTTCAGTATAATGTAAGCCCATTCCATACAACAGAAGTATTCGTTCAAAATGCCTTAGAACAGGAACAGATGGGTGCATCCCTGATGCACGTAGAAGATATGGCCGGACTTATGACCCCGGAAGCTGCTTATGAGCTGATCACTGCTCTGAAAAAAGCACTTAAGATCCCGGTACATCTTCACTGCCACTGCACAGGCGGTATGGCAGAAATGGCATATTGGGAAGCCATCCGTGCCGGTGTAGACGGACTGGATGTATGCGTTTCCTCCATGTCCATGGGACCATCCCTTCCACCAATCGAAAGCTATCTGGCTGCCTTAAAGGGAACCAGCAGAGATCCAAAGATCGATCTGGGCCAGTTCGCCGATATCAACAAAAAATTCGCTGAACTTCGCCGTAAATACGCAGACTTCGGCACCAAACTGGTAGGCGTAGACGTAGGCTGTCTCCAGCACCAGATCCCAGGCGGTATGCTCTCCAACCTGGAAAGCCAGCTTACAGCCATGAAACTGTATGACCGCCTCCCAGAAGTACTGGAAGAAGCTACCCGTGTCCGCGCTGATATGGGATATCCGCCTCTTGCCACCCCATCCAGCCAGATGTGCGGTGCCCAGGCAACCACAAACGTATTAACTGGCAACCGCTACGCAATGGTCAGCCGCGAATTAAAAGATTATTGCCGTGGTCTCTACGGACGCCCACCGGGCCCTATCGATCCAACTCTTCTTGAAAAAGCCCTTGGATCCGAAAAACCTGCATTTATCCGCCCAGGCGACCAGTTAGCCCCTGGAATGGAAACAGCAAGAGCCGAAGTTGGCGCACTTGCCCGCACCGAAGAAGACGTAGTTACCTATGCCCTCTTCCCAGGCTATGCCCCAGATTTTCTGAAAGCTAAATACGGCTTGCAGTAAATTTTGTAAAACTTGTTGAAAGAAGGTATCACGTTGAAACAGACAGATGAAGCCAAACTGGCACGCTCCAGAGAGATTCTGGAAGCGTTAAAAGAAGCTCGCGGAGGAAAACTTTTAGACTCTCACCGCGTTATGGGAAATGACCC
>CAVIPV010000056.1:15447-16502 GCA_963644495.1 Prevotella sp. | reverse complement strand
GATTTACGCTTTGCCAGGTCCTGTTCCTGCTCCTGAGTCAGCAGCGGAATGGAACCGATCTCTTTTAAATATTCACGGATGGGATCAGTGCTTGCAACACCCTCTAACAACTGTTCCTGAGTGGCTGTATTCTCTTCGCCCTCATCTGTCCCGGATGGGGTAAAATCATCATTGTCCCCGTCATCTAAGGAATCGTTGTGGCTCCATCTGTATTTATCACCAAGGATACCGGAAACAGAATCATCGGAATCATCAGAATCGTCCCCATCGTCTAAAAGAAGACTGTCATCAGCAGTTTCCTCTTCCTCTTCTGTCAGTATCTGGATCCCTTTTTTCTCCAGTTTGGCATAAACAGATTCCATCTCCTCCGGAGTCACCTGTTCCTTTGCAAAAGCATCCAGAACCTGTGTCATCTGAAGTTTGTTCTCATTCGCCGCTGCCAGTGTCATAAGTTCTGCCAGTTTCTGTGAAAAATTGTTCTTATCCATGCCATTTCCTCCATTGCTGCTTTTGTCCTGTTACAGACATTCCTCTTCCTGCTCTTATCCTTCAGTTGCTTCTGTACATGGAATTTCGTGGGAACGCAGGAACTCTTTCACTGCCTTGTCCCATTCTGAATCCAGGGTCTTATCCATGGTGAAAAAATTCAAAGACGTTCCTGTAATACAGTACATTTTCCCATCTTCATACTGTATGTTCAGATACAGTCCCTGGATCTGGCTTCCATCGATCCCGGCGCCTGTCCTTGCGGCAAATTTATCCGTTCCCGCTTTTGGCAGCTGCAGTACGATGCGAAAGCTTCCAGGAAGCTTTTTTCCTTTGATCAGCGAAAAACAAAAAGGCCTTAAGGTTTTCCAGGTCGAAAACTCTTCTATGTGGTTTTCTTCCTGCTCTTCCTCTGTGTAATAGCCCTGTTTTACATGTCCGTCTATGGAAAAACTGTTGTAGGTGGTAATGTTTACTTCTTTTACCAGAAATGCATCAAAATCCTCCCGTACAAACAGCCTGGTAGTAAAGGACTTTACATCTTCGGCCTTTAATGCAATCATTTACAT
>CAVIPV010000056.1:417-15437 GCA_963644495.1 Prevotella sp. | reverse complement strand
AGCATAAGAGAAAGACCAGTGTCCGCGCACAAAAAAAGAGAGCGAAGCGGCAAACCTTCACTCTCTTAGTATATTACATATCTTAAATTTTAATCAGAAACCATAGGCACATCTTCGCCAACTACCTTGCGTCCCATATTGTGGACCAGTCTGTAGTAGGTTGGAAGAAGGATCAGTGTCAGGATGGTAGCTGCGATCAGACCGCCTACGTCTACCAGCGCAAGACCCTGCATCATGGCACCGGATTTACCATAAGCAAATGCGTTTGGAAGCATAGAGATCACAGTGGTTCCCGTTGTCATTAAAATAGGCCTCATACGGATCGCTCCTGCCTCTACCAATGCCTTATCCAGAGGCATTTCCTCAAGAAGCTGGTTTACGGTATCTACGTAAAGGATACCATTATTTACTACGGTACCAACCAACATTAAAAAGCCTAACATAGATACCATACTGATAGGGCTGTCGGCCAAGAATAAAAGACCAAAGGAACCGATCAGGGAAAAAGGAATAGTTGTCATGATCATCAGAGAGAACTTTGGCGACTCAAACTGGATTGCCATTACAACAAACACCAGAAAAATACCGGTGATAAGTGCTCCGCCTAATGCTCCTAATTCGCTTCCCATACTTTCATCCATGGAGTTTGCCGCCATTTCCACTTCATTTGGCAGATTATAGCTGCGGACAAAAGCTTTTACATCCTTATCAGCTGTCTTTTTGTACTCAGACTGAGGCTCCATGGTGATGGCTACCTTATACTGCTTATTTTTACGCTGGATCTGCTGAGGGCTATCCTCATAGTGGATGGTCGCCAGATCTTCCAGCGGAAGTGTGGTTCCTGTTGCTGTGGTGATCATCATTCCCTGGAGCTTGTCAATACTGTCATATTTGTCTGCTGCAAACTCCACTCTTACGTCTGTATCTTCTCCGTTCACACGGACCGTAGTTGCCTTGATACCACTTAAATTGCTGTAGATCAGGGAACCAATAGAAGCAGGTGTAAGACCTTCCGCCTGTGCTAAAACAGGATCTACGGTTACCTTGATAACAGGTGCCGCATTTTCAATAGAGGAATGTACCTGCATAACATCTTCTCTCTTACGCAGCTCTTCTACCAGCTCGTCAGAAGCCTTCTTTAAAGCATCATAGTCGGTACTCTGTAAGTCAACTTCGATCTGGTTGGTACTGCTCATGGAAGAAGAGGTAGTGCTTCCCTGTTCCATTGTTACAGAAATATCTTTGTAATTTTCTGTTTCACGGGTCCACTTGTCAATAACCTCATCTGTGGACATTTTACGGTCATCCTTTAAGTAAGCGTTTAAGGTAACGCTGCTGCCGCCTGATATACTCAAACCACTGGAACCGTATGTCAGCAGATAATGATCTACTTCTTCATCATTTGCCACCATGTTCTCGATCCGGGCTACTGTATCATTAACAGCATCTACAGAAAGACCCGGCTTTGTCTTAACAGTTACATCCACAATACCTTCATCTGTGGAAACCATCAGCTTTACATTTAACCTGGTTGCCAGAAAGAAAGAAAATACAAGGAGCAGAACACTGACACCGATAACCGTCTTTGTCTTTGGTATAATGCCAGGCATTACATCACGGTAGAATTTCTGGCACTTGCGGATAAAACCTGCAACAGGCGCATTTGCCTTTTCTACCGGATGCCACTGATAATAGCACAGAGGCACAATGGTGATCGCAGAGAATAAAGATGCGATCAAACTGAATACGATTGTGAAACCTAACTGTTTAAACAGCTGTCCGGACAGACCGGTAAGCATTGCCAGAGGAATAAATACAACGCAGGTGGTAGCAGTACCGCCGATAATAGAGGTGATCATGGTACGGCTTCCTTCAATGGCTGCGTCAAAGAAGCTCCTGTTTTGTTTTTCACGGAAGCAGCCGTCCAGTACGTTAATGGAGTTATCAACCATCATACCTACACCAAGTACCAGAGATGTCAGTGAGATTACATTTAAAGTGAATCCCATGAGCGACATGGCGATCAATGTAAGCATGATAGAAATAGGAATAGAAGTACCTACAATAACGGATGCACGAACATCCCCGTAGAACAGCCACAAAATGAGCATGGACAGAACAACCGCCATGATCATGGTCTGGAATACGTTGGTAATGGATTCTGTGATCATCTCACTGGAATCATTAACAACTGTAAAAGTCAGTCCCGGATAAGTCTGTTCCAGTACTTTTACCTGCTTTAAAACATCATTTGATACATCGATAGCAGTAGAGCTTTGCTGTTTTTTTACAGATACGGATACAATATCCTGTCCGTTGTAACGGCCGATGGAATCTGCATCTTCCAGTGCATTGGAAACAGTTGCCACATCAGAAAGGTGGATAACATCTCCATTTGCCAGCGGGATAGCTACATTTTTCAGTTTCTCTGTATCGTCAAAATCATTTCCAACACTGACAGATAAGTTCTGCTTTCCTACATTTACATCACCCGCAGGAATGGTAAAGTCTGCTGCTCCTACGTATTGTGCAATCTTACTGTGCGATACGTGACATGCTCAGTCCATACTGTGCCACTTTTTCAGGATCCAGCTTGATGCTGATATACTCTTCCTGACCACCGGCCAGAGAAACTTCACCTACGGAGCCTATTTTTTCCAGTTCCGGCTGTATATTGTTTTCTACGTATGTATAAAGGTTTCCGTCTACCTGACCGCCTACAGCCAGTGTAATAACCGGCTGGGAATTCATATCCATTTCCATGATATTTGGCTCATTTGCATCATCCGGCAGGTCACTTTTAATACCGTCAATGGCTTTCTTTAAGTTAATGTACGCAGTATCAATGTTTGTACCATAGTTATACTCAACTAATACGATAGCTACATTGTCCTGTGAGAAAGAATAAACGTTTTTAACATCATCCAGTGACGAAACCGCATCCTCTTCTTTGGTTGCGATCAGGTCTTTGATATCATCAGGACTTGCACCTGCATAAACAGTGCTGACAATCAACATAGGAAATTCCATTTCAGGAGTCAGCTCTACCTTTGTCCCCAACAGGGACTGGATACCAAAATATGCAATGGTCAGCAAACACATGATAATGGTCACAGGCTTGCGTACCGCAAATTTTGTCAGATTTAACATCTTTTATTCACCTGCTTTCTGTGTTTCTTCTCCTGCATCTGCTGCAGCATTTTCTCCCTGCGCAGCATTCTCATTCTGTCCATCATCACTGTCTAAAAGAACTTCCTGTCCGTCTACCAGTTCGTTGCTCCAGCTTGTGATGACCTGGTCATCTGCTGTCAGTCCGGACTTGATCTCCATAGTCTGTGAATCGTAAATGCCTGCTTCTACAGAAGTTTTCTTTGCAACGCCATTATCATAGCAGTATACAAAGGCATTTCCATTGTCATAGTTTACAGCGTCTACCGGAATGGTCAGCACGCCATTTGCCTGATCCATAACTACTGTTAATTTTACTTTGGTTCCGCTTGTAAGGCTTTCTGCATTGTTTACAAATGCCTTTGCGTCATACAGGCCGGTTGCAGAATTTACCATGCTTCCTACTTCTGTAACGCTTCCATTGTATTCAGTACCGTTCTTTTCTACCTGTACCGGGTCATTTACCTTCATATTGCGAAGGATCTTTTCTGTAACACCAAACTTCACCTGAAGCTGGTCGCCGCCGGAGATCACGCAGATCTGGGTTGCTGTGGAAATGTGATCATGAGGCTCTACATTTCTGGATTCGATGACACCGCTGATAGGTGCTGTTACTGTGGTGTACTCTACCTGCAGATCATACTGGTTCTTTGCAGACTCATATGCCAACTGTGCACTGGTTGCTGAAGACTGTGCCTGGTCAAACTGCTGCTGGGAAATATAGCCAGATGCATACAGCGGCTGGATACGTGCCAGTTCTCTTGCTGCATTATCAGCTGCTACTGAAGCAGACTGCATCTGAAGCTGCAGGGCAGTCAGTGCATCAGAATCGATCTTGCAAAGCACCTGGCCTGCTTCTACCTGATCACCAGCCTGGAAGTTTACTTCCAGAAGTTCTCCGCCAATCTTTGGCTGTACGATTGCTTTTGAGATCGGTTCAATGGTACCGGTCAGATCGGTATAAAGGGTGATATCTCCTGTTTTTGGATTTTCAACAGATACAGTTGGGCGGGTCTCGTATTCTTCTTCTTTTTTATTGCCGCCGGCAATGCGGACAACGATCCCTGCTACAACTAAAAGAACTACCGCTCCCGCGATGAGTCTTTTTACATTTTTTTTCATTTTCCTGTGCCTTCCTTTCTTTTTCTCAAACTTTTGGATCACGCTCTGATCCCTTTATCTAATATTGTCAGCTGGTGCCATGCAGCCTCCTTTAACTCTGCCAAAGGAGCGTAATGCTCTACATAGCGCATGGAAAGCTGGACCATTGCCAGCAGTCCCATATCAACAGCATATGCCAGTTTTTCCGGTGTCAGTCCCGGATATTTACTTTGATCCATATAGCCAAAGCAGGCTTCTATGGTCTGACGCCATCCGGGGCTTTCTTTAAACTGAAGAGCTCCCAGTTTGCTTTTCTTAGTAAAATCCTCTTCTTCCATGACCCGTTTGTAGACTTTCCATACTTCTCTGGAAATATCATTTTCCATAGCCTGGCTCATCCAGTATTTCATACTTTCATAATAGCTTCCATCTGACTGTCTGAATGCTTCTGTCAGATTTTGCAGTACAGATTCCACCCAGGAATCTGCAATGCAATTTAACAGATCTTCTTTGTCTTCAAAGTACAGATAAAAGCTGGCTCTGGATATCCCGGCTTTCTGGATCAGACTGCTGATGCGGATCTCTGAATAAGGAATATTCATAAATTCCTTACACATGGCTGTGAGGATCGTCTTCTTCTTACTGTCTGTAAGATTTATGAACTTCTGTGTTGGCATCCTTCTTCATCTCCTGTTCTTTCCCAGGCTGCTGTCCCAAACCTGCATTTTCATGCGCAGATCGGATCAGGGGAAATTTTGCCTTCTCTCAGTCACAATTAATCATTATATGGATTTTTGTTTAAAGCGCAATGGACAAAATAAAACCGAATGCACAGTTTTTGTGCATTCGGCCACTAAGTGTACTAATTTGTTATTTTCTTATCATTTTCTTAACATCTATGACCCTTAATTGCGGGGACGGCTGGCGCTGCGCTCTAAAGCATGCTCCAGTCCACCGCCAAAAAGATAATTGGCACGCATCAGGATATCTGACAGTGACCTTTTATCTACATTTTCTCTGCTTAACCATTCATACATGATCCCGCGGACTGCATGCTGGCTCATGGCGCAGATCAGCTCCCGATCTTCCGGCTGGGAATCGATCCCTTCTCCAACCTGGTCGATCACATAGTGGAAAAAACGGTCAGAGCAGTCATCTAATATTTTCCGCACCTCATCGCTTTTTGCAGAACGAAGGAGATTTTCAAAAATGGTTCTGTGATTTTCCAGATATTCCACTGCCTTTTCACAGATATGATTCTGGTCTTTTTCTTTTTCCTGCTGAAGGAATTTAAGGATCTCTTCCAGGGAATAGTCTATGTATGCCTTAAAAACCTGGTAAATGTCCTGGTAATGATAATAAAAGGTATTTCGTGAGATACCACATTGGTCTGTAATATCCTTTACCGTTATCTTGTCCAACTGCTTCGTGGACAGCAGATTTTCAAATACCCTCATGATCACAAGTTTCGTAAATGCCGCCATTGTCTGCCGCTCCTTTTGTGTCCAAATTGTGAACTCAGAGTTTTATTATACGTTAGAGCGGCGGATATGGCAATAGACAGATTTTGGATTTTTGTCACACAGGTAACGCAAAACACCCCGCCTGGCGGCGGGGTGCTGCTGTAAAATTGGCAGGAAGTGTTGCAAAATATCTGCCTAATGCAGATTGGTGTATCCCATCAAGCTGCGGTCCACCTGACCTGCTACCTCTCTTCCTTCCCGGATCGCCCATACAACCAGTGACTGGCCTCTATGCATATCTCCGGCTACAAAGACTTTGTCTACATTGGTTTTATAGCTTCCTGCTTCTGTAGCTACGTTAGTCCTTGCATTGCGTTCTACGCCAAAAGCATCTGCTACATAGTCCTGGCATCCTAAGAAACCGGCTGCGATCAGCACCAGATCTGCAGGCACTTCCTTTTCACTGCCCTCTACCGGTACCATCATGGTACGGCCTGTTTCCGGATTCTTCTGGGGAGTCAGGCTGACTAAGATCACCTTGGAAAGCTTTCCTTCTCCGTCCTTTACAAACTCTTTTACAGTGGTCTGGTAAATACGCGGATCAGAGCCAAATACGCTGATGGCCTCTTCCTGACCATAATCTGTCTTTAAGATACGGGGCCACTCCGGCCATGTGTTGTTCTCTGTTCTCTTTACAGGAGGTTTCGGCATCATCTCTAACTGGGTCACAGATGCGCAGCCCTGACGGATGGCAGTTCCCACACAGTCATTGCCTGTATCACCGCCGCCGATCACAATTACATGTCTATCTTTGGCTGAAATATAATTTCCGTCCTCTAAATTAGAATCCAGAAGGCTCTTTGTATTTGCCTTTAAATAATCCACTGCAAAGTAGATACCGGCTGCGTCTCTACCGGGAACATCAATATTTCTTGGATTAGAGGCACCGCATGCCAAGATAATGCTGTCAAAATCACGTAAGATCTTAGCTGCCTTATAATTTCTTCCCACATCCGCATTAGTAACAAAGGTAACTCCTTCCTCCTTCATTACATTTACCTTGCGGTCAATGACCCACTTTTCCAGCTTCATATTCGGAATGCCGTACATAAGAAGGCCGCCTACACGGTCACTGCGTTCAAATACAGTTACGCTGTGTCCTCTCTTATTTAACTGGTCTGCTGCTGCCAGTCCGGAAGGACCGGAACCGATGACAGCCACTTTCTTACCGGTACGCACGGTCGGTGGTTTTACCTTTGCGTAGCCTTCTTCATAAGCCTTTTCAATAATAGCGTGCTCATTTTCCTTAATAGACACCGGATCACCGTTTAAACCGCAGGTACATGCAGCTTCGCATGGCGCCGGGCATACTCTGGAAGTAAATTCCGGAAAACTGTTCGTCTTCTTTAAACGGTTAAATGCCTGCTGCCAGTTGCCTGTGTATACAAGGTCATTCCACTCCGGTATCAGGTTATTTAAAGGACAGCCGCTTACCATGCCGCACATCATCATGCCGGACTGGCAGAAGGGAACGCCGCAGTCCATGCAGCGTGCGCCCTGTAATCTCTGCTCCTTTTCACTTAACGGAATGTGAAATTCATTCCAGTTTTTAATACGCTCCTTTGGTGGAAGCGCCTTTCCAGTCTCACGTTCGTACTCTAAGAATCCTGTAATCTTTCCCATTTTTCAGCGCCTCCTTAACCTCTGATGTTTGCATAAAATGCTTCGATCTGTGCCTGCTCACTGTTTAAGCCCTTTTCCTCCATCTGTACAATGGCATTCATCATGCGGCGATAGTCGTGAGGCACGATCTTCTTAAACTTAGGCAGATACTCGCTGAAGTGATCCAGAATATGCTTGCCTTTTTCAGAATTGGTATATGCCACATGCTCCTGGATCAGGCCTTTCAGTTCCAGAACGTCATATTTATTAGAAACATCTTCAAAGGAAACAAGTTCCTTGTTCAGGCGCTTGTAAAAGCTTCTGTCTTCATCTAATACATAGGCAATGCCGCCGCTCATACCGGCTGCAAAGTTCTTTCCGGTAGGTCCAAGGACTACCACGCAGCCGCCGGTCATATATTCACAGCCGTGGTCTCCTACTCCTTCTACTACTGCAGTAGCACCGGAGTTGCGGACACAGAAACGTTCACCGGCAATTCCGTTGATAAATGCCTTACCGCTGGTAGCGCCGTAAAGTGCGACGTTTCCTATTATAATGTTTTCTTCTGCCTTAAACTGTACACCCTGAGGCGGATATACGATCAGTTTGCCGCCGGATAAACCTTTTCCAAAGTAGTCATTGGAATCACCGGTCAGCTCTAAAGTCAGTCCTTTAGGGATAAAAGCGCCAAAGCTCTGACCGCCGCTGCCGTTGCAGCTGATAGTAAAGGTATCTTCCGGCAGACCATCCGGATACTTTCTGGTGATCTCAGAACCGAAAATAGTACCTAAAGTACGGTTTACATTGCTTACATCTAACTGGATGCTCTTCTTCTGACCATTATTTAAAGCACTCTTTAACTTCTTTAATAAAATGCTTTCGTCTACTGTTTCCTCTAACTTAAAGTCATAGACTTCTTTTGAGTTATAACCAGCCAGTTTTACGCCCTCATACGGGTTATCCAGGATACGGCTTAAATCTACCTCTTTTGCGCGGCTGTATGCAATATCATCTTTTCTCTTTAACAGATCCGTACGTCCTACCAACTCATCTACCGTGCGGACACCCAGTTTTGCCATATATTCACGCAGTTCCTCTGCAATGAACTTCATAAAGTTTACAACATACTCCGGCTTACCCTTAAAACGCTTGCGAAGCTCCGGATTCTGGGTTGCAATACCCATTGGGCAGGTATCCAGGTTGCACACACGCATCATAACGCAGCCCATGGTTACAAGGGGAGCGGTTGCAAAACCAAATTCTTCTGCTCCTAACATACAGGCAATAGCAACATCACGTCCGGTCATCAGTTTACCATCTGTTTCCAGTACTACTCTGTCACGCAGTCCGTTCATGATCAGGGACTGATGTGCCTCTGCAACACCTAATTCCCATGGAAGACCTGCATTATAAATAGAGTTTCTTGGCGCTGCACCAGTACCGCCGTCATAGGAGGAGATCAGGATGACCTGTGCGCCTGCCTTTGCAACACCGGCAGCAACTGTACCAACACCAGCCTCAGAAACCAGCTTTACTGAGATCCTTGCTCTTGTATTGGAGTTCTTTAAGTCATAGATCAGCTGTGCCAGATCCTCAATGGAGTAAATATCATGATGAGGCGGCGGGGAGATCAGGCTGACACCGGTTGTTGAATGTCTGGTCTTTGCGATCCATGGATATACTTTCTTTCCGGGAAGCTGTCCGCCTTCACCAGGCTTTGCGCCCTGGGCCATTTTGATCTGGATCTCCTGGGCACTTACCAGATAACGGCTGGTAACACCGAAACGGCCGGAAGCCACCTGCTTGATGGCAGAACAGCGATTATGGTCAGCAGGACCTGGAACCAGACGATCCAGACTCTCACCGCCTTCACCTGTATTTGACTTACCGTGGATCCGGTTCATAGCAATAGCCAGTGTCTCATGGGCTTCCTGGGAAATAGAACCATAAGACATGGCACCTGTCTTAAAACGCCGTACAATGGAATCCGCATTTTCTACCTGATCCAACGGAATGCCGCCGTCTTCCGGATAATTAAAGTCCATCAGGTTGCGCAGATGATAGGTCTTTCCCTCGTTATCCAGTGTATCTGTATACTGCTTGAAAATGCTGTAATCGCCCTTTCTGGTTGCCTCCTGAAGCAGATGGATAGTAAGGGGGTTGTATAAATGCTCTTCCTGGCCGGAACGTGATTTGTGGCTTCCTACGCTGTCTAAAGTAAGATCCACATCCAGTCCCAACGGATCAAAAGCTGCGGAATGAAGTACATCCACATCATTTTCAATGTCCTTCAAAGTAACACCGCCTACGCGGCTTACTGTATTCGTGAAATATTTATCAACCACTTCTTTTGAAATACCGATCGCCTCAAAAATCTGGGAGCCCTGATAAGACTGGAGAGTAGAAATACCCATCTTGGAAGCGATCTTTACAATGCCGTGAAGCACTGCCAGATCATAGTCTTTTACTGCTGCATAATAATCTTTATTTAACATACCTGTCTCAATAAGGTATTTGATGGACTCGTGTGCCAGATACGGATTGATAGCACAGGCACCATAGCCTAATAAAGTAGCAAAATGATGAACCTCTCTTGGTTCCCCGCTCTCTAAGATCAGGGCTACGCTTGTACGTTTCTTAGTGCGTACCAGATACTGCTGAAGAGCAGATACGGCTAACAGTGACGGGATCGGCACATGGTTTTCATCAATATCGCGGTCAGACAGGATAATGATATTGGCACCGTCCTTATGGGCACGGTCTACCTCTAAGAACAGACGTTCAATAGCCTTTTCAAGAGAAGTGTTCTTATAATAAGTAATCGGGATCACTTCTACTTTAAAGCCGGTTTTTTTCATATTTTTGATCTTCAGCAGATCTGTTTCCGTAAGGATCGGATTTTCCACACGTAAAATCTTGCAGTTTTCAGGTTCTTCCTCCAGAATATTACCTTCTTCACCTACATATACTGTAGTAGAGGTAACGATTTCCTCTCGGATTGCATCGATCGGCGGATTGGTAACCTGGGCAAACAGCTGTTTAAAATAATTAAATAATGGCTGATGTTTTTTAGACAACACAGCCAGCGGTGAGTCAACACCCATGGCAGATACCGCCTCTGCCCCGTTTAATGCCATTGGAAGGATCATCGTATGATACTGCTCATAAGTGTAACCATAGGTCTTCTGCAAACGGAGACGTTCTTCTTTTGTAAGTGTGGGAGCCGCCTGGTTCGGCACGTTCAGATCCCTTAACTCGATCAGATTAGAATCCAGCCATTCACCATAAGGGTTTTTCTGTGCATAGCGCAGTTTCAGTTCTTCATCACTGATCATCTTCCCTTCTAACGTATCTACCAGCAGCATTTTTCCCGGGCGGAGACGATCTTTTTTCACAATTCTTGTCTGGTCAATATCAATAGCACCAACCTCAGAAGACAGGATCATATAGCCATCATCTGTAATATAATAACGGGAAGGACGCAGACCATTTCTGTCAAGGACTGCACCAATCATATCGCCATCTGTAAACAGGATGGATGCTGGTCCGTCCCATGGCTCCATCATGGTTGCATAATAACGATAGAAATCCTTGATCTCAGAATCCATGTATTTATCATGCTCCCACGGAGCCGGAATGGTCACCATAACTGCTAATGGCAGGTCCATACCGCTCATAACCATAAATTCCAGTGCATTGTCCAACATAGCGGAGTCAGAACCTTCCTGGTTGATAATAGGAAGAACCTTGTGCATATCATATTTAAAATACTCAGATTCCATGTTCTCTTCACGGGCCATCATCTTGTCTACATTTCCGCGGATGGTATTGATCTCACCGTTGTGAACAATAAAACGGTAAGGGTGGGCTCTCATCCAGCTGGGATTGGTATTGGTACTGAAGCGGGAATGTACAATGGCAATAGCGGATTCATAATCCTTATCCTGCAGATCTGCAAAGAACAGACGCAGCTCACCTACAAGGAACATACCTTTGTATACAATAGTCCTGCTGCTTAAAGATACTACATATGTATCTTCATTACTCTGTTCAAATACACGGCGGACAACATACAGTTTCCGGTCAAAATCCAGGCCTTTCTTAACATTTGCAGGTTTTGCAACAAAGCCCTGAGCGATATAAGGCATAACATCTACTGCCTTTTTGCCTAATACTTCCGGGGCAGTGGGAACGTTTCTCCAGCCAAGGAAGGTAAGGCCCTCTTTCTTGACGATGATTTCAAACATCTTCATAGCCTGTTTTCTGGCAAGCTCATCCTGTGGGAAGAAGAACATACCAATACCGTACTCTCTTTCATCTCCTAAGGTAATGCCAGCCTGAGAAGCTGCTTTCTTAAAGAAACGATGGGAGATCTGAAGCATGATACCGACGCCGTCACCGGTCTTTCCTTCTGCATCTTTACCTGCTCTGTGCTCTAAGTGTTCTACAATGTGGAGTGCCTGGTCAACTGTTTTATGTGTTTTGATGCCTTTGATATTGGCAACTGCACCGATACCGCAGTTATCATGCTCAAAACGCGGGTCATACAGTCCCGGCAGTTTCTGTTTGGGATCCATAGTGTTCTTCCTTTCTTTTCTTTACGTGCCAGTTCTTACACAGTTTTTGGGGGATACTGTAAGCAGCCGCACTTTTTTATTGAGGCGATAATACTACTATTTTTCTCATTTGTAAATAATTGATTTTGGGGATATTGTCAGATAATTAGATTATTTAATATTGCACAAATATTTATCAGAATATTTTGAAGTGTTTTTTATTTATTATCGTTATTGTTTGTGTAAAACCTGCCGTTTTACACACTTTATTTTCTTAACTTTTCACTTTTAAATCTTAAGCGAAATGGAGGGGCATTATAATTGTGGTTCATTGCAGGCAAAAAAAGAGCCATACCCTTCTAGGTATGACTCCTCTCTTTTATTGCATTCTGGAGTAAAAATTACATCTCACCTAAGCCGCTTTCAATTGCCTGGCTGATGGTCTTCATAGCTTCTTCTTCATCCTCGCCATCGCAGACCAGAGTGATTTCTGTTCCGCACTTGATGCCTGCTGCCATTACGTTTAATACGCTCTTTGCAACGATCTTCTTCTCACCGGAGATAATGGTGATATCGCTCTTAAACTTCATAGCTGTCTGGGATAAAACGCCTGCTGGTCTTAAATGTAAACCGGATGGATTAACTACTGTTAAATTCTTGCTGATCATAATCATACTCTCCTTATCGCATTTTTATACGCCGGTTCCCGGCTCCCTGCCGGACCTTATATCTAAATTTTATTACATCTGAGTATTGATGTCAAGTTAATACGACGATAACTTTGTTAATCTTCTGACATTTCAACCTGTTGTTCCCGCAGATTGGCTTCTCTTTTTGAAAATACACAGCCGCAGTAATTCTGTCTGTACAGATGATGCTCTGCAGACAGCTCTACCGACCGCTTATAACCGTTCTTTTTCTTAAAATCAGACATAAGATAGGCTATGCCGTACTCTTCCGACAGGCGGATGCCGATCTCATTTAACTTCTGGGCATTCTTTAAAGGGCTGATAGAAAGGGTGGTGGTAAAATAATCAAAACCGCCTTTTTTCGCTGCTTCTGCGGCCTCACGAAGGCGCATTTCATAGCACATGAAGCAGCGCTCTCCCCCTTCTTTGTCATTTTCATGTCCCTTTGCCATTTCATAAAAGGTTTCCGGCACATATTTCCCTTCTAAGAAACTTACAGGATGGACAAAGTCCATTTCCCCGATCAGGCGCTTCTGCTCCCTTACACGGGCCTCATATTCTTCTTTTGGGGAAATATTGGGGTTATAGTATAATAATGTGATCTGAAAGTATTTAGAAAGATATTCCAGCACGTAGCTGCTGCAGGGTGCACAGCAGCTGTGAAGGAGAAGTGTAGGCACTTTCCCCTCTTTTGTAAGCTGTTCTATGGTCTTATCCAGTATTTTCTGGTAATTTTGCTTTTGCTGCTGTGCTGCCATTTTCGGCCTCCTGTGTTATATCAGTCTTTCGCCTGAGGGCGAAGCTGGATTTTTCAGGCTCAGAAAAAGGACCGCTCCTTAAAGCCGCCCTTTTTAAGTGTTTTAAATTGGAACCTTCGTTAATGGCTTGCGAAAAACAAATGTCTGCTGACGCAGCCGCTTGTTTTTCTCTGCGCTCATTACTCTACAGGAAATCACGGATTCTCTTGCTTCTTACCGGATTGCGAAGTTTACGCAGTGCCTTTGCTTCGATCTGACGGATACGCTCTCTGGTTACGTTGAACTCTTTTCCAACTTCTTCCAGTGTTCTTGGATGTCCGTCTTCCAGACCAAAACGAAGTACGATGACCTGACGCTCTCTCTCTTTTAAGTCTCCTAAAAGTGCGTCAATGTGCTCTCTTAACATAACAGACTCTACATTCCCCTCCGGAGTTACTACGTTGCTGTCTGCAACGAAGTCGCCCAGATTGGAATCATCTTCCTCACCGATCGGTGTTTCAAGGGAAGCCGGTTCTCTGGCGATCTGCATGATCTCCATGACCTTATCCTCTGTCATATCAAGGGCTTCTGCCAACTCTGCAACAGAAGGCTCATAGCCCAGTTCCAGTGTCAGCTTACGCTGCATCTTTGACATCTTGTTGATGGTCTCTACCATATGCACCGGTACACGGATCGTTCTTGCCTGGTCAGCTAACGCTCTGGTCACTGACTGACGGATCCACCATGTTGCATATGTACTTAACTTATAACCTTTTGTATAATCAAATTTTTCAACGCCCTTGATCAGTCCCAGGTTTCCTTCCTGGACCAGATCCAGAAAACTCATTCCGCGGCCTGTATAACGCTTTGCAATGCTGACTACCAGACGCAGGTTTGCCTCGATCAGCCTTTCCTTGGCAGCTTCATCCCCATCTGCCTTGCGCTGTGCAAGCTCCAGTTCTTCGTCTGCTGTAAGAAGAGGTACTGTACCGATCTCTTTTAAATACATACGCACCGGATCTTCTGTTCCGATACCCTCTAAAAGATCTACGGCATCCAGGTCGATATCCTCATCTTCCGCATCCTTCATAAAGCTGTCATCATCCAAGTCAAGATCAATGCCAATATCATCCAGAGCAGGATCTGCATTTAACATCGCTTCGTCCAGTACGGGAACTACATCAATATTGCGGTTCTCCAGGTAACTGTAAATCTGATCCATCTGCTCCGGTGTCAGGTTATCTCCAGTAAAGAAATCATTGATCTCACCTGCATCCACAGTGTTATGCTTGGATTTTGCATGGGCAACCAGCTTTTCCAGCTTTTTTAAAAAATCGTCCTTTTCCAATGATAAACGTCCTTTCGCTTAAAGGTAAACGTGGATACTCCCACAACTTATCATTATATACCAGTTTTTTATTTTTTTCAACACTAATCGACAACTTTTTTAGAAGAAAGAAGAATAGGAATCTGTTCTTTCAGGTTTTCGATCTCTACCTCTGTTCTGCCGCCGCCATATTCCCCATCTAAGACCCAGTCAACATTTTCTTCTGAGAAGAATTTGATAGAAGAAGCCTTGAATTTGTATACGTATTCATTTGGTTCTTCCCGCAAGAACATATAGGAAATAATGTTGCTGAGATC
>CAVIPV010000056.1:0-407 GCA_963644495.1 Prevotella sp. | reverse complement strand
CTTTGGCATACGGATCAGCAGCACCTCAAACACGCCGTCATTTAAGGCTACAGACTGGTTTACCAGGCCTTTAAATCCGCCCACACTTCTTGTATTGGTCACCATTCCGAACACAAAATCTTCTTCTAAAACATTGTCATCCCACTCTACCCGCATGTGGTAAGGCCTAATAGATGCCAGGCTTTTTACACTTTCTAACATATAAGCCTGATGTCCTAAAAGATTTTTCGTATCCTGAGGCGTCTGATAGGATACTTCCGTAAACGCGCCGAAAGCTGCAATGTAAATAAAACTTCTATCCCCGGCAAATCTTCCTGCATCTACCAGGACCGGCACGCCGGTCACAATGGACTGTGCTGCCTTTTCCATATTTTTAGGGATCTTCAGGCTGGAGGCAAAATCATTGG
>CAVIPV010000055.1:0-16680 GCA_963644495.1 Prevotella sp. | reverse complement strand
ACTTTAAGCGATTTATATACACCCCCTCTCCGGTGAGGGGTGTCAAACTAACGAGATACAGGAAACGATGGGGCAATACCGTTCAAGTTGAAATGAAGCACAACTGCTTTCGCAGTTGTCGCGCGTATTCGTAATCCGGGCTGTCGCCCTTCTTACTCATACGTGCTAGGTTGTCAAATGTTCAACCGTGCTTATGTGCAAGCACAACGCTTGGTTACCCGCTTGACAACGCTTAAAAAAGTAAATTCAGGGTTGATTTTTTAGAGAAAATAAAATATAGTATTAGTTAGGCTAGAAATCAGAAACACTTTATAATAGAAAAAACACAGTCCCATGTTCTTTGAACAGGGTTTTAAGAAGGAGGACAAGTATCTTGTTAGAGATTAAAATAAATGAGTCAGAGAATGCTGCAAGAATTATCGTTGTAGGTGTAGGTGGCGCTGGAAATAACGCAGTAAACCGCATGATCGATGAAAATATCGCAGGTGTTGAGTTTATCGGTATCAATACAGATAAGCAGGCACTGCAGTTCTGCAAGGCTCCAACCGCTATGCAGATCGGCGAGAAGCTGACCAAGGGCTTAGGCGCAGGCGCACGTCCGGAAGTTGGTGAGAAGGCAGCAGAAGAGAGCTCTGAAGAGATCTCCCAGGCATTAAAGGGCGCTGATATGGTATTCGTTACCTGTGGTATGGGCGGTGGAACCGGTACCGGTGCAGCTCCTGTTGTTGCAAAGATCGCAAAGGATATGGGTATCCTTACTGTTGGCGTTGTAACAAAGCCTTTCCGTTTTGAAGCAAAAGCACGTATGCAGAACGCTTTAAATGGTATCGAATGTTTAAAGCAGGCTGTAGATACTCTGATCGTTATCCCAAATGATCGTCTTCTTGAGATCGTAGACCGTCGTACTACCATGCCGGATGCTCTTAAGAAAGCAGATGAAGTTCTTCAGCAGGCAGTTCAGGGTATTACCGACCTGATCAATGTTCCTGGTCTGATCAACCTTGACTTTGCTGATATCCAGACTGTTATGATCGACAAGGGTATTGCTCATATCGGTATTGGTAAGGCGAAAGGCGATGACAAGGCTGTTGAGGCAGTTAAGCAGGCTGTATCCAGTCCTCTTCTTGAAACTACCATCGAAGGCGCAAGCCACGTTATCATCAATATCTCCGGTGATATCAGCCTGATCGAAGCAAACGAAGCAGCAAGCTATGTTCAGGAACTGGCTGGTGATGATGCAAATATCATCTTTGGTGCTATGTATGATGAGAATGCCCAGGATGAAGCAAGCATTACCGTTATTGCTACTGGTCTGGACGAGCACAATGCTACCTCTTCCGTATCTAAGACTATGAGTGGATTATCTTCCAGCTTTAAGCCGCAGACCCCGGCAAAGGCAGCTTCTACAGAAGCAGCAGCAACTGAGGCAGCTCCATCTTTCACAAAGCCAGTACAGCCAGCATTCAACCGTACATTCAATCCTGGTGCAGCTGCACAGCCAACCTACACTGTTCCTAAGTTTACAGGTGCAGGAAGCTTTAATGCAGGTTCTGCAAACAGCCAGGAAGCAGCAAAGCAGGCTGCTCCAGCTACAGAGAGAACCACACCTTCTTTCCGCCCGGCTGCAAACAAGGAAATGCAGATCAATATCCCGGATTTCTTAAAGAATAAGAGATAATAGATAGTATGGATCGTCTGCGTGTGCAGACAGATAAATAAGCAGAATATATAAGTATAGTAAGACCTTTTCTACGGGTAATAAGCCTGTGGAAGAGGTCTTTTTTGTTGCTATGCATATGGAGGAGGCGCCAGTGGCGCCTTCGCTGATTGCCTGAAAAAATAATCTTTAGGCAAAATTTGTCGAAAAAAACAGAGGTTCCTCCTACACCCTTCGACAGCTTTTGCACTTAAGGATGATTATAATGTACCTCATAAAGAAACCGAGATAAACCAAAGGAGGTGGAAAAAAGCCTGGGAAGATGGTGTACAGAGTTTACATAGATGTGATATTTGCAGTGAACCTGTTAATGGATCTGGCGGTGCTTGCAATGTTAAACCAGCTTTTTTCTTACCGCGCAGATCTTAAGCATATGTTAAAAGGCGCTTTTATAGGAGCGTTATGGGCCTGTATCCTGACAGTTTTTCCAGGGATACCCCTTATAGTCCAGATGTTTGGAACCTACGTGGCAGCGGCTGCGTTAATGGCGGCGGCAGCTTATGGCATAAGGAGCAGGAAAGAGCTTTTTCGGGCCATAGGCGGGATCTATCTGATATCTGTAGTCTTAGGGGGCGTTATGCTGGCTCTTGCAGAAAGCAGTCCGGCCAGAAAACTTGCCGGATGGATGCCGGAAAGCTTTTTAACACGTTTGTTTCTGGCAGCCGGCGGTGTATGTCTTTGTGTGTGGATCTCCCAGGTTCTCCGTCTTTCCGGTATCCGGAAAGCAGAAAACAGGTATTTAAGAAATGTTACCCTGCTTTATGCAGGCCAGACCATAAAGACCAGGGGACTGATCGATACAGGGAACCACCTGAAAGCTCCTGTAAGCGGGCTGCCGGTCCATGTGGCTACTGTAGGATTGATGAAACGGCTCTGTCCGGCAGTAAAAGGTGTAATGTATGTTCCTTATCAGTGTGTAGGCAGTAATGGGATCCTTCCGGCTGTCAGGATCGATGAAATGAAAGTAGAAGGGGAGAAAGACAGCTTTGTGATACCAAAGCCCTGGATTGCCATAACGAAGGGAAGTTTATCCCCCGATGATGAATATGAAGTACTGATACAGAAGAATGATGAAGGGATGCAAGTGTAGGAGGAATCAATATGATGATAAAAGTGTGTGTGCCCAATCGTTTTCAGTTAAAAACCGTTTCCAGGTTCAGGACCGTTCTTATGCCGGGACAGGGAGAGGTACATTATATTGGGGGAGCAGATATCCTGCCGCCGCCATTAGATGGGGCAGAAGAGGGGAAAATGATCGCTCTTTTAGGAACCGAAGAGGACAAAAAAGCCCGTTCAGCCCTGATCGAGCATAACCTGCGCCTGGTGGTATATATTGCAAAAAAATTTGACAACACAAGCGTGGGAGTGGAAGATCTGATCTCCATTGGCACCATTGGGCTGATCAAAGCCATCAATACCTTTAAGGCAGATAAGAACATAAAACTTGCCACCTACGCTTCACGGTGCATTGAAAATGAGATCTTAATGTATCTGCGGAGAAATAATAAGACAAAGCTGGAGGTTTCTATTGATGAGCCTTTAAATGTAGACTGGGATGGGAATGAGCTGCTGCTGTCAGATATCCTTGGTACAGATGAAGATGTGATCTACCATGGGATCGAAGATGAGATCGAGAAAAATCTTTTAAATACAGCCATCAGCCGCCTGGCTCCCAGAGAACGGAAGATCGTGGAGCTGCGCTACGGCCTTACAAGCGCAGACGGGGAGGAGATGACCCAGAAGGAAGTGGCAGATCTTATGGGAATATCCCAGTCTTACATATCAAGACTGGAAAAGAAGATCATGAAACGCCTGAAAAAAGAGATCGTCCGGTTTGAGTAAGGTTTGGTCCCGAAAATGATAAAATAGAAGAGAAAAATAAGAGTGCAGAACAGCAAAAAACAGCTGGGTCTGCACTTTATTTTTATACGGAGTGTATAAAATGTGTTAAAAAAAGCTGTGAATAAAATATCAATTCTTGCATTTGTGGCAAAAAGTGTTACAATTCTACAATGCACGGAAAAAAGTGCAATCATCCTTCTGGCATAGGGGGCCGGGAGGATGATCTGGGAGGGAAATATCAAAAGATTTTGAACGTAATATACAGATAGGAGGAAATTATTGTGAAAAAGATCGTTTCGCTGTTGGAGACCATAGCGCTTTTTCTTATGGCGTTTCCAATGACAGTGTGGGCGGCTGAAGGTTCAGCCGAAAGTATTTCACCGGTATTTTGCATTCCTTTTGCAGGATTGCTTCTCTGCGTGGCGATACTGCCTCTTGTAAAGGCAGAATGGTGGGAAAGCCATCAACCTCATGCAGTGGTGTTCTGGTCAATTTTATTTGTTGTTCCATTTGCCATTTTCTTTGGAGCAGGAGAAGCAGCAGAGAAAGTATTAGAATGCATTATAGATGATTATCTTACATTTATTGTTTTATTATTTGGCCTGTTCTGTGTAGCAGGTAATATTACACTGGAAGGAGACCTGGCAGGTTCTCCAAGGATCAATGTAGGCCTTCTGTTATTAGGAACCATGCTTTCCAGCTGGGTAGGAACTACAGGTGCCAGTATGCTGATGGTACGTCCTGTTATTAAGATGAATGCCTGGAGAAAGCGCAGAAGCCATATTATGGTATTTTTTATTTTCCTGATCTCCAATATCGGCGGCTGCCTTACGCCCATCGGTGATCCGCCACTGTTAATGGGATTTATGCGGGGAATCCCATTTTTCTGGAGTATTCACCTTCTGCCTGTCCTGATTTTTAACGCAGTGGTCCTTCTTACAATATTTTATTTTCTGGATCGCAAAGCTTATAGAAAAGATATTGCAGAAGGAAGAAAACCGGATATCAGCAAGCCTGGTACAGAAGTACATATTTTAGGTCTTCACAATCTGATCTTCCTGGTAATGATCGTAGCTGCGGTTATCTTAAGCGGAATCTTGCCGGGAATGGCGGCGTTTCAGGATGCCGCCGGAGCTGTTAAGGGCATTTCGGTGTTTAGAGATGTAAAACTTACTTATCCGGCTTTGATCGAAGTGATTATCATTCTGGCAGCCGCATTTTTATCTTTTAAAACTACAAATGTACAGATCCGCTGCAAGAACCACTTTACCTGGGGTGCTATCAGGGAAGTAGCAGTGCTGTTTATCGGTATTTTCATTACCATGCAGCCGGCTCTTATGATCTTAAAGGCAAAGGGTGCAGAGTTTGGTATTACGCAGCCGTATCAGATGTTCTGGGCAACCGGTTTTTTGTCAAGCTTTCTGGACAACACACCTACTTATCTGGTATTCCTTACTACAGCAGGTTCTCTTGGCTTTACAGAGGGAATGCATACAATCCTGGGGACGGTTCCGGTTGCTATGCTTAAGGCAATCTCCTGCGGTGCTGTATTTATGGGAGCCAATACCTATATCGGAAATGCACCAAACTTCATGGTAAAAGCGATATCTGATGAAAATGGTATCAAGATGCCGTCTTTCTTTGGATATCTGCTGTGGTCTGTTTCATTTTTGATTCCGGTCTTTTTACTGGATATGCTCATATTCTTTTTATAAGGAGGGGAACGTATTATGGAATATACGAAGGAAGATCTTCGCGAACTGGCGGAGAGCATCTACGATCTGGATGCAGAGGTTTATGCCCGGTTAGGTTCTTCTCTGGGACGTGTTTTCAACCGTGATCGTGAAGGTTGTGTCAATGATATGGTGCAGTTGATGCTAAGAAAATACTCTCACCAGCTGCGCAGTGAACTGGCGCTGATCAGCAATATGGCACGGACCATCGAGGATAAAGAAGCAAGATCTATGATCATGACGGAGTACAACCGTATATTGAAGAAGGTAATAGCATTGCCGACCAGCTTTGCAAGTTCAGATATCCTGGACGCGAAAACAGCCGGCTTAAATGCATTGCAGTTTAAGGTACGTTTTGGAAGTGACCATCATCAGATCATCTGCATCAGCCGTACCTATGGATGCGGCGGAAACGAGATTGGTTTTATGCTGGCGGATAAGTTAAAGATCAATTATTATGATGCAGAGATCTTCTCCGCAGTATTAAAACGTCTTCAGGCAGAACAGGATGAGAGGATCAAAGACAGCGGTGCATACCCGGATAAAGCAGATCAGGAGACAGCTTTTGGTGCACCCAAGAGGCTGACCTTGAGGGAACGTGCAAGAGAATTCAGCCGTTATCATGGTTTACCCAGGAGAGATGCTGTATTCTTTAACCAGAGTGATCTGATCTGTGAAATGGCGAAAAAAGAAGATTTTATCGTAATGGGGCGCTGCGCTGATGTGATCCTTACGAACAACCATATTCCCCATATCAGTATCTTTATTACAGCGCCTTTCCAACGGCGCGTGCAGCGTGTTATGGAAAAAAATCAGGGAATGAGTGAAAAGAAGGCGAAACATCTTCTGAAGCAGTTAGACCGTCAGCACGAGGAGTATTACCGGTTCTATACAGGCCGCAGATGGGGCAATGCAGACAACTACGACCTGTGTATGAACAGTTCTGCTTACGGAATTGAAGGTTCTGTAGATTTTATCTTAAGGATGTTAAAAAATTCAGAAGACCAGTAAAATACAGATCCTGATCATCAGGACTGCTTTTTAGACAGAGGCGGCAGCAGGAGAGATCCTATATCAGGCCAGATAGGTACGCATGGAGCGCAGGGCATTTTTTTCAAGCCTTGACACCTGTGCCTGACTGATATGGATCTCCTGGGCCACCTCTGTCTGTGTTTTACCTTCAAAAAAACGCATGTCGATAATATGCCGTTCCCGGTCAGAAAGCCGTTTCATGGCTTCTAAAAGAGAAAGGTCTTCTACCCAGTTTTCTTCCCGGTTCTTCTTATCACTGATCTGGTCCATCACATAAAGAGGATCACCGCCGTCTGTAAATACAGGTTCATAAAGACTCACTGGTGTCTGGATGGCATCAAGGGCATAGGTGATATCTTCGCCTGAAATACCGATCTCACTTGCGATCTCTAAGATGGTAGGCTCCTTTGAATGAAGCCTTGTAAGCTGTTCTCTGGCACAAAGGGCCTTGTAAGCCGTATCCCGCAGAGACCGGCTGACCCGGATGGCGTTGTTGTCCCGAAGATACCTTCTTACCTCGCCTAAGATCATTGGCACTGCATAAGTAGAAAATTTAACATTCTGTGTAATATCAAAATTGTCAATGGCCTTGATCAGACCGATGCATCCGATCTGGAACAGATCATCTAAGTTTTCCTGACTGCCGGAAAAACGCTGGATCACACTTAATACCAGCCGCAGATTTCCCTTGATATAACGTTCTCTGGCATCCTTATCCCCTTTTAGTATCTTTAAAAACAGTTCTTCTTTTTCTTCGCTGCTAAGAAGCGGCAGCTTTGATGTATTCACTCCGCAGATCTCAACTTTATAGCCGGACATATTTTCCTCTACCTCCGTTATGATAGCTTTCATGAAAAACGCTGTTATAACGGAATGATGTACGGAATGAGGGGATTTTATACCTGGAAAATATAAATTGAACTATCTGTGTTTAAAAGTTATAATGATAAATGGAGAGTAATTACAGCCTGTAAAAGGGTGATACAGGCGTAAAATAAGGGACAGGAGAAGAGGTTTTTATGATACTGATCGCATGTATAGATGATAATAAAGGCATGATGTTTAACCACCGCCGTCAGAGCCAGGACAGAGTGCTGCGTCAGCACATCCTTAGTATGGTGGGAGATGGCAGATTGTGGATGAATGAGTACAGTGGAAAAATGTTTACAAAAGACAGTGACGGATCCCCAGAGGAAAGGATCTGCGTGGATGAAGATTTCCTGAATAAGGCTTCAGCAGGAGAATATTGTTTTGTGGAAAAAGATTCCTGGGTTGTAGACATGTTCCCGGATACTGCAAATATTGAGTCTGTAGTTTTGTATAAGTGGAATCGTGTCTATCCGGCAGACCGGTATTTTACTATGGATCTGTCAGGCTGGAAACTGGTGGAAACCACAGAATTTCCAGGCTCTTCCCATGAAAAGATCACAGAAGAGAGGTACGAAAGATGAGAAAATTAAAATATTGGGTCGTAGGACTGGCGGCAGCAGTCTCTCTTTTGGTCACTGCCTGTGGACAGACACCGGCTTCTAATGCAGCTGAAACTGTAAAAGAGACAACAGAAGCAGCAAAAGAAAGCGTAGTTGTAGAAACTGTAAAAATTCCAAAAGCGGCAGCCGCCCAGGTAAAGAGCATCAGTGGTAGTTTTGATCTTTCTCAGGTCCCGGCTTATTCTGGACAGCCTTATGCAGCAGTGAATGATAATGTTCCTTTCTTTTCAGATTCTGATCTGACAGCTGTTTCTTTTGAGGATTATGGCGATCTGGATGGTCTGGGGCGCTGCACAGTGGCCTATGCTTCTGTGGGAACAGATACCATGCCTACAGAGAAGCGTGGAAATATCGGCCAGGTAAAGCCTACAGGCTGGCATACAACAAAATATGACTTTGTAGACGGAAAATATCTGTACAACCGGTGCCATCTGATCGGATACCAGCTGACAGCAGAAAATGCCAATGAGAAAAACCTGATCACCGGGACCAGATACTTAAATGTCCAGGGAATGCTGCCATTTGAAAACATGACAGCTGATTATGTAAAAGAAACAGAAAACCATGTTTTATACCGCGTAACACCTGTTTTTGAAGGAGATGACCTGGTGGCAGCAGGGGTGCTTATGGAAGCAGAGTCTGTAGAGGATCAGGGCGAAGGCGTTGAGTTCTGCGTGTTTGTCTATAATGTACAGCCGGGAGTTGCCATTGACTATGCAACCGGTGACAGCTGGTTAGATGAAAATGGAACCAGAAGCCAAAATACAAAAGAAACAAAGATCGTAGTAGAAACTGAGATCCAGGCGGAGAAAAAACAGACCCAGGCTCAGGCCACTGAGGCACCGGCAAAACAGACTTCCACCTATATCCTGAATACTAATTCAAAGAAATTCCATAAACCAGGCTGCTTGGCTGTAGCACAGATGAAAGAGGCAAACAAAGCGGAATTTACAGGAACCAGGGATGAAGTGATCGCCAAAGGATATGATCCTTGCAAGAAATGTAATCCATAGGAGCAATTCATAAGAAGAACAGGATACATAGAAAAATATAAATATAAAGATCAGAAATTGAATACACTCAGCATAACACAGGCGCGGGGAGAATTCAATAGAAAAAACAGATAAACAAAAAATATCACAGGATATGATAACAGGAGCGGCAGAAATACCGCTCCTGATGTGTTTTACTGAGTATTCTTCCTATAAAGGATCAGAAGTCCCTTTAACAGCAGCGCATCATCGTAAATGATCTCATGTCTGCATAAAGGTGTGATAAAACGTGCCAGACCGCCGGTTGCAATCACAGCAGGTGTTTCACCCAGTTCTTTTTCCATACGGTCTAAGATGCCGTCGATCATATCTACATTGCTGAAAATGATACCGGCTCTCATACAGTCAATGGTGTTTTTTTCGATGACTTTATTTGGCACTTCCAGGCTGATGTAAGGAAGCTGGGCTGTCTTGCCGCTTAAGGAGTTTAAGGAAACCCGAAGTCCTGGTAAGATAACGCCGCCTATGTAATTGCCTTTTTTGTCGGCTACACTTAAGGTGGTGGCAGTTCCCATATCAATGACAACCAGTGGAAGAGGATGCTCATGGATAGCAGCTACTACGTCTACGATCATGTCGCTTCCCACGCTTTTAGGATTGTCCATAAGGATGTTCATGCCGGTCTTCATGCCGGAGCCAACTAACAGAGGGCGGATGCCTACCGCTTTTTCTACAGCATTTAAGACAGTTGTATTTAAAGGCGGAACAACGGAAGAAAGGATAGCGCCTTCTATGTCAGATAACTGGATGTGATGCATTTCCAGGATGTTTTTAAAATGAATGGCATATTCTGTGTCTGTGCGTCCCTGGTCTGTGGTCACGCGTTCGATGAAATAGGTCTGCTTTTCGTCAATACCGCCCAGTACGATGTTGGTATTGCCCATATCGATGGCTAAAATCATGAGGGGGAACTCCTTTCAAATACATGAAATGTGTGTTATGATTGTATCACACAAAAATAAGAAACACAACTGGAGGAACCTTATGTTAAAAGGAAAAACAATACTCCTTGGAGTGACCGGCAGCATTGCCGCATATAAGATCGCCTATCTGGCAAGTGCCCTGGTAAAAGCAGGGGCAAACGTCCATGTACTTATGACGAAAAATGCCACTAATTTTATCAATCCAATTACTTTTGAGACGCTCACAGGAAATAAGTGCCTGATCGACACCTTTGACCGCAATTTCCAGTTCAGCGTAGAGCATGTGTCCCTGGCAAAAGAGGCAGATGTATTTCTGGTAGCGCCTGCATCTGCCAATGTGATCGGAAAACTGGCCCACGGCATTGCAGATGATATGCTGACTACTACTTTTATGGCATGTACCTGTCCAAAGATCATCTCACCGGCCATGAATACCCGTATGTATGAAAATTCTATTACCCAGGATAATTTAAAGATCTTAGAGCACTACGGAATGGAAGTGATCCGCCCGGCCAGCGGATATTTAGCCTGTGGCGATACAGGCGCCGGAAAGATGCCGGAGCCGGAAACATTATTTGAATATATCCTGCGCACCGTAGGATATCCAAAAGATCTGGCTGGAAAGAAGATCCTGATCACAGCGGGACCTACCAGGGAAGCCATTGATCCGGTCCGTTATATCACCAATCATTCTACCGGGAAAATGGGTTATGCCATTGCAAAGTCGGCTGCCTGCAGAGGGGCAGAGGTTACATTGGTCACTGGTCCGGTAGCTATAAAGCCGCCTATGTTTGTAAAGGTAGTTCCCATTGAAAGCGCAGAAGATATGTTCCAGGCTGTGACAAACGCAGCACCAGAGCAGGATATCATCATCAAGGCGGCAGCAGTGGCAGATTACCGCCCATCAGTAGTTGGTCAGGACAAGATCAAGAAAACAGAGGGGGATATGTCTATTTCCTTAGAGCGCACCAAAGACATCCTTGGCTGGCTGGGACAGCACAGAACACCGGGACAGTTCTTATGCGGTTTCTCCATGGAAACAAGGGATATGCTGGAAAACTCCAGAGCCAAACTGGCCCGTAAAAATATTGATATGATCGTTGCCAATAACTTAAAGGTAGAAGGCGCCGGTTTCGGTACAGATACCAATGTAGTGACCATTATCACAAAAGAAAGCGAAAAAGAGCTGCCGAAGATGAGCAAAGAGCAGGTGGCAGACGAATTGCTGACACAGATTCTTGACTTTAGCGCCAAGGCATAATACAATTGTAAGTTAGGTGTACAATATCACTTTAAAACAGTAAGAACGTTAGCAAGAACGGAGGAAAGACCATTGTCACAGACAAATGATCAGATAACAGAACAGATAAAGAACCGCAGGACTTTTGCCATCATTTCCCACCCTGATGCTGGTAAGACTACTTTAACAGAGAAGTTCCTTCTCTACGGAGGCGCTATCAACCTGGCAGGTACTGTAAAGGGAAGAAAGGCTGCAAAGCATGCTGTTTCCGACTGGATGGAGATTGAGAAGGAGAGAGGTATTTCCGTTACTTCTTCTGCCATGCAGTTTAATTACGAAGGCTTTTGTATTAACATCCTGGATACACCGGGACACCAGGATTTCTCTGAGGATACCTACCGTACCCTGATGGCGGCTGACTCCGCTGTCATGGTCATCGATGGATCCAAGGGTGTTGAGGCGCAGACCATTAAGCTGTTTAAGGTTTGCGTTATGCGTCATATCCCGATCTTTACATTTATCAACAAATTTGACCGTGAAGCAAGAGATCCATATGAACTGTTAGATGAGATCGAAGAAGTTTTAGGGATCCGCACCTGTCCGGTAAACTGGCCTATCGGCTGCGGAAAGAATTTCAAGGGCGTATATGACCGCTTTACAAAGAAAGTAACTACTTTTACCGCTGCTATGGGCGGTGCAAAAGAGGTTGCCACCCAGGAATTTGACGCAGAGACAGATGATGTGGAAAGCATCATCGGATTCCAGTACCACAAGCAGTTATTGGACGATATTGAATTATTAGACGGCGCCAGCGATGAACTGGATATGGATCGGGTACAGAAGGGTGATCTTTCTCCTGTATTCTTTGGTTCCGCGCTGACCAACTTTGGTGTTGAAACATTCCTGGAGCACTTCCTGAAAATGACTACACCGCCGCTGCCAAGAAAGACACTGACCGGCGTGGTAGATCCATTTAACAAGGATTTCTCCGCATTTGTATTTAAGATCCAGGCAAATATGAATAAGGCCCACAGAGACAGAATTGCATTTATGCGTATTGTTTCCGGTAAGTTTGAGGCTGGTATGGAAGTAAATCATGTACAGGGCGGCAAAAAGATCCGTCTGACCCAGCCGCAGCAGCTGATGGCCCAGGACCGTAAGATCGTAGAAGAAGCATATGCCGGAGATATCATTGGTGTATTTGATCCAGGTATCTTCTCCATTGGTGATACCCTTTGTTCTTCTAATGAGAAATTTGAGTTTGAAGGTATCCCGACTTTCGCGCCGGAGCATTTTGCAAGAGTGCGCCAGGTAGATACCATGAAGCGTAAGCAGTTCATCAAAGGTGTCAATCAGATCGCCCAGGAAGGTGCCATCCAGATCTTCCAGGAGTTCAATACTGGTATGGAAGAGATCATCGTAGGCGTTGTAGGCGTGCTTCAGTTTGAGGTGCTTACCTATCGTTTACAGAATGAGTACAATGTAGAAGTTATCTTAGAGAAGCTTCCATATGAACATATCCGCTGGGTAGAAAATCCACAGGAAGTAGATGTGGCACGTATCCAGGGAACATCTGATATGAAGCGTATTAAAGACTTAAAGGACAACCCGTTGCTCCTGTTTATCAACAGCTGGAGCGTTGGCATGGTCCTTGAAAGAAATCCAGGTCTTAAGTTAAGCGAGTTTGGTAATAACTAAACATAAATATAAGTCTTCCAGAGGACATTAATTAAGGAGGTTTTACAAAATGAGCAGGATCGATGTAGTAAGAGCAGCAATGGTACAGGCAATGAAGGCAAAGGATAAGGCAAGAAAGGATTCCCTTTCCATGTTATTATCTGCCTTAAAGAATGCAGAGATCGACAAGAGAGAGCCCCTTACAGAGGCAGAAGAAGACGCTGTGGTTAAGAAAGAGATCCGTCAGACCCAGGAAACATATGACCTGGCACCGGCAGACAGAGACGATATCCGTGAAGAAGCAGGCGCACGTCTGGCTGTTTACAAAGAATTTGCTCCAGAAGACATGTCTGTAGACCAGATCAAGGAAGTGATCGCAGGCGTATTAAAAGAGCTGGGAATTGAAAACCCGACACCAAAGGACAAAGGCGCTATTATGAAGGTGCTGATGCCAAAGGTAAAGGGAAAAGCAGACGGCAAAGTTGTCAATGAAACTCTTGGTGCCATGTTAAAGTAATAACAGAATAAATAAAAATAGTTCGGCCATGGAGATGTCATGGCTGAATTGTTATAAAAAGAACAGGAGAAGGTTATGTACAGAAAAGAGATCGAAGAATACATTGATTCCCACAAAAATCAGATGATCGAAGATATCTGCACTCTTTGCCGGATCAACAGTGAAAAAATGCCTTACACAGAGGGAAAGCCATTTGGCGAAGGCCCATTTGAGGCACTGCAGGCAGCACTTACTATGATGGAAAATTATGGTTTTTCTGTTCGCAATTATGACAACTACGTAGGTACTGCAGATTTAAATGACAAGGAGGCACAGCTGGATATCCTGGCTCACCTGGACGTAGTTCCAGCAGGAGAAGGCTGGACTGTAACAGAACCATTTAATCCGATCATCAAAGATGGAAAACTGTATGGCCGCGGTACTGCAGATGATAAGGGACCAGCCATTGCAGCTCTCTATGCAATGCGTGCAGTTAAGGAATTAGGACTTCCTGTGAAGAAAAATGTACGTCTGATCTTAGGTACAGATGAAGAGTGCGGAAGTTCTGATATCGCTGTTTACTACAAGCAGGAAAAAGAAGCGCCTATGACCTTTTCCCCAGATGCAGAGTTCCCTGTGATCAACGTAGAAAAAGGACGTCTTCCAGGTCATTTTGTGGCTTCTTTTGAAAAGTCTGACGCTATGCCAAAACTGGTAAAGATCGATGCTGGTCTTAAGAGCAATGTGGTTCCAGGAAAGGCAAAAGCAGTAGTAGCGGGTGTAGATGACGCTGTATTAAATGACACAGCAGCAGCTGTTACAAAAGAAACACGGGTTACATTTACCTTTACAGGCTGTGAAGAAGGCGTTCTGATCACTGCAGAAGGAGAAGGCGCCCACGCATCTACTCCAGAAGAAGGAAAGAATGCATTAACAGCACTGTTAGTACTGATCACCAGACTGCCCCTTGCTTCCTGCCCGCAGATGGATGCAGTAAAGAGCCTTGTAAAACTGTTCCCACATGGTGACACCCGTGGAAATGCAGTTGGTATTGCCATGAGTGATGAGGTTTCCGGAGAACTGACACTGGCCTTTGATATGCTCCAGGTAGATGCAGAGCATTTAGACGGTGTATTTGACTGCCGTGCTCCGATCTGTGCAAATGATGAAAATGCATTAAAGGTAGCAAAGGCACGTATGGCAGAGGAGGGCATTGAACTTCTGGCAGATCATATGAGAGCACCTCACTATGTAGATGGTGATTCCCATTTTGTACGCACTCTGTTAAAGGCATATGAAGAGTACACAGGTTTGAAGGGAAGCTGCCAGTACACAGGCGGCGGCACCTATGTACACAGCCTGAAAAATGGTGTTGCATTCGGCTGCTCCATGCCGGGAACAGACAACCGTATGCACGGTGCAGATGAATTTGCAGTAGTAAAAGAGCTGGTTGACAGTGCAAAGATCTTTGCACAGGTTATCGTGGATCTTTGCTGCTAAAATTGTTACATTAAGAACCTTGTCCCACGCCTTGGCGCGTGGCAGGGTTCTTTTTTTGCGTTTTTTTCATATAGTTACTAATAAGGGGAAAAAGGGGCGGATACCCATCAGGATATATGACTTAAAACAGAAGGAAGTCATCAACGTAAAAGACTGCGCCCGCTTAGGCTATGTAGGAGATGTGGAATTTGATGAAAAAACAGGCTGTATCACGGCATTGGTAGTGCCTGGACCTGGTTGTATCTGCGGATTTTTAGGAAGAGAAAAAGAGTACGTGATCCCATTTTGCGACGTGTGCCAGATCGGAAATGATATTATCCTGGTAAGCTTTAAGGAAAAAGAAAAGGAAAAACCAGATAAGAAATGTTGACATGTAAAATGTAAAAGTCTCATAAATGAGGAGTGGCCGGCAGGTTTTCACCTGTCGGCCGATTTGTGAGAAAAAGTTGTATGAAAAGCATTCGCTTTTAACAAAAATAAATATACTGAAAAAATGTGAGGAAAATTTGTGTAAAATGTGAAAAAAGTGTGAACGCCTAAATGGGCGGATCTCATTGTTTAGCTGTTCTCATGCAATATGCTAAGTACAGAGCGAAGTTTTAAAGCATCGACCTGACCTGGGGCAGAAACATTTCCTGCAGCCCCAAAAGTAAGACAGGAGCCAAAGATTTCCCCGCTTAAGCGGCTGATGAGACCTGTTCCAGCCATGGACATAGTAATAACAGGACAGAAAAGCTCTTTTTTTGCTTTACAGGTGGCTGAAAGAAGTGTGAGCACATCTTCGGTGCTTTCCGGCATAACAGCGATCTTTGCAATGTCAGCCCCGGCTTCTTCCATTTGTTTCAATCGGGAAAAGATCTCATTTTCAGAAGGAGTATGAAAGAAATCGTGGTTGGAAAGAATGGTTTTTACCTTCTTTTCCTTTGCCAGAGCGATCAGCTCATCTACCACATCTTTATCAGAAAAAAGCTCAATATCCACCAGATCCACCAGGCCGGAACAGATAGCCTTTTTAACCAGTTCTTTATACTGTGAAAGATCGGCAGCCATATTTCCTCCTTCTTTTTTTGTACGGAAGGTAAACAGAAGAGGAGTGTCGCCGGCAGTTTCCCGGACCGTAGGAAGGATCTTATCCAGATAGCCTTCTTTAAAAATATCTTCCATCCAGTCAACTCTCCATTCCATCAGATCCGCACTGTATTCCAGCGCTTTTTTCATGTCATTTAAAAGTGCAGAAAGACTGGTGCTTACAAGTGGGATGCAGATCTTTGGGATCCCTTCTCCCAGAACTATATTTCGTACAGAAACAACAGGTGTGTGGTCCATGTTTATGATTCTCCTTTGAAACAGCATGCAGCTGTATTATTATCCGTTATTATAAAACATAAAAACAGTTTGTGTCTACAGATAAATCGTTTTCATCAGAGGAAGGCAGTTTTCAAAGAACATTTTATAACTTTCACAGAAATAGTTTTCGTAAAGACCGCTTCCCACATCCAGATCCCGGTTCCTCTGGCATCCGCCGCGGCAGATGAAAAAATAGGGGCAGGCAATACAGTCTTTTTTCAGTTTTTTTGAGCGTTCGATAAATCCGATCTCGGCCCGTTTCTCATTGATCACATCCAGCTGATCTGTATTAAAATTTCCCAGTTTATATTCATCCAGCACATAGAAATCACAGGGATATACACTGCCATCTGCTTCCACAGCATTTTGTATACTGCATACGCCGCACTGGTCACAGGCCTCTGGCCGGTATCCTGCTAAAATGCCAATATAGTTTTCAAACTGCCGGATGTAAGGCTGGCGGCCTTTTTTCCAGTCTTTGTACCAAAGGTGAAATAAGGTGATAAGAAACTCTCCGTACTGCGTTGGAGAAAGGGCATAAGGAGTTTTTCCGTGAGGTTCATTAAGGGGATCCAGACAGGCGATATACTGTTGGAATCCAAATCCCTGTCTGCGGTAAAATTCATAGATT